>DATKEI010000312.1:0-3060 GCA_035544455.1 Binatia bacterium | reverse complement strand
GCGGAGCGCTACCGGCACTCAATGGGGCCACGAGATGGGTGGTGGGTGGCTTCGGCCATCCGCAGAAGATACGGTCCCGCGGGGAGGACCCCCACCCCACCCGGCGCCGCGAGTCCACGAACTTCTGACTCGGGACACTAGACCGGACCATGCGTGGACCGACGGCCACCCTCACCCCAACCCCTCTCCCTCTCCGAGACTCTCCGAGGGCGAGGGGGTCGTCGCGGTTCCCTGGCCCCCGGAGGAGGCGGAGGAGGAGAGGACGAGGGGGCGCGCAGGATCTGAAGGGTACCGTCGTGAATAGGCCGGGCGAGACCGGTCTCCGAGCGGCGGTGAGATCGCCCGACCGGGAACAGTCAATCAAGGAGGGAACGATGAGAATCGCGGTGGCGGTGGCGGTGACGGCGGCGGTGGCGCTCCTGGCGCTCGGCCCGGCGGGGGCGCAGGCGCCGATCAAGATCGGCGTGGTGGGGCCACACAGCGGCCCGGCGGCGTACGACGGGCTGAGCACGCTCATCGGGGCGCAGGTGGCGGCCAAGGAGATCAACGAGGCGGGGGGCGTGCTCGGCCGCCGGGTCGAGATCGTCGCCGCCGACAGCCGCGGGATCCCGGCGGAATCGGTCAGCGCCTTCAAGAAGCTGGTGACGCAGGACCGCGTGGTGGGCGTGGACTGCTGCTGGTTCAGCTCGTCGACGATCGCGACCATGCCCACCATGGACGAGCTCCAGATCCCCACCACGAACGGCGTCTCCTTCCTGCCCGACGCCAGGACGAGCAAGCTCACCTGGCTCTTCAAGTTCGCCCAGACCCCGGCGATGGAGACGCGGTTCGTCGACTACTGGGTGCAGAAGATGGGGGTCAAGCGGGCCGCCTTCCTGGCCCGGAACGACGACTGGGGGCGGGCCACCTCGGGCGTGTATCAGGCGCGGCTCAAGGAGCTCGGCGGGACGGTGCTGAGCTCCGACTTCTACACCCCGGGCGAGCGGGACTTCTACTCGTACTTCACGAAGATCAAGGGGCTCAACCCGGAAGGGGTCAACATCGTGGACGTGTCCGCGGTGTCCGCCAACCTCATGAAGCAGATGGGCGAGATCGGCATCACCGCCCGGCGCCTCGGCTCGGACGGCCCCGTCACCGACAGCTTCATCAAGATCGGGGGCCCCGTGGTGGAGGGCGTCCCGCTGGTCGTGCGGTACTCCGAGGAGCTTTCGACGCCGCGGAACCAGGCGTTCGTGTCCGCGTTCCGGGCGATGCGCAACGGCGAGAACCCCGACCAGTACGCGCAGGGCGGCTACGACAGCGTGTACCTGCAGGTGGAGGCCATCCGGCGGGCGGGAGGGACCGATCCCGCCCGGGTGCGCGAGGAGCTCCGCAAGACGAACTACACGAGCATCTCGGGGAGCGCGATCCGCTTCGACGGCAACCAGCAGGCCACTCCCAAGCTGTTCGTCGCGGTGGTGAAGGACGGCAAGCGGATCATCGTGCAGGAGATCGATACGAGCGGCATCCCGTACTGACGCGAGCTCGTCGCCGATCGTCCACGACAAGCGTGTGGAGGGGGAGGCGCTCGACTACAATGCGGGACCATGAACTGGCTGGTGAAGGAAGAGCCGACGCACTATGGATTCGACGCGCTCGTGAAGGACGGGAAGGCGGTCTGGAGCGGGGTGCGGAACGCGCTGGCGCAGAAGCATCTCCGGGCCATCAGGAAGGGTGACCGAATCTTCTACTACCACACGGGGAACGAGAAGGCAGTGGTCGGGATCGGGAAGGCCTTGTCCGATCCCTATCCGGACCCGGAGGATTCGAGCGGAAAGTACGTCGCGGTGGATGTCGGTCCCGTCGAGCGGCTGCCCCGGCCGGTGACCCTCGCCGCGATCAAGGCGGACGCGGCGTTCAAGGACTTTCCGCTGGTGCGCATCGCGCGGCTGTCGGTGATGCCGGTCACCGATGCGGAATGGGCGCGGATCGAGCGCATGGCGGGCGGCGCCGGAGCGGAAGGAGGGTAGTGATCCCGGCGCGGCCGGGCCTCACGGGCCACCGGGGCCGAGGCGGTCAGTCGGCGAGCGCGGCGTGCCGGCGGCGCCGCTCGGCGGTGAGGAAGGTGAGGAGGCCCAGGGTGACCGTGCCAGCGGTGGCCAGGAAGCCGGCGGAGTAGCCCCTGGCCTCGACCAGCAGCGCGATCAACGGCGAACCAATGAACACGCCGACGTCCCACGCCCCCGACAGGGTGCCGATCGCCAGGCCGCGCTCGGCCTCGGGCGTGCGGTCCACGACGAGCGCGACGAACGTGGGGTAGAGCATCGCGTTCCCCATCCCGAGCAGCGCGGCGCCGGCCACGAGGGAGCTGAGCGTCGGCGGCAGCGCCAGGAGCGCGTTGCCGAGCGCGACGGCGACGAGGGCCGGCCCCAGGACCTGCGCGCGCCCGAGCCGGTCGGAGGCGCGGCGCAGGACAAATCGACAGACGATGGTGCAGCCCGACATGAGCGGGAAGAACCACGCCGCGCTGCCGAGGCCGGCGGCCGCGGCGTGCATCGGCAGGAAGGCATAGACGGTGGAATACCCGGTCGTCACGATGATCAGCGCCAGCGAGGCCGCCGCGGCGTGGCGGCTCCAGAGGCGTCCGCGGCGGCCGGGCCCGGACGCTCGCCCCGGCGGTGTCCGCAGCGCGAGCACGAGCGCGGCCACGACGAGGCTCAGCGCGGTGACTGCGGCGTAGCCGAGCGCGATGCCGGAGACAGCCACCAGGGCGAAGCCGGCGGCCGGCCCCATCGCCACGCCCACCGATGACGCCAGGTAGTAGAGACTGAGTGCCTCGCCCCGCCGGGCGGGTGGGCTCTCGGCGGCCACCACGATGCTGCCGGTCGTGGAGAGCAGGGCGTTGGCGATCCCGAGGCCCGCCATCAGCGCGATCAGGGCGGTGGGGCTGGCGGCCAGACTGAGCGCCACCATGGTGAGCACGAGGGCGCCGGCGCCGGGCAACATCACCGCCCGCGCGCCGTACCGGTCCGTCCAGTTGCCGATCTGGGGGCGCAGGACCATGGCCGCGCCGGTGGTGGC
>DATKEI010000311.1:0-2174 GCA_035544455.1 Binatia bacterium | reverse complement strand
GCCTCCAGCCCGAGCGCGGTGATCGGCGCCTGCCCGCGCCGCGCCAGCTCGGCGGTCGCGCACCGCATCGCGGCCTGCGCGAGGCTCAGCCGGTGCAGGCCGAACGTGGCGCCGCGTCGCGCGCCGATCTCCCGCGCGAGGTCGTCGGCCGCCTCGCGTGTCGCCCCGACGACGAGCACCTCCGCCCCGGGCCCCTGCGCCTCGACAAAGGCGCGGGCCGCGTCCAGGCGCCCCTCGACCGCTGCCGACTCGACGACGCGGACCGTCCGGCCGGGCCCGCTCATCGCGCTGCTCCGCTCATGGCTCCACAGCCTCCCGTCATCATCGCTCGTCTCCCCGGCTGGATCTAGTAGCATGGCTGTGATGAACCCCACGCGCCGGGATACCCCGTTTCGGGCGGCGATCGGGTCGCTGCTCATCTTCGACGGCGCCATGGGGTCGCTGCTGTACGAGCGCGGCATCTTCGTCACCCAGAACTTCGAGCAGCTCAACGTCACCCGACCCGAGGTCGTCGGCAGGATCCACGAGGACTACGTCGCCGCGGGCGCCCAGGTCATCGAGACCAACACCTTTGGCGCCAATGGTTTCTGCCTCGACCGCCACGGCCTGGGCGACCACGTCCGGGCCTACAACGTGGCCGGCGCGCGGCTCGCGCGCAAGGCGGCCGGCGAGGACGTGTGGGTGGCCGGCTCGATCGGCCCGACGGGGCTGGTCCCTGGTGTGGCGAGCCCGGCCGAGCTCGACCTGGTCGCCACCACCTTCGCCGACCAGGCCGCGGCCCTGGTGGAGGGTGGCGTCGACCTGTTCGTGCTCGAGACCTTCCGCCACCTCGAGGAGATCCGGCTCGCGATCGAGGCGGCCCGCCGGGCGGCCCCCGGGCTGGCGATCATCGCGTCGATGGCCTTCAATCCGAGCGAGACCGTCGCCGATGGGTCGACGCCGGAGCAGGTCGCCGCCACCCTGCGCGACTGGGGCGCCGACGTCATCGGCGTGAACTGCGGGGACGGGCCGCAGCTGGCCCTGGCGATCGCCGAGCGGATGCGCGGGGCGGCCATGCCGCTCTGCGTGCAGCCCAACGCGGGCTTGCCCCGCACCGTCGACGGTCGCCTCCTCTACATGGCGACGCCGGAGTACTTCGACGTCTTCGCGCGCCGCACGATCCAGCTCGGCGCCACGATGATCGGCGGCTGCTGCGGCACCACGCCCGACCACATCCACTGGATGGCCAAGTCCGGGCGCATGCTCGGGGACCGGCGCCCGGAAGTCGTCCGGGGCCGCGCCGTCACGGCGGCGGAGGCGGTGCCCGTGCTGGCCCCGATCCCGCTGGCGGAGCGCAGCGACTTTGCGGCCAAGATCGCGGCCGGCACGTTCGTCGTCTCGGTCGAGGTCAACCCCGCGCCCGGTCTCGACCCCTCCAGGGCGCTGGAGGGCGCGAAGATGCTCCTGGCCAGCGGCGTGGACATCGTCAACGTCGCTGACGCGCCGCGCGCCATGGCGCGCATGTCGAACCTGGCATTCTGCTCGCTGCTGCTCGAGCGGTACGGGATCCAGCCGATTCTCCACGTGTGCGGGCGCGACCGGAACCTGCTCGCCCAGATGGCGCACCTGCTCGGCGCCCACGCCATCGGGATCCGCAACCTGGTCATCATCACCGGCGATCCGCCCAAGGTGGGCGACTACCCCGAGGCGACCGCGGTCTACGACCTCGACGCGATCGGGCTCCTGCAGATGGCGGCGAACATGAACCGGGGCATCGACCCCGCGGGCAAGCCCCTGGCGGGGGGGCAGACCTCGTTTCTCCTCGCCACCGGCTTCGAGCCCGGTGCCGCCGACCTCGACAAGGAGATCCAGCGTCTCGAGCGCAAGAAGGCGGCCGGTGCGGAGATCGTGATGACCCAGCCCATCTTCCAGACCGACCTGCTGGAGGAGGTGTTCCTGCGCATCGGGCACCTCGGGCTTCCCGTCCTCGTCGGCGTGCTTCCGCTCGTGAGCTACAAGAACGCCGAGTTCCTGCACAACGAGGTGCCCGGCATGCAGATCCCCGAGGCGATCCGGGACCGGATGCGCAAGACCCCCGGCGGCGAGGCGGCCCGCAAGGAGGGCGTGAAGATCGCGCGCGACATGCTGTTCGCGGTGCGCGACCGCGTGCAGGGCGCCTACCTCATGCCCCCGCT
>DATKEI010000310.1:0-14702 GCA_035544455.1 Binatia bacterium | reverse complement strand
GACGGCCGGCCTGGTCGGGATAGACCCGCGGCTGGAAGAGGCGGCGATGAGCCTCGGGGCCAGCCGGCTCCAGGCGTTCCTCAGGGTGACGCTGCCGCTGCTCCGGTCGAGCCTGGTGACGGGCGCGGTGTTCGCGTTCATCATCTCGTTCAGCGACATCAACCTGGCGCTCTTCCTCGCGGGCGCCAGCGCGCCCAGCCTTCCCGTGCACATCTTCTCGCAGATCCAGTTCGAGGCCGACCCGTCCATCGCCGCCGCCTCGGCGCTGCAGATTGTGATCGTCGGCGGGCTCATCCTCCTGGTGCAGCGCCTGTTTCGCCTGCGGCTGGTGGTGTGACCGGACAGCTCATCCCGGCGACCCGGGGCCGGCGCACCGCGCCAACCCGCCACGCGGTTCTCCGGTGGTGATGGAGTCGCGGCATGGCGCCCACGACCACCGGTCGCCACGGTGTTCCGTCCCGCGTGCATTGCCCCACGTGCCGGTCGCACCGACCACCCCGTTCGGTCCAAGGCGGCCGCTCGTCGCGTCCTCCGCGCGGCCCCTCGTTCCGGATCACCCGCACCCTCGCCCTCGGCGGAGGAGCCATCTCGCCCCGCACCGCGCATGCCTCCTCGGACGCGAAGCCGCGAGCGGGCCGGTGAAGGCGAGCGCCTTCAGCCCGCCGCATCCCGCGGCGGCAGTGGTAAGATCCGTGGGCCCATGACGACGCTCGCCTGGAATCGCTACGCGACCGCCCTGCCGTCGATCGCCGACGCCGTTGGACATACGCCGCTCGTCAGGCTCAACCGCGTCGCGGCCGGGGTGGGCCCGGCCATCTACGCGAAGGTCGAATGGTACGGAGCGACCGGCAGCCTGAAGGACCGCATCTACCTGCACATGTTCGCGGAGGCCGAGCGCCGCGGCGCCCTCCGCCCGGGGATGCGCGTGCTCGAGTGCTCGACCGGCAACGCGGGCATCGCCTGCGCGTGGGTGGCGGCGGTGCGCGGCTACCCCTGCACGATCGTGATGCCGGAGGGAATGAGCGAGGAGCGGAAGAAGATCATGCGGGCGTACGGGGCGGAGCTGGCCTTCACCCCGGGAGGGGAGAGCGACGTCGACCTCGCCCTGCGCCGCCTCGAGGAGATCCGGGCCTCGGCCCCCGGGGCGTACTGGGTGCCCGGCCAGTTCGACAACCCGGACAACGTGGCCGCCCACATGGCCACCACCGGGCCGGAGATCTGGACCCAGACCGGCGGCGTCATCGGGGCCTTCGTCGACTCCCAGGGCAGCGGGGGGCTCCTGACCGGGGTCGGCCGCTACCTCCGCGGGCGAGACGCGGGCGTCCGGCTGTACGCGGTCGAGCCCGCCGAGTGCGCGCTCCTGGCCCGCCGCACCTGGGGGCACCACGGCATCGAGGGGATCGGCGACGGCTTCGTGCCGCGGAACCTCGACGTGTCCCTGCTCACCGGGGTGATCACGACCACCACCGCGGAGGCGGTTGACGCCGCCCGCGCCCTCTCCGCGCGCGAGGGCATCTTCTGCGGCATCTCCAGCGGGTGCAACGTGGCCGCCGCCCTCAAGCTCGCCCGGCGCCACCCCGAGCTCCCGTCCATCGTGACCATCATCTGCGACACGGGCCAGCGCTACTTCACCACCCCGCTCTGCGGAGAGGCCAAGCACGTGGACATTCCCGAGCGCGACCACCCCCTGGACGCGCACACGGTGGCCGCCCTCGACCGGTATCAGGCCGCCTGGGAGATCATCGAGTGACCATCACCCCGCGCGAGTTCGACTTCCGGGCCGCGCGCGCCCGCCTCGCCGCCAAGCCCAAGTCCGCGGGGGAGAAGCTGACCACGCTCGAGGCCGCGCTCGGCCGGGTGGCGGACGGCGACCACGTCGCCCTCGGCGGCTGCCTCTACTCGCGGACCCCACTGGCCCTCATGTGGGCGCTCCTGCGCCGGCGCCCGCGCGGTCTCGCCCTGTCCCGCAACCTCATGTGCTACGAGGGCGAGTGGGGCATGGTGGCGGGGGCGGTGCACAAGGTGGTCACCTCGTGGATGGGCATCGGCCTGCCGTGGGGGCTGTCGAAGGTGATGCGCGAGTACGTCGAGAAGGGGCGCGTCGCCGTGGAGGAGTGGAGCCACCTCGGGCTCGGGCTGCGCTACCGGGCGGCAGCCATGGGCGTGCCGTTCCTCCCGTCGCTGACCATGCTGGGCTCGGATCTGATGGACGTGGGGGGATCGACGACGCTGACCTGCCCCTACACGGGCGCCCTCCTCCACGCGGTTCCCGCGCTCTTTCCCGACGTGGCCCTGATCCACGTGCACCGGGCGGACCGCTTCGGCAACGCGCAGATCGACGGCTATCCTCACATGGACGCCGACATCGCCCGGGCCGCCGCCACCGTGCTGATGAGCGCCGAGGAGATCGTGGAGGACGACGCGATCCGGCGCCATCCCGACCGCACGGTCATCCCCGGCTTCGCGGTGGACGCCCTCGTCCACGTCCCGCACGGTTCGTATCCGCACGAGTGCTACGGCCTCTACGACGCCGAGGCCCCGCACTTCACGGAGTACGTGGCCGGCATCCAGCAGTCCGGCGCGGACAGCGTCGCCCGCTACCTCGACCGCTACGTGTACGGGCCGACCACGCACGCGGAGTACCTGGCGCTCTTCGGCGACCGAGCCCTGGCCGACGCCCGGCGGCGGGCCCACGAGATCCTGGCGTGACCGCGGCCCCGGTGACGGCGACGGAGCTGCTGGCCGTCATGGGGGCGCGCGCCCTTCGCGACAACCAGACCGTGTTCACCGGCGTGGGGGCGCCGATGCTGGCCACCGCGCTCGCCCAGCGCCTGCACGCTCCCGGGCTCACGATGGTGGTCGAGGGCGGGGTGGTGGGGCCGGCGTGGAAACCGGGGTGGCTGCCCATCTCGACCAACGAGATGCGGGCGGCGTACGGCGCCCGCATGCTGCCAGGCATCACCGACCTCTTCCTGATGGCCCAGCGCGGCTTTCTCGACGTGGGCTTCATCGGCGGCGCCCAGATCGACCAGCACGGCAACCTCAACACGACCGCCATCGGCTCCTACGAGCGCCCGGCGGTGCGACTGCCCGGCAGCGGGGGGGCGAACGACATCATCTCGCTCTGCGGCGAGGTGATCGTGCTCACCGCGCACGAGCCGCGCCGCTTCGTGCCGCGCGTGGACTTCGTCACCAGCCCGGGCTACCTCTCGGGCGGCGACGAGCGCCGCCGCCGCGGACTCATCTTCGGGGGCGTGGCGCGGGTCGTCACCACCCTCGGCCTCTTCGGCTTCGACCCGGAGACGCGGCGCATGCGGCTGGAGGCGGTGCACCCGGGCATCACGGTTGCGGAGGTCCGGGCCAGCACCCCGTTCGACCTGCTCGTCGCCGACGGCGTGGGCACCACGGATGCCCCCACCGAGCGCGAGCTCGCTGTCCTGCGCGCCCTCGACCCCGCGCGCCAGTTCCTGGGCTGAGGCCGTGACCGCGCTCCTCTGCACGTTGGCAGGTGTCGGGGGCGGAGCGGCGGACGCTCCCCCCCTCGAGTCCCGTGGCCGTATCGCCACTTCGCATGACCGGTGGGGGGGGTGTCGGGGGCGGAGCGGCGGACGCTCCCCCCCGACTTCAAACGAAGGAGATCCAGAATCCATGACCCAGTTCGGACTGGCCATCAGGAACTTCGTCGGGCCCGGCGAGGTGCCGGACGTGCCCGGCCTCTACGCCTACGCCGAGCGCGCGGAGGCCCTCGGGTTCGAGTCGCTCTGGGCGTGGGACCACGTCCTCCTCGGCGTCGAGCCGGCCTTCCCCATCCTCGACTCCATCACCACCTTGGGCGCGGTGGCGGCCCGCACCAGCCGCATCAAGCTCGGGACGGGGGTCCTCGTGCTTCCCCTGCGCAATCCGGTGGTGGCGGCCAAGGCCCTCGGCAGCCTCGACGTGATCTCCGGCGGGCGACTCGTCCTGGGCGCCGCCGCCGGATGGTATGCGCGCGAGTTCGACGCCGTCGGCGTCCCCTTCCGGCAGCGCGGCCGCCAGTTCGAGCGGAACCTCGACATCCTCCTGCGCCTGTGGGCGGAAGAGCGCGTCACCCTGCGCGTCGACGAGTTCAACCTGCGCGAGGCGGTGATGGTGCCGCGCCCGACCCAGCGCCCCCGGCCGCCCGTGCTCATCGGCGGGTACGTGGACGCCGTGCTCCGCCGCGCCGCCACGCAGGGCGACGGATGGCTGACGTACTTCTACACGCCGGCGAGCTTCATCCGCGGCTGGCAGAAGGTGAAGGCCTTCGCGCGGGAGGCCGGCCGCGAGCCTGCGGAGCTGACCTCCACCAACCAGCTCGCCATCCACGTCGGCCGCTCCCGGGACGAGACGACCGCCGATATGCGACACTGGCTCCAGACGGAGTGGGACACGGCGGCGTGGAGCGAGTCGACCATCGAGCACGCCATCCACGGGTCGCCGGCGGAGTGCGTGGAGCAGCTGCGGGCCCACGTCCAGACGGGCGTGGACCGCATCGTCCTCATCCCCTACCGCTACCGATCCGAGCAGGTGGAGCGGATCGCCACGGAGGTCTTGCCGAAGCTATGAGCACCCACATCGACATCAACTGCGACATGGGCGAGAGCTACGGGCGCTGGACGCTCGGCCAGGACGAGGAGGTCATGCCCCACATCACCTCCGCCAATGTGGCCTGCGGGTTCCACGGCGGGGATCCCCACGTCATGCACAAGACGGTGGCCCTCGCCCACGAGTACGGGGTGGCGGTGGGCGCCCACCCCGGCCTGCCGGACCTGATGGGCTTCGGGCGCCGCCGCATGGACCTCAGCCCCCAGGAGCTCAAGGACTACCACCGCTACCAGATCGGCGCCCTCGACGCCTTCTGCCGGGCGGCCGGCATGCGCATGCAGCACGTCAAGGCGCACGGCATCCAGTACCACATGTTCGAGGAGAACCTTTCGCTCGGCCGGGCCAGCGCGGAGCAGGTGGCCGAGCTGGACCGGGACCTCATCCTCATGACCATGGCCCAGACGAAGTACGACCGCGAGGCGCGCACGGTACCCGGGGTGCGGGTGGCCGCCGAGGGCTTCGCCGACCGCGTGTACGCCGACGACGGCCAGCTCGTGAGCCGCAAGCTCGGCAAGGACGCGCTGATCAGCGACCCATCGCGCGCCGCCGACCAGGCCGTGCGCATGGTGATGGAAGGCAAGGTCCACACCATCACCGGCAAGACGATCGACGTGCAGGTCGCCACCATCTGCATCCACGGAGACACCGAGGGCTCGCACCGGATCGTCGCGGCCGTCCGCGAGGGGCTGGTCAAGGCCGGCGCCATCGTCAAGCCCCTGCGCGACTGGTTCAAGTAGTCGGCGGCCGGCGAGCGCGGTGGGCATGGGCGGGGCGCCGAGACCACCCGCGCGCCGGAGCCGCGCGCCAGTCCGGCCAGGCTCGCACGGAGGACGGGGTCGCGGCCCCGAGCTCGCGCTACCCGGGGGCAGGGGGCGCGGGACGGGACCCGCGGGCGGCGCGCGCAGTCGCCAGCGCCGAGGCGCGCTCGTGGAGCGATGGCGCGCCGAGGCGCGCGGCCCACGTGGCGAAGGCGGGGCGGGGCCCGGTCCAGCCGAGCGCGTCCACGCCGGCGTCGATCGGCGCATCGACGCGGAGGGTGGCCAGCTCCCGGAACAGCAGCGCGCGCTGGCGCTGATCCCTGAGCGTTCCGGCCAGCCGCTCCGCTCCGCGCACCGGCACGTCCCAGTCCGCGGCCAGCTCCGGAATGTGATCGAGATGCCCGTAGCGGGCGAGCAGCGCCGCCGCGGACCTCGCCCCCCAGCCCGGCAGCCCCGGGTAGCCGTCTGCGCTGTCGCCGACGAGCGCCAGCCAGTCCGGGATGGACGGCGGCGGGACACCGAACTTGCGCCGCACCCCCGACTCGTCGCGCCGCTCGCGCGTGCGACGGTCGAGCTGGACGACCCGGTCGCCGCGCACGCACTGCGCCAGGTCCTTGTCCGGCGTGCACACGACCACCTGCTCGACCCGCGCGTCCGCCGCGGCCATGGCCGCGGCCGCGGCCAGCGCATCGTCGGCCTCGTACTCGACCATGGGCCAGACGGTGACGCCGAGCGCGCAGAGCGCCTCCTCGAGCGGCTGGAACTGAGCGAGCAGCCGCGGATCCACCCCCGCCTCCGTCTTGTAGTCGGGCCAGAGGGCGTTCCGGAACGACACGATGACGTGGTCCGTGGCCACCCCGAGATGGGTGACGCCGCCCTCCAGCATGCCCAGAACGGATCCGACGACGCCCCGCACCGCCCTCAGCTCCTCCGGGGTGCGCCGGTCGAAGGCGGCCGCCGGGGAGAGGAAGTAGCGGAACAGCTCGGACGTCCCGTCGATCAGGTGGACGACCACGACCGGCACGATACGCCAGAACCGCGCGCGATGCGCGTGCAAGGAGGAGGACCGGCATGATCCGCGAAGCCTACGAGGGCGCGGCGGCAACGTTCGTCGACACCGTCGGCACGATCAACGGGCACCAGTGGCAAGGCCCCGGGCTCGGCGTGTGGACGGTGCGCGACCTGGTCGGGCATGCCAGCCGCGCGTTCCTCACCGTCGAGGGCTACCTCAGCCGGCCGGCTCCCGCCGTCGAGCTGAGGAGGCCGGTCGACTACTACCTGCAGGTGAAGGCCCAGACCCGGGCGGGCCTGAACGACCCGGCGGCCATCGCCGCCCGGGGCCGGGAGGCGGGAGAGGCCCTCGGCGCCGAGCCGGCGGGAGCGGTGCGCGACGTCGCCACGCGCGTGCTCGCCACGGTGCGGGCGACAGCTGACGATGTGATCATGGGCACGCCCGTCGGCGGCATGCGGCTCATCGACTACCTGCCCTCGCGCGTCTTCGAGCTCGGCATCCACACCCTGGATCTGGCCCGGGCCCTCGGGATGTCTGTCACCTTGCCCGATGCGACGGCCGCCCTGAGCCTCCGGCTCATGGCCGAGCTGGCCGCGGAGCAGCCCGGCAAGGCGGCTCCGCTCCTTCTGGCCGCCACCGGGCGCGGCGCGCTGCCCGACGGCTACAGCGTGCTGTGAGCGGGCGGGGCCGATCGCGAGGGATTGACCTCGTCGGTTCCCGGCACCTATCCGCCGTCCCGCGTGCGTGCATCCGGTCGACGCGCGAGACGCCGTCGTCAGTGAACCTCTCGTCCCCGAGGAGGACGACATGACCTACGACCTGCTGATCAGCAATGGCCTGGTGGTGGACGGGACGGGGGCGCCGGGACGGCGAGCCGACGTGGCCATCTCCGGGGGCCGCATCGCGGAGATCGGCGCCGTGAAGGACTCTGCCGCGGCGGTGATCGACGCCAGCGACCTCGTCGTCGCGCCGGGCTTCATCGACCCGCACACGCACTACGACGCGCAGATCTGCTGGGACGGAGCGGTCACGCCGTCCTCCTGGCATGGCGTCACGAGCGTGGTGATGGGCAACTGCGGCGTCGGCATCGCGCCGTGCCGGCCGGAGGCGCGCGAGGTCGCCATGCGCGACCTGGTCAACGTGGAGGCGATCCCCTTCGATGTCCTCGACGCCGGCATCACCTGGGACTGGGAGACCTTCCCCGGCTTCCTCGAGGCGGCGGCCCGGCGGAAGCCGTCGCTCAACCTCGCTTTCCTGGCCCCCCTCACCCCGTTTCGCCACTACGTGATGGGCGAGGCGTCGATGGAGCGCGCGGCCACGCACGAGGAGACGGCGAGGATCAAGGCCCTGCTCGGGGAGGCGCTTGACGCGGGCGCCTTCGGCTTCTCGACCACGATCCTCAACCAGCACGTGGGCTTCCAGGGCCGCCCCCTCGCCTGCCGCAACGCGAGCCGCGACGAGCTCCGGTCCTACGCCAACGCGCTCCGGGAGCGGCACAAGGGATCGATCGAGATCGCGCTGACCCGCAAGATCGCGGTGATGGACGACGAGGAATACGACCTGCTCGACTTCCTCCTGCGCGAGAGCGGCCAGCCCGTCACCTTCCTGGCCCTGTTCGACCGCGACGACATCCCGGAGGCCGTGCGCGATACCCTCCGCAAGGCGGCGCCCCTGATTGCGCGCGGGGCGCGGCCGCAGACGTCGCCCTTGCCGCTGACCCGCGACATCAACATGCGCAACCCGTTCTCCTTCGCGGCGTTCCCGAGCTGGAACCGGGTCTTCGTCGACAAGTCGAAGCCGGCCCAGGCCGCCGTCTACGCCGATCCCGCCTTCCGCAACCAGTTCCGCGAGGAGCTGAAGCGGCCCCTGGCCTTTGGCAACTGGGCCCGCATCAACGTGCACGAGGCGCAGTCGCCCGGGCTCAAGGCCCTCGAGGGCCGCTCGATCGCCGACATCGCCCGGGAACAGGGCAAGGACGGCGTCGACACCTTCCTCGACCTCGCGCTCCTGGACGACCTCGCGATCGAGTTCACCATGGCCTCGTTCAACACGCGAGTCGACCGGATGACGGAGATCCTGAACGACCGGAGCGTGCTGATCGCCCTCGGCGACGGCGGCGCCCACGTCGACATGCTGTGCGACGCCGGCTACCCGACCTACCTGCTCGGCACCTGGGTGCGCGAGCGGCAGGCGCTCACGCTGGAGGAGGGGGTGCGCCGGCTGACCTCGGACCCCGCCGACTGCTTCGGCATCAGGGACCGCGGCCGGCTCCGGCCCGGCCTCGCCGCCGACCTGGCCATCTTCGACCCGGCCCGGATCGGCTCGACCAACCGCGGGGAGCGGCGGTTCGACCTGCCGGGCGGCGCCAAGCGCATGGTGATGCCCTCGCGGGGCGTGGAGTACACCCTGGTCAACGGCGCGGTGACCTGGGCGGACGACAAGCTGACGGGCGCGACGGCGGGACAGGTGTTGCGCTCCTGACCGGCGGGCGGGGCGCGTCCCCCGTCCCTCCTACCCGCTGAACTCGTTCACCGCCGCGTCCAGCCCGGCGAGGAGATCGCGGCGCTGTGGAACCTGCGCCGGGTGATCAGCGCGAGGGAGTCTCGCGCCTCGCCCTGCGCCGCGGCATCGGCCCGGGTCAGGAGCGCCGCGAGTTCCAGCCGGTCCTGCCGTCGCGTGCCGTCGCTGTACGACGTGAGGGCGCCTTCCCGGCGCAGCCCGACTCGACAGGGACAGGGCCCGTCGCCGGGCCGCGCGGCGGGGGGGGGCGACCCGGCGGCGCGGGCCGCCGGGTCGCCCCCGATCAGAAGGTCAGGGGATCGGTGACACGCACCCAGCGCCCGCCCTTGACCACGGCGAGGAACGATGAGCTGGCGCCCTGGCGCCTCTCCGGGCCAAAGCTCACCTCCGGCCCGTTGAAGATGTCCTTGTACCCCTTGATCGACTCCAGCCCCTTGACGAAGCTGTCCAGGGTGAGGTCGGGTCCGGCCTTCTCCAGCGCCAGGGCGGTCAGGTCCGCGGCGACGTGGCCGTAGACCGCGCCGATGTTGGGGTCGGCCTTGTAGCGGTCCTTGTACTTGTCGAACCAGGCCTGGGCGGCCGGGCTCAGCGTGTCGCGGTAAGGCATGTCGGTCAGGCCCATGGCGTACAGGCCCTCGGTCACACCGCCCTGGGCCCCGGCCACGAACAGGTCGTAGGTCGCCGCCGATCCCAGGAAGTCCACGTCCGTCCACCCGATCTTCCGGGCGGTGGCGTACGGCACGATCGAGTCCCTCACGATGGTGCCGAGGGCGACCAGGTCGCAGCCCGCCGCCTTGAGCTTGGTGATCTGGGCGGTGAAATCCTGGTCGGTCGGCTTGTGGGTCGCCGTCTCCACGATCTTGAGCTTCATCTTCTCGGCCTGGAGCTGCACCCCGTCCAGCACCTCCTTGCCGAAGTCGGTGTCCTGGTACATGGCGCACAACGCCTTCTTGCCCTTCTTCGTCACGAAGTAGCTGATCCCGGCCCGGATCTGGTCGACGTAGCTGGCCGCCCCGTAGAACTTGAGCCGGTTGAAGGGCTCGTACATCGACCGCGCCGCCGACAGCGGGAAGAGGTTCGGCACCCCCGCCTCGAACTGCTCCTTGAACAGGGCGTTGTTCATCGGGGTGCCGAGGCCCGCCACGATGGCGAAGACCTGATCGCGGTTGATCAGCTTGTTGCCGGCCTGCACCGCCCGCGGCAGCTGGTACTGCGTATCCTCCACGATCAGCTTGATCTTCCTGCCGTTGATGCCGCCCGCGGCGTTGGCGTCGTCGAAGCGCAGCTTGACCGCGTTCGACGACGACACCCCGTAGGTGGCGGCCGGCCCGGACAGATCCGTGTGCATCCCGAGCACGATCTCACCCTTGGTGACGCCGCGCGTCTCCTTCTGCGCCGCCGCGACCCCGCAGAGGGCCAAGGCCCCCAGCACCACTCCTACTCCTAACCACGTGCGCATGCGCTGCTCCTTTCGGCGGGACCGGCCCGCCCGACGCGGGACCGGCGAGTGTCCCGAGTCAGAAGTTCGTGGACTCGCGGCGCCGGGTGGGGTGGGGGCCCTCCCCGCGGGACCGTATCTTCTGCGGATTGCCGAAGCCACCCACCACCCATCTCGTGGCCCCATTGACTGCGGGGAGCGCTCCGCGACACAGCGTATCCCGCGGGGAGGGCCCCCACCCCGCCCGGCGCTGTGTCGGCCCATGTCCGACTCAGCACACTAGCCTGGAAAATTGACGAAAGATGAAGAAGAACGGCCACCGAACCCCGAGGCGGTGCTATAGAAGCGGTGTCCAGACGCTTCAACGCAGCCGAGCAAGGAGGCGCGATGGCCACAGACTGTATACCCCAAGTGACACGCGAGACTCGATCTCACCGGGCAATCAGCCGGTCGGAGCCAGCGGCCAGCACGTCGCTCGCGTCGATCACGCCGTCGGAGAGGGCCCCGGCCGGCGTCAGGAAGACCAGGAACGTGTACGTGCCCGTGGGGGCGCCGTCCGGCCAGATGAGGTTCAGGAGGTCGTGAGCGCTCGCGAGTGGCCCCGCCGGCCACGCCAGGCTCGGGAACAGGGCGGGGAACGTCTGGGGCGGCGCCGAGGCGCAGGTCACGACGTACTGGGCGCCGTGGGTGAAGAACACCACGGCGTCGTCATACGGACACCCGAGGCCGGGCCCCGCTCCCGGCGGCGGCAGGATGACCAGGTAGGCGTCCACGACCGTGGCTGCTCCCGAGTTGACGCCGGTGAAGCTCGCCCGAACCGGCTGCCCCGCCATTGCCGAGGGTGAGCTGAGCTGGAGGGCCACCGAGAAGGTCGTCGGACCCGGCGGGGCCGGGGTGCCCTGGCCGCCGCTCGCGACGGCGACGGCCCGCTCGGCGTCGACGCGCCCGTGCCCGTACTGCGGGTCCCATCCGGGCTCGCCCAGATCGTCGGCGCTCGCCTTGAGCAGCGCTTCCAGCTCGGCCGGGCTCAAGGTCGGGTTCGCCGCCATCATCAGGGCGATGACTCCGGCGGTGATCGAGCTGGCGAACGAGGTGCCGGAGACGGTCCGGTAGCTCCCTCCCCTGGCGGTGGTGCGGATGGCTGCGCCAGGGGCGGCCACGTCTACGTGGGCGCCGCGGCTGGACCAGCTGGCCACGGCGTCGGAGCTGGTGGTGGCGCCTGCCGAGATGATGTAGGCGTTCTCCGGGGTCGGGTCGGGGCAGCCGCAGTTGCCAGCGGCCGCCACCACCACCCCGCCGCGGCTCCCGACGTACCGGGCGGCGCTCCGGATCGCGCTGCTGGCGGCGACCCCTCCGAAGCTGACGTTCATCACCCTCGCGCCGCTGTCGACGGCCCAGGTGAGCGCGCTGGCGATGGTGGAGTAGTAGGCGTACCCGCCGGCGTCGGCCACCCGGACAGGCATGATCCGGCTCTGCATGGCCACCCCGGCCACGCCGATGCCGTTGTTGCCGGCGGCCGCGGCCGCCCCGGCCACGAGGGTGCCGTGCCCGTTCACATCCGAGGTGTCCTCGTTGTTGCCGTGGAAGTTCCAGCCCGGGACCAGCGTGCCGGCGAGATCGGGATGAGCCGCATCCACACCACTGTCGAGGACGGCGATCACGACGTCGGCCGAGCCGGTGGTGATATCCCAGGCCTGCGGGGTGCGGATCACCGGATGATGCCACTGAACCGGAAAGGACGGGTCGTCCGGGATCATGGCCAAGGGAACCCGGCGATTGCGCTCGACGAATGCGATCTCGTGACGGCTGCGCAGCCGCTTCTCCATGGCCGGGAGGGCCCGTGGATCCAGCCGGATGCGGTGGACGTTGATCCGGCGGATCCGCTCGATCCGGCGGCCGCCTTCGGCCTGGTACGCCGCCTCGGCCGCGGCGGGGGCCACACCATCGCGGAACCCGACCAGCAGCTCGTCGGGCACGTGGTCGTCCGGCTCCCCGGCCGCCTCCCCTGCCGAGAGCGGGCCGAGGGTGGTCAGGCCGAGCAGGGCCATCACGAGCAGCCAGGCGGTGGCGCGATGGAGATCGAACATCCCGGGCGATCTGGGCATGACACACCTCTCCGCGCGTCGCGACTCGCTCATGCGCTTCCGATCATGCAACAAGAGGGCCATCCGGGCGGCAGCTGTTGCCGCGGGACGCAGTCACTGCCGGTCCGTACCGGCGGGCGCGGCAGAGCCGCGGTCTCGATCCGGAAGTCGGCGCACTCGGCGCCGGGCCGAGCCGGCACGCCTTGCAGCCGCCGGACATCGTTGCCAGCCGATGCTATTCTCTGGTGCGGGCGATCGGTCTGCCACGTTTCCCCCGTGGCTGTCGATCCAGGCATTCGCCGCCTGGCCTGGCCCAGGGAAGTCCGGGTCGATCTGCGGAGCAAGCGGCACGTGGACAGGAGGCGGTGCGTGGCTCGGCCTTCATCCGCGGTCCCAGGAGGTGTGCCCATGGGTCTTCAGTCCGTCAATCCTGCGACGGGTGAGGTGATCGAATCGTTCCCCGAGACCTCCGCCCGGGACCTCGAGCGGATCCTCGACGCGGGGGCGACGGCGTTCCGGGAGTGGCGCCGCGTGCCGCTCGCCGCGCGGGCCGAGCGCATGCGTCAGGCCGCACGCATTCTCACGGCGCGCCGGGCGACGTACGCGCGCACCATGGCCCTGGAGATGGGCAAGCCCATCGCCCAGGGCGAGGCCGAGATCGACAAGTGCGCGGGGACCTGCGAGTACTACGCGGAGCACGCGGAGAGCATGCTCGCGCCCCAGTTGCGCGCGACCGACGCGTCGAAGAGCTACGTGCGCTTCGACCCCCTGGGGCCCGTGCTCGCCGTGATGCCCTGGAACTTTCCCTTCTGGCAGGTGTTCCGGTTCGCCGCCCCCGCCCTCATGGCCGGCAACACCAGCGTCCTCAAGCACGCGTCGAACGTGCCGCGCTGCGCCGTGTCGATCGAGGAGGTCTTTCGCGACGCCGGCTTTCCGCGCGGCGTCTTCGCCACGATGCTGGTCGGCTCGCCGGCCGTCGCCGGGATCGTGGCGGACCCGCGGGTCGCCGCGGCCACGCTCACCGGCAGCGAGCGCGCCGGGAGCACGGTGGCCGCCGAGGCGGGGCGCGCCCTCAAGAAGACGGTGCTCGAACTCGGCGGGAGCGATCCCTTCATCGTGCTCGCCGATGCCAACGTTGCCGCCGCGGCCCGGACCGCGGCCGACGCGCGGCTCGTCAACAGCGGCCAGAGCTGCATCGCGGCCAAGCGGTTCATCGTCGTCGAGGCCGTGGCCGCCGCCTTTCTCGAGCGGTTCAGGGCGGAGCTGGCGTCGCGCCGCATGGGCGACCCGCTGGCGCGGGAGACGCAGGTCGGGCCGCAGGCCCGGGTGGATCTGCGAGACGAGCTGCATCGCCAGGTCGAGGAGTCGGTCAAGCGGGGAGCCCGGCGGCTCCTCGGCGGCGAGGTGCCGCCGGGCAAGGGCGCGTTCTATCCGCCGACGGTGCTCGCCGCGGTGGAGAAGGGCATGCCGGCCTTCGACGAGGAGACGTTCGGGCCGGTGGCCGCGGTGATCCAGGCCAAGGACGAGGCCGACGCCATCGGGCTCGCCAACGACTCGCCGTTCGGTCTGGGCGCCTCGCTCTGGACGCGCGACCTCGCGCGGGCGGAGGCGCTGGCCGCGGAGATCGAGACGGGCTGCGTGTTCGTGAACGGCCTCGTGAAGTCCGACGCGCGGCTGCCCTTCGGCGGGATCAAGCGCTCGGGCTACGGGCGCGAGCTGTCGGAGTACGGGCTCCGCGAGTTCGTCAACGTCAAGTCGGTCTGGATCGCGTAGGGCTCGCCACCCCCCGTCGTCCCCCGGGAGGTGGGCCCACCGTATTCAGCCCGTGAGGCCGCTCACGCGAACGCCCTCGACGATGCGGCGGTTGGCGACCAGGAAGACGACCAGCAGGCGCAGCGCGCTCAGGGCGGCCCCCGCCATGAGCGGGCCGTAGGAGTCGGAGGAGTAGGTTTTGCGGAGGGGCGAGCGCAACCGGAAGAACACGATGTTCCAGGGGGCCACGATCCGAATGATGGCGTCCGTCGGCTCGACGATAGTCGGGGCGTCGCGCTGCTCGAAACGCACATCGCGAGGACCGCGAAGAACCGCCCCTCGCATGGTCTTGTCTCCTTGCCCTTCTCGCGAGCCTAGTGTCCCGAGTCAGAAGTTCGTGGACTCGCGGCGCCGGGTGGGGTGGGGGTCCTCCCCGCGGGACCGTATCTTCTGCGGATGGCCGAAGCCACCCACCACCCATCTCGTGGCCCCATTGAGTGCCGGTAGCGCTCCGC
>DATKEI010000309.1:0-17026 GCA_035544455.1 Binatia bacterium | reverse complement strand
CTTCCGGGGGCGCTCGGCGAGCGGCTCGTGGCCCGGGACCCGCACCTGCGCGAGCACGGGGTGCAGAACCGCAAGCGCCAGGCGTGGGTGATTGACCAGTACCGCAACCCGCACGAGTCACTCCACACGATGGACGAGGTGCTGCGCTGGTTCGACGAGGAGGGCCTCGAGTTCCGGCGGGCCCTGCCCGGCACGGTGTTCCAGTCGGACTTCTCGCTAGACTACCGGCGCTCCCTGTTCGAGCCCGAATCCCGCGGCTCCCGCCTGGATCGCTGGCTCCGGCAGGTCCAGCAGATGTGGGGCGATACGGAGGGCGGGCTGTTCGTCATGATCGGACGCAAGCGATGAGCGTGGGCAAGCGCCTGGCCTTCGCGGCGGTGACCGTTCTGCTCCTGGTCGGAGCCGCGGAGGGCGTCGGCCGGCTGATGTGGTGGCGGCTGGAGGCGCGCGCGCTCGATCGGCGTGCGGAGCGCGGAGAGGCCCACCTGCGCAACGATGCCATCAATTTCATGAAGCAGGCCGATGGGATCTACGGCTATGTGCTCCGGCCCGGGTTCGCCCGGGGAGGGCACGCGACCAACGCCGAGGGGTTCGCCCAGCGCGACAGCGTCCCCGTGAGCCGGCGGCCCGATACGCTCCGGGTCATCGCCATGGGCGAGTCCACGACCCAGGGCCACAACACCGACGTCGGCAATTACCCCGTGCACCTGAAGGCGACGCTGGAGCAATGGGCCCGGGGATACGCCGGTGTCGAGATGATCAACGCCGGGGTGGCCGGATGGACGAGCGATCAGCTCGCTCTGCGTGCGGAGCGGCAGCTGGCCGCCTATCGACCGGACATCGTGCTCCTCTATCTCGGCTGGAACGACTTCCAGAGTTACGACCCGTACGATCCGCCCCCGACGCGGAGCTGGTTCGAGGCGGCGTACGGCGTGGTGCCGCCCGGGGAGCGGCTCGGTCTCCGGTCGGTCGAGCTGCTCTCGGCGGCCTACACCTCCGTCAGCACGCGGGTGGCCAGCACGCTCAAGTCGAGGCGTACCCGGAGTGCGTCACCGCCGCCCCCGCCGGGAGACGTGTACCGATTCTATCGGGCCAACCTCGACCGGATCGTGAGCGCCTACCGACAGCCGGATCCGCGCGTGCGGATCGCGATCTGCACCCTGGTGGGACGCTGGCCGATGGCCCCGGGGGGCGATACCTCGGACCCGGAGTGGATCAAGGGGCGCCGGCTCAGCGGGACGGAGGCCGCCGACGCCGTCGCCCGGTTCAACGATCTCATCCGCGAGTACGCCCGTCGGAATGACCTGATCCTGATCGACACGGCCGCGGCGTTCGGGCCCCTCGATCGGCGGGCGCTCATGTGGGACTGGGCCCACATGCACCAGGAAGGGTACGAGCTTCTCGCCCTGGTCGTCTACGACGGGCTGGTCCGCGCCGGCGCCGTGGTCGGGGCGCCGAGCCCGCGGTCCGAGGCCCTGCGGGCCAAGTACCGCCTCCCCGCGGCCGCGGCCCCGTCGTAACGGAGCCGACGGCGGCATGGCCACGTACATCCTCGGCGTCTCGGCCCTGTACCACGACAGTGCCGCCTGCCTCCTTCGCGACGGCGAGCTGGTGGCGGCCGCGGAGGAGGAGCGCTTCTCCCGGAAGAAGGGCGACGAGCGCTTCCCGGAGCGGGCCATCCGGTACTGCCTGCAGGAGGCCGGCATTACCGAGGCCGATCTCGATGGCGTGGCGTTCTATGACAAGCCGGTGTTGACCTTCAGCCGGCTCCTGCAGACGTACCTGGAGTACCCCTGGCGCAGCTACCGGTCGTTCCGGCGGGCGATCCCGCTCTGGCTCAACCAGAAGCTCAAGATGCCGAAGGTGATCTCCGCGTGCCTCCCGGGGTTCCAGGGGGAGATCTTCTTCAGCCGCCACCACGAATCCCACGCGGCGTCGGCGTTCTTCGCCAGTCCCTTTGAACGCGCCGCCATCGTCATCGCCGACGGGGTGGGGGAGTGGGCGACGGCATCGATCGGGGAGGGCGACGGCAATCGGCTCCGGCTGATCAAGGAGCTGCGGTTTCCCCACTCCATCGGCCTGTTCTACTCGGCCATGACGCAGTATCTCGGGTTCGAGGTCAACGTGGACGAGTACAAGGTGATGGGGCTGGCGCCCTACGGCACCCCGCGGTACGTCGACCGGCTCCTGGGCGAGGTGCTCGACCTCAAGCCGGACGGGTCGGTCGCTCTGAACCTCGCGTACTTCGACTACACGTTCGGCCTGTCCATGATCAATGGCCGGCTGGGCCAACACCTGGGCCGTCCCGCCCGCGGGCGGCGGGATCCGCTCGACCAGTTCCACATGGACGTGGCCGCCTCGGTGCAGGAGATCACGACCGACGCCATGCTCCGGCTGGCCGAGACGGCCCGGTCGCTGACCGGCCACGACCGCCTTTGCCTGGCCGGAGGCGTCGCGCTCAACTGCGTGGCCACCGGGGCGATCTATCGGCGGGGGTGGTTCCGCGATATCTTCGTGCAGCCGGCCGCCGGCGATGCCGGCGGGGCCGTCGGGGCGGCGCTGGCCGTGTGGCACCAGGTGATGGATCGGCCGCGGCGCCTAAACGGGAACGACCTCATGGCGGGCGCCTACCTCGGGCCGCGGGTCGAGAGCCGCGCCGCGATCCCATATCTGAAGTCGATCGGCGCCGAGTACATCGAGATCCCGGAGGAGCAGCTCCCAAGCCAGGTGGCGGGCTGGCTCGCCGCCGGCTACGTGGTCGGTTTCTGTCACGGGCGCATGGAGTTCGGGCCCCGGGCCCTGGGGGCGCGGAGCATCCTGGGCGATCCCCGTGATCCCGCCAACCAGGCCCGGATCAACATGAAGATCAAGTACCGGGAGTCGTTCCGACCGTTCGCGCCGGCCATCCTCGAGGAGCGGGTCAAGGAGTTCTTCGACATCGATATCCCGAGCCCGTACATGCTGATGGTGATGCCGCTGCTCGAGGCCCAGCGACGGGCCGAGGGGGACAACGCGCGCCAGGAAGGCATGGACAAGCTGCGCGTCGTGCGCTCGTCCGTGCCCGCGGTCACCCACGTCGACTACTCCGTGCGGTTGCAGACCGTCACCGAGGAGCGCAACGGCATCGTGTACCAGATCGTCCGCGAGTTCGACCGGCTCACCGGGTGCCCGATGATCGTCAACACCAGCTTCAACGTGCGGGGTGAGCCCATCGTGTGCGATCACGAGGACGCCCTGCGCTGCTTCCTCATGACCGGGATCGACATCCTGGTGCTGGACACCTGCGTGCTGGCCAAGCCGGGGGTTGACCTGGCGGCCTCGCCCCGGAGCCTGCAGGCCGTGGGGGACGCGGAGGGCTCCGATGTCCGGGCCTGACCCCAACCCGGGCGAGGCCGCCGAGCACGCGCAGCTCCGCTGGCTCGCCGGCGGCCTGGCGCTCATCGGTGGTGGCTGGTGGTGGGTCTTCGGCCCGCGCCCGTTCGCGCTGGTGCTGCTCGCGCTGGCCGGGCTCGCCGGGCTGGGTGCGGTGGCCCATCGCGCGATGGGCCGGAGCGTGTTCCTCCTCTTCACCCTCGTCGCGCTCACGCTGGGACGTCTCGTCTCGTGGGTGGTGGTGCTCGTGCTGTACGCGGTGGCGATCGGGGCGCTGGGATCGATCTTCAAGCTGTTCGGGATGAACCGTCTGGAGCGGGACTTCGTCAGATGCAAGGGCAAGACCACGATGCTCGTCGATGTGCCGCCGCTGGATCCGGCGGGCTTCAGGAGGCAGAGCTGATGGCCCCCAAGCGCGAGAAGCCGGCCCGTCATGGCCTGATCGCCGAGTACATCTACTTCCTCCGCACGTACCGGATGTGGTGGTTGATGCCCGTGTTCGCGGCCATCACCATTCTGGGGGTGCTGGTCATCCTCGGCGGCACCAAGGCGGGGTTGCTGATCTACGCTCTGTTCTGAGCCACGTGGCCTACACGATCGCCCTTCTCAGCCCGGGGCGTGATCCGGCCGACCAGGCGGCGTTCCCGGCGTTGCGGAGGGCCGCCGAGCGGCTGGGATGTGCCCTGATCAGCTGCGGCAACTCGATGGAGATCGAGGCCGCTGATCCAGACTACGTGCTTGCGGCGGCGTCCACGCGGCCCAAGCTCACCCGGCATCCGACGTTCGGCGTCATCCATGAGCCCCGCGAGCGGTTCCTCCTCGACCCGGAGGCCTTCAACAACCTGCTGACGTATGACGGCTACTTCGCCATCAGCGAGACGCTGCACGCCTTCCTTCGGAACATCCTGGCGGGCATCGGGCGGGAGGGCGAGATCGGCTTCTACGCCAGCGGGCCGCCGCGGCTCGACACCCGGGCGCCGGTCGAGGAGCTCGCGGCCCGGGGTGGCATCAAGCTCGCGTATCTCGGCCCTGACGGGGACGGCGACCAGCCGGCCCTCTTCGCCGGTCTGGCTCGAGAGGGCCTGGTCGATGTCTATGGTCCGCGAGCGGCCTGGGCCCATCTGACGGGCGGATCATACCGCGGCGGGCCGCCGGACGACGGAGAGACGTCCGCGCGGCTCTACGCCACGACCGGCGCCGGACTCGTGCTCCTGCCCCCGGAGCACCTGCGCGACGATATCGTCTCGCCCCGGGTGTTCGAGATCGCCGCGGCCGGGGCGCTCTGCGTCGCCGGCGATACGCCGTGGCTGCGCAGGCACTTTGGCGACTCCCTGTACTACTTCGACCAGCGCGCGCCCGCGCCGCGCGTCGTCCAGCGGCTGCGAGACATCCTGCGCGAGATTCGCGAGGATCCGGCCGGCGCCGCCGCCCGCGCCGGGGCCGCCCGGCGGGTCTTCGAGCAGCGATTCAGCGCGGACGTCTTGCTCGGGAACACCATCGAGTACTTCGAGAAGTGGAAGGAGGCTCGCACGTGGTCGGATCGCCGCCTCCACCCCCGCGTGTCCGTCGTCGTCCGATGTGGCGGCCGGCCGGTGAGCACCGTGCGGAGAGCCATTCAGAGCCTCCGGGATCAGACGTTCGGCAGGGTGACGGCCATCCTCGTGCTCTGGCGCGACCTCGATGTGTCCGAACTCCAGGCGATGACCGGAGACGCGCTGGTCGAGGTGCGGATCGTGCGCTGCCCCGGGGGCGGGCGCAGCGCCACCCTCAGCGCGGGATTGCAGGCCATCGACACGACCTACTTTGGTATCGTCGATGACGATGACGGGTGGTTTCCGACCCATCTCGAGCGCGTCTTCGAGACCTTCCGCCGGCACCCCGAGGCGAGGATCGTGCTCTCCGGCACCATCCGGGAGGAGCGGCGACCGTTTCCGACCCGCGGCGGCGGCCTCGAGCAGCGCCGCATCGATCGCTTCGGCCCGTTCGGCGAGTCCACCAACATCTGGGATGTTCTCGGCGCCTTTGCTCCGAACGCCTTCATCGGCGAGTCGACGCTGCTGGATCCGCGGATCATCGCCGACCCGGGGATGACCACGGCCGAGGATTCCGTCCTTCAGCTCGGCCTGATCGGCAAGTCCCGCCCGCGCTTCACCTACGCCGCCACCGCCGTCCAGCATCACTCCGAGGACGCCAGCCGATTCCTCGAGGATCCCGACCGGCACGAGGACGAGCTCACGCTGTTCACCCGGCGGATCAGCGAGCTCGACGCCCTGATCGGGCCCGACCAGGCCCGCTATGTCCTGGGGACCACCCTCGTGCGCCTGCTCGCGCACAAGGGCAGCCTGGTCCGGCGGCTCGATGACCGGGCCGCCACCGGATCGGACGAGGCCCGCTCCCCCATCGCTGATCCGGGGGTCCGTGTTCCGCTCACGGCCGAGCGGGTGGAGCTGTCCGGCCAGTCGCGCTTCTTCGAGGACACCCGGAGGGGGCGCGGCCCCTCGGCGGCCCGGGTGGAGGTGATCCCGCACGAGATCGCCTGGAACTGGGGGGTGGCGATCGACCTCCGGATTCGCGATCGGCTCGTGCGGGAGGGCGTCGTGCTCGTTCGGGGGTGGGTGGAAACGGGCTCCATGGGATTCACGCTGTTCGACCCCAGCGAGCGCCAGCCCCTCTTCCGGCGCGTGCTCGCCGCCGAGGGCGGAGCCTTCGAACTCGAGGTGCCCCTCATCAAGGGGTCGCGTGTCGGCAAGCTGGTGGCACACAACTGGGCCGACGGGCGCCGCTGCACCGCCGTGCTCGAGAGCGTCTCCGTCTGGTGGCCGGGCCCCGACCGCTCGCGGGGCGGGGAGCGGTCGCGGCGTGCGTTGCGACGGTTCAAGCGCGCTCTGCGCCGCGGCGCGGGGGCGGTCGCCACATGGATCCGCAGCGATTGACGGCCGCCCGCGGACGGCACCCGACGTCATGAGGATCACCCACGTCTCCAGCCTCGACATCCAGGGCGGGGCGGCCCGCGCCGCATATCGGCTCCACCGGGGGCTGCTCGGGCTCGGGCAGGACTCGCGCTTGCTCACCCCCCGCAAGGCGTCCACCGACGAGACCGTGCACCGGCTCGGCGTGGCTCCGGAAGCCACCGATCTCGCCCACCGATCCCTGCAGCACCTTCAGCGCGACTTCATCGACGCGCAGCGGACCTCCGTTTCGAATACCCTCTTCATCTTGCCGTATCCCGGGTACGACCTGACGGCCCGGCCGGAGATCCGCGCCGCCGATGTCATCAACCTCCACTGGGTGAGCCGCCTCCAGTCGCCGATCACTCTGCATCGGCTCCTCCAGCTCGGGCCACCGGTGGTGTGGACGCTCCACGACATGTGGGCGTTCACCGGGGGATGCTGCTACTCGTCAGGCTGCGACGGCTTCGAGCGCGACTGCCGGCCGTGCCCCCAGCTGCGTGCCGATCCGCATGGGCTGACCGCGGCCGTGCTCGGCGACAAGCTCGCCGTCCTCGAGCCGCGGCCCACCGTGGTCGCCCCGAGCCGATGGCTGGCCGCGGCGGCGAGGCGGAGCCGACTGTTCCGGAACACCCGGATCGAGGTCATTCCGTACTCGCTGGAGACCGAGGCCTTTGCGCCGGCGCCGAAGACGGAGGCTCGGCGGCGCCTCGGCCTCGACCCGGAGACGCTGATCCTTCTTGCCGGCGCCGACAACGGCAACGAGCGGCGCAAGGGCTTCCCGGTCCTCGCCGACGCCCTGCGAATCTGCGTGGCCGATCCCTGCGTTCGGGAACGGAAGAGCCGGGGCGCCATCACCCTGTTGTGGTTCGGCACGCCGCCCGACGGCCTCGACCGGCTGCCGTTGCCGGCGCTCGCCCTCGGCCGGATCGCGGAGGATGAGCGCCTGCGACTGATCTACTCGGCCGCCGACCTCTACCTGCTGTCCTCTCTCGAGGACAACCTGCCGAACACGATGCTCGAGGCCATGAGCTGCGGCACGCCGGTCGTCGCGTTCGACGTGGGCGGGGTTCCCGACGTGCTAGAGGATGGCGTGACCGGCCGCGTCGTGCCCGCCGGAGACGCGCCCCGGCTGGCCGCGGCCATACTCGACGTTCTCCGCGACGACAGCGTGCGCCGGAAGATGAGCGAGGCGTGCCGGCGGGTCATGGAGATCAACCACGCCCTGGACGTGCAGGCGCGGCGGTATCTGGACCTGTACGAGGACCTGCTTCGGCGCGCCAGCCGGCTGGACGCCGCTGGCTCGCCCCTGGCGCCGGGGGCATGGCGGGCCGCCCCGCCGCACGAGGAGGGGCCCGCGCCGCGCCCGCCTTCCAGCCTGGACGCCTCCGGCGAGGGTCCGCTGATCCCCGCGGATTCGGGCGTCGGCCCGGCCTTCCAGCCGATCTTGCGGCGGTGGTCACTGCAGGTGGCCCAGGCGGACTTCGAGGAGCTGGAGCGGGCGCGGGCCGACGTGGAACGGCTCCGCGGCCGGATCGGCGCCATGGAGAGCAGCAAGTTCTGGAAGCTGCGTGCCCTGTGGTTCCGGGTCAGGCGGACGATCGGGTTCCCCGGGTCCGAATGAAGCCCGCCGCCCCCGTGCTGAGTGTGTGCATTCCGACCTACAACGGGGCGGCTTACCTGGCCGAAGCGATGAAGAGCGTGCTCGAACAGGGCGACATCGACCTCGAGCTGCTCATGGTCGACGATGCCTCCACCGACGCGACGGTGGAGATCGCGAGGTCGTTCGACGATCAGCGCATCCGGCACTTCACCAGCGAGGTGAACCGCGGCCTGGTCGGGAACTGGAATCGCTGCATCGAGCTCGCCCGGGGGACCTACCTCTGCATCTTTCACCAGGACGACGTCATGATGCCGGGCAACCTGGCGGCCAAGGTGGACCTCCTCGACCGCAATCCGCGGGCGGGGCTCGTTCACTCCAACGTGCTGCAGGTCGGGCCTCGGGGCGAGCTGCTGTCGGAATGGTGGTCGCCCCGACTTGGCCCCGAGGACGTCGGGGTCCAGGCGGGCGCGACGGTCCTCGACAAGCTCCTGCACGGAGGCAATGCGGTCTGTGCCCCCAGCGTGATCCTGCGCCGGGCCTGCCTGGAGGTTCTCGGCCCCTTCGACGGCCGCCTGCCGTACACCGCGGACTGGGAGATGTGGATGCGCGTGGCCGTGTTCTTCGACGTCGGGTACCTGATCGAGCCACTGGTCAAGTATCGGCGCCACGAGGGCAGCGAGACCCTGAAGTTTCTGGGGGCGAACGGGCTGGAGCACGCGTACCGGGCGAAGGTGCTGGTGCTGGACAGGTGTGGCAAGGACATCCCCGGCGCGGAGCACCGCAAGGGGCAGCTCCGTCGCCAGTACTGGGAGTTCGCCGTGCACTCGGCGCGCCTCCACGGCGAGAGGGGAGACTACCGGGAGGCGTGCCGCTACCTGAGGGCGGCCGAGACGTTCGTGGGCGGGGAAGGGGACCCCGCGCCGGCGGCCGAGGACGTGCGGCTTCCCGCCGCCCTCGTCGAGCTGGAGCAGGTGCGGGCCGAGCTCGACCGGGTGCGGGGGCGCGTCACCGCCATGGAGAGCAGCAAGTTCTGGAAGCTGCGGCGCGCCTGGTTTCGCCTCACCCGCGCCCTGCGCGGGCCGGGCCATGCATGAATGAGGTCAGACCGGCATCACGACCAGCGTCGTTCCTCCCGGGATTCAGGCTCCCGCGTGTCGCAGGGCGCCCTCATCGGCCGCGATCGACGATCC
Source organism: Binatia bacterium (assembly GCA_035544455.1). GTDB lineage: Bacteria > Methylomirabilota > Methylomirabilia > Rokubacteriales > CSP1-6 > DATKEI01. Next base: position 7,913 of record DATKEI010000309.1, on the reverse strand, counting down.
GGTGTACGGCGAGGCGGACGCGTTCGTACAGTCGACCGCGGCCCGTCTCCGGCGGAAGAACCCGCTCGCGCGCAGTGCGATACGTCACGATGGCCCGCCACGCCGGCGAGGCCTTGATCCGCGCGAGCTCCTCCTCGCAGAGCCTGCGCGTGAGCTGCAGGGCCTCCAGCTCGCGTCGGGCGTCCTCGAGAGCGGACTTCATCCTGGCGATCTCGACGTTGCGCCGCCCGATGTCCTCGGCCGGCTCGGCCAAGAGCCGCTCCAGGTCCTCGCGCCACTCCGCCTCGCTCCTCCACGGGGTGGTGGGGAACTCGGCCGGCGCCGCTCGCGCCGACTGCCTGGTCAACGGCGGACGCCCCACGGGCTGGCGGGCTCGCACGAGGAAGCAGTAGGCCTCGATCTCGGGTTCGCGGGCGTACAGGTAGGCGAGCATGGTCTTGGGGACCCGGACGGGATCGAAGGGAACGAGCGCGAGCGGCACGATGACGGGCGTCGTGTCCTCGACCTCCCAGCCGTCCGCCTCGAGGCGCTGGCAGAGTCCATCGAGCCCGACGGATTCGGTGCAGGGGTCGCGGCTTCCCTCCAGCACCTCCACCAGGAGCGGCGCGTAGCGCGGGTTGGCGGCGGCGATCACCAGAGTGCCGTGGGGCTGGACGGCGGCTTCCCCTTCCGCGAGCCGACCGAGGTCGAGGACCACGACCGTGGAGTGGCGGGCCTCCGACGAGATCTCGCCGTCCGCGGGGCCAAGCGTTCCGGTGAGCGCACGGGCCAGGCGCTCGCGCGCACCGTCGGCGAGCGCTCCGAGGACATGGACGTCCGTGGCCCCTTCCAGGATCGGCTGGAGAGCGTCGACGACGGCATCATCGAAGATCGGGTTCGCCCGCATGCGCCGGATCAGTCTAGCATGGCCCCATGAACCCGGCCGGCGGCCCGGCCACGCCCGGGTGACGAGATTCGCCCTTGTGCGCCCACCGCATCGGGTGGCAACCTCGGCTGGAACATGGAGCCAAGCCGGGATCCGGGCGCCGCGGAACACCACACCGAAGCGGCGATGCCTCGCCGAGTCCAGGGGGCCAGGACCATGATCCAGTTTCTCCGACGAGCGTTCCGGAGCGGGGTGCGCGTGGTGTCGGGGGGCAGGCGTTCGCCCGGGATCGGCGGCGCGCTGGAACCGGCGGCCGACGATGAGCGCGCATCCCCCGGGTTCGCCGCGCCGAGGCTTGTGGCCATCGGCCCGGACGGTTTGCCCTTCCCGCCTCCGGAGCTTCATTTCCTGGTCTCGGGAAACAAGGACCTCGACGAGTCTGCGTTCTGGACGATCGGGAGAAGCTGCGCCGACGTCATCGTCAGCCTCCTGAAGAAGCACCAGACGGACATCGACGAGCTCGGAGCGATGCTGGATTTCGGGTGTGGCTGTGGTCGCATCATCCGGCACTTTCACGCCCGGCCGAAGGGGCAGGTATTCGGCACGGACTACAATCCCACGCTCGTCGACTGGTGCCGGCGCCATCTCCCCTTCGCCGAGTTCGCGGTGAACGAGCTGCGGCCCCCCCTGGCCTACCGCGATGGCCAGTTCGATTTCATCTACGCGTTCTCCGTCTTCACGCATTTGCCCGAATCGCTGCAGGGGCCCTGGCTGCGCGAGCTGTCGAGAGTGCTCGCGCCGGGGGGCCGCGTGCTCGTGACCACCCAGGGCGCGGCCTACGCTCAGGAGTATCTGCCCCCGCACGAGAGGGACCGGTTCAACCGCGGCGAGCTGGTCGTGTTGAACCGGGAGCTCGCCGGGAAGAACGAGTGCCTCGTCTATCATCCGGCCGGATACGTGACCGGCGCGCTGGCCGGGGATCTCGAGGTCCTGGACTTCATCCCCGGCGACGTCATGGATCTCAGCCGGCGCCTCATCGCGCAGGACACGTACGTGCTGGAGAAACCCACCCGCACGTAGCTCGCCACCGTGCCCCGCCCAGGTGCCGGAGTGCTGGAGGGCGTCTTCGGTCTCGCCGTCATCGCGGTGCGGCTGATCCTCGTGTCCGGCCGCCCGCTCTGCCCGCGGCTCCTCCCCCACGACGATCTCCTCTTCCTCCAGCTCGCCAGCTCCATCCTGGAGACCGGCTGGCTGGGGCCGTACCATGAGCTCACGCTCGTCAAGGGCCCCTTCCTGCCGCTCTTCCTGGCCACGAGCTCCTGGCTCGGCGTGCCCTTCCTCATCAGTCAGGATCTGCTCTACCTGCTGGCCTCGGCGGTGATGGTGCTGGCCCTGGCGCCCGTCGTGCCCAGCCGGACGGCCCGGGTCGTCCTGTTTGCCCTCTGCGCCCTCAACCCCGCGACCTTGTCGAGAGACCCGACGGTCTACGGGGTGGGGGGGGCGGTTCTCACTCGCGAGCTGCTCTACGCGGCGCTGACGCTTCTCGTCATCGGAGGGTCGATCGCGCTGTGGACGTACCGCCAGCGCCGAGGGTGGGTCGGGCTCACGTGGTCGCTCGGTCTCGGCGCGGCCCTGGGCGCCCTGTGGTTCACGCGCGAGGAGGGGGTATGGATCGCTCCGCCGCTGCTGTTCGCGGGGGTGGCCACCGGATGGTGGGTCGCCCGTCACGTGTCCCCGGACACGGAGCGCGCGAAGGCGTACGTCCTCCTCGCGCTCCCCCTGGCCATCTGGGGCGCCGTCTTGCTCCTGGTGGCCACCCTCAACTGGTCGCACTACGGGGTGTTCGCGACCAACGAGCTCCACACGGGCCCGCTCCGCGCGGCGTACGGCGCGCTCACCCGCGTGCGCCATCCTGAATGGGCCCCGAACCTGCCCGTGCCGAGAGCGGTCCGGGCGCGGATCTACGGGGTGAGCCCGGCGTTCCGGGAGCTGCAGCCCGGTCTGGAGGACGCCAGCTCGGGGTGGCTCATGTACGGATGCCCCACCTATCCGCACACCTGCGGCGACCTCACCGGCGGGTGGTTCTTCTGGGCGTTCCGCGAGGCCGTTGCCCGCGGCGGCTACCACTCGACCGCGCAGGACGCGGCCGCCTACTATCGGCGGCTGGCGGCGGAGATCGACGCTGCCTGCGCAAGCGGCCGCCTCGATTGCGACGCGCCGCGGGCGACGCTGATCGACCCGATTCGCTGGTATCACATCCAGCACCTGCCTCGAGCCATGGCCGCGGCGTTCGCGCGAACCGTCCAGTTCTCCGACGTGCGCATCAGCACCGAGCCGTGTCCGCCGCTCGACCCGGCCGTCGCGCGGCTCTACGAGCGGGTCACGCACCATGAGTTTCCGGCGCCATCGCGCTTGCTGGTGGGCCGCGACATCGAGATCTCCGCCGGGATCCTGGCGCTATTCCAGCGGGCGGTCCCGCCGCTGGTGGTGGTGGCGGGGCTCGGCTATCTCGTGTCACTCCTGGCCCTTGTCCGGTTCCGGGAGTCGCCCCTGGTGGTGCCGAGCACCCTCATCCTCCTCGCGGTGGGTGTTCGCTTCGCGGTGCTCTCCGTGGCCGACGTGGTCTCCACCGTGCCGTATTCGCCGCGGTATTATCAGCCGCTCTTCGCGCTGCTCCTGATTCTCATCGGGCTCAACACGTACGCGGTGCTCCAGCTCGGAAGGAAATGGATCCGGATGACCCGGCCCGAGAGGTAGGATCGCGGCCTCGCGGCCCGGCCCGCCATCCGGGTGCGCGGTCCGGGCGAGGCCCTCAGTCGAGGCGCAGGCGCTCTCCGATCCGGGGAGGGGCGAACGCGACGTACCGGGTCCGGCCCCCGGCCTCCCACACCAGGCGAAGCCAGCGGAGGCGGGTCGAATCGAGATCGTCGTCGAAATGGAAGGTGGCCTCCCGGGGGAGACCTCCGGAATCGACAGCGCTCACCTCGACGCGCGTTCCCTCGAGGTCGACGCGCGCCCCTGGCGACATGGGATCCCCCGGAGCCCGGAACATCCGCTCGGCGGGCCCGAGGTGACGGACGACGAGGGTGCGCGCGTCGGGCCGGTACAGCTCGACGGGAGCGCCGGCGGCCAGGAGCCGCACGTGAGCCGGGATCGGCTGCCGCTTGACGGTCCGCATGAAGAACAGGTACGCGACGAAGACGGTGCTGGGGGCCGTGGGGATCACGACGATCTGATCACGCACCCCGGAGTCGGTGGGCAGGGAGTCCGAGGCTGACTCCTGCGCGACGCCGAGCGCCGCCACCGCGGCGGAGGTCTGGACGAAGCGAACCGGAGCCAGGATGCCATGGAGGACGACGAGGAGCGCGGCGAACGCCGCCGCCGGGACGCCCCAGGAGCGCGCGGCGGGCCGCCAGGGCTCGCCGTCGACCCATCCCGTCAGGAAGCGCGCGATCAATCCCATGGCCCCGAGACCGACGAAGAACAAGTAGCGATCGCTCGGTGCGAAGGCTCCGGCCGGGGCGAGGGCCAGCACCTGTCCCAGCGCCCAGAACCGCGCCACCCGGTCTCGCACCAGGAGCGGGGCGAGCAGCAGCCCGACGGCAGCGAGGGCCAGCAGCGCGACCAGCCACCTCCCGGCGGCAGCAGCGCCGGAGAGGGCCGCGAAGCTGTTGGAGCTTGGCCCCCCCCACTGGGCCAGCCACATCACGGGGGCGTTCTCGACCAGCGCGCGGAGGAAGAGGGCCGGCTCGCGGACCGGACTCATGTATCCGGGTGCCGCGCCCAGCGTCCCGTATCCAAGCCCCGTGTAGACGAGTTGCCATGTCGCGAGGACGACGCCGGCGGGCACGAGCGCGGCTGCCCGGCGGCGCCACGACCCGCTGTCGAGGCAGAGGGCGTGCGCGAGCACGTAGCCCCCGACCGCGGCCGCCCCCTCCGAGGCGAGCAGGGCCAGGCCGAGGCAGAGCGGGGCGAGGGTGGCGCCGGCGCGGGAGCGGCCGCGCCGCCACCGGTCGTGCGCGAGCAGGGCCGCCGCGCCGAGCGCCGTCGCGATGAGGGCGTTGCGGCCGGCGATCCAGGCCACCGTGAACGCGTGCGCGTCGTCGATCACGTAGAAAATGGCGGCGAGGCCCGCGCCCCACGTCCGCCCCATGAGCTGCCGGTACATGAGTCCGACCGTCACGGCGAGGATGCCGAACCACAGCAGGCTGTGGGCGTGCATGAGCACGGGGCGCTCGGGCCAGCCCACCCCATCGATCCAGTGGGTGACGGCGGCGAGCGGTCGCCAGAACGACACCTGGAGCCCGGGAGCGGTCCACCACGGCAGGAGCCCGAGGTCCCGCATGGTGCGCGTGCGCTCGGCGGTGCCGTCGAAGAAATTGAAGACGTCGAGCGGCGAGGGGTAGATCGCCCGCAGGGGCTCGCGGCCGGACAGGATGGCGAGGACGACGTAGTCGTCCAGGTGCAGATCAAGAGCCAGGAACGGCAGCGACAGCGCGGCGGCGGGCAACAGCAGCGCGAGCGCCAGGGCGCGGTGGCTGAGCCCGGTCCTGGCTGCCGCGGCTAGAGCGCGCCCGGGCACGCGCATGCCGAGCGGCCAGCGGGCGTGGCGACGGGCAGCACGAGCACGACCCCCCGTCGGACGGCTCGCGGCATGTCGCGGATTATAGTACGACCCTCCTCGGGAGCCGGCCGCTCGATCGAGGGCCGGGCTGCCGAGATGGCACATCGTCGAGACCGGCACCGTGCGTTGATGGTCGAATCGGGGTGGGATAGACTTGCCCTCGACCTCTCGGCGCCATGATCCTCTACATCGATCATCAAGTTCCCCGGCCGGACGAAGACGCGGGATCCCTCCGGGCCAGCGGCATGCTTCGGATCCTGCGCATGCTGGGGTACAAGGTCGCCCTGTCGGCGGAGGACGACAGCCCGCGACGGCATCATCTGCAGCGGCTGGCCGAGCTGGATATCGAGGTGATCCCTCTGCCGCAGCTCGCCGAGCGGCTCGGCGGCGAAAGCCTCCGGCCCGATCTGGTGATCGTTGCCCGGACCAACGTCGCCGTGGCGGTGATGCCGATCCTCCGAGCCCATGTGCCGGGCGTCCCTGTCGTCTTCGACACCGTGGACCTGCACCACCGGCGCGCGGCCCGCGAGGCGGCGCTCCAGCGGGAGGCCGGCGCGTCGCTGCGCGCGCTGGCCGTGAAGGCGGAGGAGCTCGCGATAGCGCGCCTGAGCGATCTCGTGTGGGTGGTCAGCGAGGTGGAGCGGCAGGCGTTGCTGGCCGAGGATCCGGGGCTCCGGATCAGCGTGCTCTCGATGATCCACGAGATCCCGACCCGCAGCGCGGGCTACGCGGAACGCGATGGCCTCGGCTTCGTGGGCGGATTCCGGCACGCGCCCAATGTCGACGCTGTGCGGTTCTTGGTCCAGGACGTCTTCCCGCGCGTCCGGGCCGCGCGACCGGATGTGTCTCTGGCCATCGTCGGCGCCGACATGCCCGCCAGGATCCGCGCCCTCGAGAGCCCGGGCATCGCCATGATGGGGCATGTTGCTGACCTGGACCCCCTGCTGGCCCGGTGGCGCGTGTTCGTGGCGCCGCTCCGCTATGGCGCGGGCGTCAAGGGAAAGATCACGCAGGCCCTGAGCCTCGGGCTGCCCACGGTCACCACCTCGCAGGGCGCCGAAGGAATGGGGCTCCGCCATGGCGAGGATATCCTGATCGCGGACACCCCGGCCGCGTTCGCGGCGACCGTGCTAACGCTGTACGAGAGTCCGCAGCAGTGGGAGCGCCTGTCCCGCGGCGGGCGAACGAGCATCGAGGAGCGGTTCTCGTTCGCCGCCGCCACCGCCCGCATGCGCGAGGATCTCGCTCGCCTCGGCCACCTCGCTCGCCCGGGCGGCGCGGCGTCCGGCACGGAGTGACCATCCTGTCGTTCCCGGAGCTCATGAAGCGGCGGCGGCTGCTTCAGGGGGACGGGACCATCGGCCGGGACATCGACGCGGCGCTGGCCGAGTTCCTCGATGCGCGGATCAGCCCCGGATCGGTGACCCTCGAGACGGGAGCCGGACTGAGCACCCTCGTGATCCTGCGCACGCTGCCCCGGCGGCACACCGCCGTCCACCCGTCCGCGGAGGCGTTCGCGGCGATTCTGGAATTCGCCGTGCGGCAGGGGATCGACACCCGGGGATTCCTGCCCGTCCTGGCGCGCTCCCAGGACTGGCTTCCCCGCGCGGAGCTTCCGGAGCTCGACCTCGTCCTCGTGGGCGGGGCCCCCTTTCCCGTGCCGCTCATCGATTGGTACTTCGTTGCCGAGCGACTGAAGGCCGGGGGCCTGATGGTCGTGGAGGGCACCCACCAGGCGACCGGCACCATGCTCGCCGACTTCATGCAGGCCGATCCGGGGTGGGAGCCGGTCACCCGGAGCGGAGCGAGCCAGTTCGCCAGCTACCGCAAGCGCTCACCGTCCGTCTCCGACCCGGAGAGACAGCCGGGCAACGAGCGGTGATAGTATTGCCCATGCTCGGTGAGCACGCGCCCAGCTCCGCGGGCCCGGTATCGATCGCGACGGGCGGCGCGGGGCCACCGGACCCGTTCGTGCTCGGTGACGCTCCGTTCTGGCCGGTGGCTCGCCTGGTGGAGCCCGATGCGTGGACCGGGCACATCCCGTTCGCGTTCTGGATCGTGGCCGCGCTGCAGCCGCGACTGCTGGTCGAGCTGGGGACGCATTCGGGCAACTCGTACCTGGCCTTCTGCCAGGCTGTCCAGAATCTCGGACTCGCGACGGCCTGCTTTGCCATCGACACCTGGAAGGGCGATGTCCACGCCGGGTTCTACGACGAGGACGTCTACCGCGAGCTGGCCGAGTATCACGACGATCGGTACGGAGCGTTCTCGCGCCTCGTCCGTTCGACATTCGAGGAAGCGGTCGGGAGCTTCGCCGACGGCAGCGTGGACCTCCTGCACATCGATGGGCTGCATACCTATGAGGCGGTCAGGGCCGATCTCGAGACGTGGCGAGCGAAGCTCTCGACGCGAGCCGTGGTCCTC
>DATKEI010000308.1:0-23726 GCA_035544455.1 Binatia bacterium | reverse complement strand
GCGGAGCGCTACCGGCACTCAATGGGGCCACGAGATGGGTGGTGGGTGGCTTCGGCCATCCGCAGACGATACGGTCCCGCGGGGAGGACCCCCACCCCACCCGGCGCCGCGAGTCCACGAACTTCTGACTCGGGACACTAGGGTAGGCAGACGTCTGCCGACAGAGACGACATCCTCGGCGATCTCGCCGGCGAGCGCGGCAACCATGTCGAGGCGACGATTCAGTCCAGCGCGCTGAACTCGATCGTCGCCGAGCGCGAAGTCGCCCCGCCCGGGACCGGCCCCCTCGCGGCCGGGGGCCGCCGGCGCGCGGTTCGAGAATTGAGCGGTGAGGGCGAGTCTGGGTGATACTAGTCCCCAGGCCGGGCCGGGTCCTACCGCCGCCCGCGATGCCCCCGGGGCGGATCTCCCTGGCCGCCGACGCCGGTTCCCCGACGGCCGCATGAGCCAGGTTGTCGATCTTCAACACGGGGCGGGAGACAGTCCACATGAGTGTGTTCGACCGTGGCTTGGCGCGATCCTTCCCTGCGCTCGGCCCCGTGCCGGCGTCCGAGGTCCAGGACTCCGGCGGCGGGACGGTCGCCGCGGTGGTCCGAGGTCCGGCATGACCCGAAGGCGACGGCACCCGGGTCCCCGGCACCCGGGACCTCAACCTCCGCCGCGTCCCCGCGCCATCTTCGAGACCCTGACCGCCGTCGCTCCGTACTCCCGCCTTCGACTCGAGACCGAGCCCGCCGAGATCTCGATGCGCGTGCTGGACCTCATCGCCCCCATCGGCAAGGGCCAGCGCGGGCTCATCGTGGCCCCGCCGCGCGCGGGCAAGACCACGCTCCTCCAGCAGATCGCCAAGGCCGTGAGCACGAACCACCCCGACGTGTCGATCATCATCCTCCTCGTCGACGAGCGGCCGGAGGAGGTGACGGACTTTCGCGTGACCCTCGGCAAGTGTGCCGAGATCGCGGCGTCGAGCAACGACAACTCCTACCGCGAACACGTCAAGCTCACCGAGCAGGTGCTGGAGAAGGCCAAGCGGATGGTCGAGCAGAAGCAGGACGTGCTCATTCTCTTCGACTCGCTCACCCGCATGACGCGGGCGTACAACAACCAACTCCCCTCGGGCGGACGCACCATGTCGGGCGGGATCGATGCCAAGGCCTTCCTCGGCCCGCGCTCGTTCTTCGGGGCGGCCCGGGCCATCGAGAACGGGGGGTCGCTCACGATCATCGGCACCGTGCTCGTGGACACGGGCTCCCGCATGGACCAGATCATCTTCGAGGAGTTCAAGGGCACGGGGAACATGGAGCTGTACCTGGCCCGCGAGCTCGCGGACCGGCGCATCTTCCCGTCCTACGACATCGTCAAGTCGGGGACACGCCGGGAGGAGCTGCTGTACTTTGAACACGAGATCAACGGCGTGCGCCGCCTGCGCCGGGTCCTGTCGGACATGAAGCCGATGGACGCGATGGAGGCCCTGCTCGGTCGGCTCAAGCTCCACCGGACCAACGCCGAGTTCCTGAAGTCGATCGGCGGATAGCGCGTCCCTTCGCCGTTCCGACCGAGCGCCGGTCGCCCCCGCGGGCCGACATGACCGTCATCCATACCCCGCGCCTCTCCCTGAGGCGGCTCCGCTCCGAGGACGAGCCAGATCTCCTTGCCCTGGAGACCGACCCCGAGGTCATGCGCTACATCGGGAACCGGTCCGGTACCCTCGAAGACGCCCGCTGGCGCGTGCGCGATCGCATCGCCGCCGACCACGGCGCGTACGGCTGGTGGGCGATCGAGGGTCGAGCCGACGGGCAGTTCCACGGGCTCGCCCTGCTGCTGGCCGTTCCCGACGGGGACGAGGTCGAGATCGGGTACCGGCTGGCGCGGCGGTCCTGGGGGCGCGGCTTCGCCGCCGAGGCCGCGGCCGCGCTGCTGGACCGCGCCTTCGCCGCGCTCGGGCTGGAGCGGGTGATCGCGGTGACGGCTCCCGAGAACGAGGCGTCGCAGGCCGTGCTGGCCCGGCTCGGCTTCGCCGACGAGGGGGCGAGCTCCTACCAGGGCGTCCCGGTGCACCGGTTCGCCACGTCGGCGGAGGCCTGGCGCGCGCGCCGCTGACGGTCCACGCGGCGAGTGAGGGCCGAGGGCGGTTGTCTGTTCACCCGTCGTCCGGGGGAGAGCCCGGCGGGACGTGCGGGCGCGCCGCCGCGCTGCCGATCGTGCGATACTCACGGCCTCCATGTTGCGCGCCGCCGCCCGCTCCCGCGCTCTCGATCTCGACCGCCTGGCGTGCCTGCGCGAGCTGGAGCGCAAGGTGCTCTGGATCTCCTCGTGGATGATCCACCACGCCAATCACGTCCGGCCGAGCCGCGACGGGCTCAAGGTGGGGGGGCACCAGGCCTCCAGCGCCTCGGTGGTCACGCTGCTGACGGCGCTCTACCTCGACGTGCTGGATTCACGCGACCGCGTGGCGGTGAAGCCGCACGCGAGCCCCGTTTATCACGCCATCCAGTACCTGCTCGGCCGGCAGTCGCGCGAGAACCTGGAGGGCTTCCGCGCGTGGGGCGGCGCCCAGTCCTACCCGTCGCGCACCAAGGATGGCGGCGACGTGGACCTGTCCACGGGCTCGGTCGGGCTGGGCGTGGCGGCCACCCTCTTCGCCTCGCTCGTCCAGGACTACGTGCGCCTCAAGGGGTGGATGCCCGATCCCGTGGCGCCCCCCGGACGCATGGTGGCGGTCCTCGGGGACGCCGAGCTCGACGAGGGCAACGTGTTCGAGGCCATGCTCGAGGGCTGGAAGCACGATGTGCGGAACCTGTGGTGGGTGGTCGACTACAACCGCCAGAGCCTGGACAGCGTGGTCGCCGACCGCCTGTTCAGCCGGATGGACGACGTGTTCCGGACCACCGGCTTCCAGGTGGTGACCCTCAAGTACGGCAAGCAGCTGGAGGCGGCGTTCGCCCGGCCGGGCGGGGCGGCCCTCCGCGACTGGATCGACGAGTGCCCGAACTCGCGCTACTCGGCGCTCACGTTCAAGGGCGGGGCTGCCTGGCGCGAGCAGCTCGGGCACGACCTCGGGCACGTGGGTGGCGTGCGCGCGCTGCTCGACGAGCTGGACGACGCGGCGCTCCACGCCCTGATGACCAACCTGGCCGGCCACGACATGGAGTCTGTCCTCGAGGCGTTCCACGCGGTCGCGGACGACCGCCCGCGCTGCTTCATCGCGTACACCGTGAAGGGGCACGGGCTGCCGTTCGCGGGCCACAAGGACAACCACGCCGGCCTGATGAGCCGGGAGCAGATGGCGATCTTCCAGCAGGCGATGGGGGTGCCGGAGGGGCAGGAGTGGGAGCGGTTCGCCGGGCTCGCCCTGCCCCCCGACCGCCTGGCCGCCTTCCTGGCCAGCGCGCCGTTCGCGGGCGCGGCGGGGCGCGTGAGGACGGCGGCGGTGATCGCGGTGCCGCCGCGCCTGCCGGTGCCCCTCGCCCCGCGCATGTCCACGCAGGAGGGATTCGGCCGCCTCCTGAGCGAGCTGGCCCGCAGCGACGGCGAGCTGGCGGCGCGGATCGTCACGACCTCGCCCGACGTCACCGTCTCCACCAGCCTCGGCGGCTGGGTGAACCGCCGCGGCATCTTCGATCGCCACGGGCGGACCGACGTGTTCCGCGAGCTGCAGGTGCTCTCGACCCAGCGATGGGGCATGTCGCCGGCCGGCCAGCACTTCGAGCTGGGCATCGCCGAACACAACCTGTTTCTCATGCTCACCGCGCTCGGCCTCGCCGACCGGCTGTTCGGGGTGCGCCTCCTGCCGGTGGGGACGGTCTACGACCCCTTCATCAAGCGCGGGCTCGACGCCCTCAACTACGGCCTGTACCAGGACGCGCGGTTCATGGTGGTGGGGACGCCCTCGGGGCTGACCCTGGCCCCCGAGGGTGGCGCCCACCAGTCGATTGTCACGCCGCTGATCGGGATGGGGCTCGATCACCTCGCGACCTACGAGCCGGCGTACGTGGACGAGCTGGCCGAGATCATGCGGTGGGGCTTCGAGCACATGCAGCGCCCGGACGGCGGCTCGGTGTATCTCCGCCTCTCGACGCGACCCGTTTCGCAGCCCGAGCGTCCCCTGGACGAGCTGCTGCGCGCGGACATCGTGGCCGGCGCCTACTGGCGAGTGCCGCCGGCGCCGGGAGCCGAGCTGGCCATCGTGTATGCGGGGGCCGTCGCGCACGAGGCCCTCGAGGCCCATGCCGCGATGCTCGAGGACGTGCCGGGAGCGGGGCTCCTCGCCGTGACCTCGTACGATCGACTGCACGCCGACTGGACTCGCGCCCGCCAGGCCTCCGGAGGAACGCCGGCGCCGAGCCCGTCGCACCCCGAGCGCCTCCTCGCTCGCCTCGACCGGACGGCCGCCCTCGTCACCGTGATCGACGGGCACCCCGCCGCACTGTCCTGGCTGGGCGCGGTGGCCGGCCACCGGGTCTACCCGCTGGGGGTGGAGCGCTTTGGCGAGTCGGGCGATATCCCGGACCTGTACCGCGCCCATCGCCTCGACGCCGACGCCATCCTCGACGCGGCCGCCGCCGCGTGCATCGAGCGGCGCGCCGCCGGGGCGTGATCCGCGGCGCCGTGATGGGCCCCCGGGGGCGGCGACCCGCCCTCATCGCGGTCGCGCCGCGGCCTCCTTCTCGGCCATCCGGCGCTTGAGCTCCTCGGGCGTGAGCCGGACGATGTCCTCGTTCTGGTGGGAGTACACGGTGTAGGCGCTGGTGTCGAGCTCGTCGAGCTCCACCCGGCCGGCGAGGACGGCCTCCTTCCAGCGCTGCTGCTCGACGTCGCGGGCCTGGAACTCGGGCATCACCTCGCGGGCGAACAGATCGAGCGACGCGCAGATGTCCTCGTGGCTGGTGCGCCCGGCCTGGTTGAGGAGGATCACCTGGTCCACGTGCGCATCGGCAAACTCGCGCAGACGGGCCCGGATGGTGGCGGGCGAGCCGATGAGGCCGCTCCGGAGCGCCTGCTGAGCCTTGTCGGTCTGGCGCCAGTCCTGGTAGAGCGTCCACATGTCGCCCTCGCCCGGCTTCTCGATCCCGTGCTTGCCGTAGTGGCTCAGGCAGAATACGAAGAATGTCCAGCCCGCCGCCTTGGCCTGCGCCTCCTCGTCGGTGGGCGCGCACATGAAGCCGCTCACCATGGCGATGTTGGGGTTGGTGGGGTACTCGGTCAGCTTGTTCGGGTGCCGGGTCAGGTTGAGGTAGTACCGGTTCACCCAGGCACGGGCGGCGGCCGGCGTGACGAACTGGAAGCCCAGGGCGCCCATGCCCCACTGGCCGGCGCTGCCGATGGTCTGGATGTTGGAGCAGGCGACCCACAGCGGCGGGTGCGGCTTCTGGTGGGGCTTGGGGAGCACGTTGCGGAGGGGAAAGTCGAAGTGCGCGCCGTGCCACTCCCACGCCGTCCGCGTGAAGCAGGGGACGAGGGCGCGCACCGCCTCCTCCCAGACCTCGCGCTTGTCCCGCACGCGGGCGCCGAACGGATGAAGCTCGGTGGGGCCGGCCCCCTCGCCCAGCCCGAGCTCGACGCGGCCGCCGCTCAGCAGGTCGAGCGTGGCCACGCGCTCCGCCACCCGGATCGGGTGGTTGGTGGGAAGCTGGATGATCCCGTGCCCGAGGCGGATCCGCGCCGTGCGCTGACTGGCGGCGCCCAGGAACACCTCCGGGGCCGAGGAGTGCGAGTACTCCTCGAGGAAGTGGTGCTCCACCACCCAGGCGTAGTCGTAGCCGAGGCGGTCGGCGAGCTCGATCTGGGCGAGGGAGTTCTGCAGGAGCGCGTACTCGCTCTGCTCCGCCCACGGGCGCGGGAGCTGGTGCTCGTAGAAGATGCCGAATTTCATGTCGGGCTCCGGTCCGAGCGGGGTGAGAGCAGCGGCATTCTAGCAGATGCTCAGGCCGAGGCCTCCGTCTCCTCGCCGACCACCTGGCGCCCCCGCCGGCGCAGGACGCGGGCGATCCACACCGCGGCGACGAGCACGGCGACCACGGCGATCCAGCGCTCGACGCGGTGGACCTCGGCCATGAGCCGGTGGACGTGCTCGCTGAAGAAGTAGGCGAGCCCGAAGCTCAGCGGGATGCCGTAGGCAATGGCGATGCCGTCGGCGAGGAGGAACTTCCAGAACGGGAGGTGGACGATGCCGGCCGTCAGGAAGGCGGCGCCCCGGAGGCCGGCCACGTGGCGGGCTCCGAAGACGATGAGCGCGCCGCGCTTGCGGTACGCGGCCTCCATGCGGACGCGCCGGGCGGGATCGAGCACGCGGCGGATCAGCGGCAGGGCGAGCGCGCGCTCCCCGAAGTGGCGGCCGATCCCGTACAGGGCGATGTCGCCGATGACGACGCCGAGGAGGCAGACGGGCAGGGCCAGCCACCAGCGCATCACGCCCTGGTGGGAGAGGACGCCGGCCGTCACCACGACGATCTCCTCGGGGATGGGCAGGCCGAGGCTGGCCAGGCACAGCGTGGCGAAGACTCCGAGATAGGACCAGTATGCGATCAGCGAGTCGAACATCGACGAGGTGTGCGTGACCTCCGCGGCGCGGGCCGGCCGGGGGGTATCGGAGGAGGCGTGCGGCCCAGCAGCAGCATGACGCGGGAATACTACTCCCAGGTCGAGCGGGAGGGGGCACCTTCCGCGCTGTCCCGGCACATCCCCCGACCGTGACGAGCGGGAGCCCGGCCGGGCGCGAGGCCGCCCCCGGGGGTCAGTCGCGCCGGGCGGGGTTTCCGACGGCGGTGTCGATGCGCGCGGCGCCGTCGTCGGGCCCGCGGTCCGGGTCCACCTCGACGGCGACACGCAGCGCCCGCAGCCCCTCCGCACCCTGCAAGGGCTCGAGATCGAGCTCCTCCACGCCGGGCCGGAGATCACCGCGGGCCTGCAGGTACTCGAAGAACTCGCGATACTCCGCCGCTTCCTCGGGCTGGGAGTGGACCACGGCGATCGTCCCCGGCTGGGTCACGCGTTCACCGGTGCCCTTGACGAGGGCCTTGTCGATGCGCTTCTTGATGACCTCGTAGCGGACGTTGTAGGCGCCGTCCACGTCGAAGCGTTTCTCGTCGAGGCGGAAGCGGATGGCGAGCGGCGCGTGATGAGCGAGAACAAGCTGGGTGGTCTCGAGGGGCACGGGCATCTGGCTCTTGAGGGTCTCGGCGCGCCGGGCCATCCCGCACAGGACCATGAGCTGCCACAGGCGCAGGTTCCTGAGGTGCAGGCTGTCGAAGGCGCCGCTCTCGAGCAGGGACCCGCCCACGTACATGCCCCATTCCACGCCGTCGGTGGCCTGCTTCTCGAAGTAGTGCGGGAACATCGCCTGCGCCCGCGCCTCCTCGCCATCGAGATAGGCGGACAGCGTGTCGTTGATCAGGGCGATGCTCTCGTCGAAGTCCTTGCGCTGCCGGTACACCGTGGCCAGCCGGGGATCCATGGCGGCGCGATAGGCTTCGAGCCGCGGCCGGACGTCGCCTCCCACGCGCTGGATCTGCGGGAACACCGGCTCGATGCGCTCCCGGATGAAGCGGAGCACCCCCAGCTCGTCGCCGGAGCGCAGCCCGTCGGTGATGCGGGCGACCTGCTGTCCGATCTGGTAGGCGAGCCCGTCCAGGATCGGCATGTCCTTCGCCTGGTAGGCGGCCCGCAGCACGTCCAGGGCCAGGCGGAGATGGGTGGTCAGATCCGCCCGGATGGCCTGGCTGCGCTGGGTGGACGAGCCGCGGATGTCCGTCATCGCGTAGAGCGGGTTCACGCCCTCGAACACGATTGGCTCGAGCTGGATCGAGCCTCCCTCGGGCTGCTGCTTCTCGAACGCCGTCAGCACGGCCCGCCGGAAGCGCCATTCCACGGTCGGGTGGATCGCGGTGAACTGCTCCTTGATGAACGCCTGGACCCGCCCGTTGAGCTCGTCGAGGCCGCGCTTGACCGCCATGGACAGCAGGGGCAGCACCTCCTGCAGCTTCATGGAGTGGAGCGGGGTCAGGTCGCCGGCGCGCGGCGAGCGAAGCTCCAGCATGCCGATCAGCGCCTCCTGGTAGTACAGAGGGGCGACCACGAGGCTGCCGAAGCCGGCCCGGAGGATCTTCTGCTCGATCGAGCCGAGCCCCGGCTGGCGGGACAGATCCGCCAGGAACATGGGCCGGCCCTCGGCGGCGGCGCGCTCGTAGATGGAATTGTCGAAGTCGCGCAGGCGGTAGTGCTTGGAGTCGGCGAAGATGCAGCCGTGCTCACAGCCGTTGGTGGAGCTCAGCATGAGCACCTGGTCGCCTTCGATGGCGGCCAGGGAGAACTCGAGGGCGGGCCGGTGGAAGAGCGCGCGGAGGCGGTCCTGGATGCGGCGGAAGGACGCCGGGGCCACCACGGACTCGCGGTCGATGAGATCGCGCTTGAGCGACGAGAGGATCTCCTGGTCGGTGACCTCTGTCGCCTTCAGGACGGCAAACCCCCGGAACACGAACAGCTCCGGCGGGAGCAGCTCCCGCATCAGCCAGGGATCGGACAGGTTGGCGAGGAGGCGGCGGCGTCCGTCCTCGCTGAGCTCCGGGAGCTTCCCGACGGGCTCCGCGCTCACGAACTGGCCGTCGAAGGCCACCTTGAAGTGACGGTCGAATCCCATCTCGGGATCGCGGACGGTGAAGATCATCGGCGCGTCCACGTTCATCGAGATGTCGTAGAACTTCCGCAGGATGTGCGCATAGGTGCTGAGCGCTCGCAGGGTCAGGCCGGCCCGGGCGTCGATGTAGCTGCCGACCTTCACGCGGCCGCGGACGAGCCCGGCCGCGGTCAGGAACAGCCGCTCGAACTGGGGGGTGGCGTAGAAGCTCTGGAGGCGAAACGGCACCAGCGCGCTCGCGAAGTCCTGCTCCCAGGAGGCCGGGGGAAAGGCCAGGGACATCAGGGCCCGCACCAGGGGCCGATGCCGCTCGATGACGGCGGGGTCGACGATCGGCTCGCGCAGCTCCGGAGCCTTCTCGAGGGCCTCGCCCATGACGCGCGCGAGCGCGGCGCGGACGGGGTCGTCCGACTGCGCGGATCGCTCCCACGCGGCGATGAGCCCGCCGAGGCTCAGCTCGGTCCGGAACGGGAACTCGCCGTCCGCCTCGCTCGTCAGCGGAACGTCGATCCCGTCGGTTGCCACGCTCTCCGTTGCCACGCACTCCATCGATGTCCTCCTGCCCGGTGCGCCAGGCTGGCCCCCTGCGGCCGCCAGGCTGCGCCTCGGCGCGGGCCGCCGCCGACAACTCAAAAGTATACGCGCCCTGGTCGGCCCGACTCCCGCACGTGGTCCGGCGGGGCCCGGCTGGTCATTGTGATGCCGGAGCGGCCGCGAGTGTTGCAGGCCACGGATCCCGTCGGGCGCATGCCTGGCCCGCCCGTCGCCAAAACAGCTGTCCCATCGGTCACTTGGAAATGGTGAGCCCCCGACCGGGTGCAAGGCCCGGTCGGGGGCTCGGGCGGCGCGGGGTGAGATCCTGCGCCGGACTGCTGGATCGCCTAGGCCATGGGCACCGCGACGTACACGCTGCTCCGATCCCGCTTGACCAGCATGACCAGCGGGGAGTCCGCCTTGTGCTGGTCCACGATCTTCCGGAGCTCCTCGACGCTCGATACGGGCTTCCGGTCGGCTTCGAGGATCACGTCGCCGGCCCGGATCCCCGCGTCGCCGGCCTTGCTGTCGGGCGCCACCTCGCGGACGACCACGCCCTTCCGGTCGCCGAGGCCGAGGGCGCGCGCCTGCTCGGCCGTGATGTTCTCGACGGAGAGGCCGAGCTTGCCCTTGCTCTGGGCCGCGGTGGCCTCGCGGGTCTCGGGCTCGTCCAGCCTGGCCACGGTGGCCGAGAGCGTCATCGGCTTGCCGTCGCGCATCACCTTCACGGTCACGGCCCGGTCGATCTCGGTGGAGGCCACCAGGCGAGGCAGGTCCTCGGACTTGGCCACGGCCTTGCCGTCGTACTCCACGATCACGTCGCCGGCCTTGACACCGGCCTTCATCGCCGGCGAGTTCTCGACCACCGAGGAGACCAGGGCTCCCCTGGTGTCGGCGAGGCTCATGCCCTTGGCCAGCGCCTCGGTCACGGGCTGGATGGTCACGCCCAGCGAGGCTCGCGTCACCCGGCCGTGCTCGGCGAGCTGCGTGATGACGGCCTTGGCGAGGTCCACCGGGATGGCGAAGCCGATCCCGTCGGACCCGCCGCTGCGCGAGAAGATGGCGGTGTTGATGCCGACCACCCGGCCCGTGGCGTTGATCAGCGGCCCGCCGCTGTTGCCGGGGTTGATCGACGCATCCGTCTGGATGAAGTCGTCGTAGGGCCCGGCGCCGATGACGCGGCCCGTGGCGCTCACGATGCCCGTCGTCACCGTCAGCTCGAGGCCGAACGGGTTGCCGATGGCCATCAGCGGCTCACCCACCTGAAGCCCGGCCGAGTCGCCGAACGGGATATGCGGCAGGTTCATCGCGTCGACCTTGAGGAGGGCGAGATCGGTCTTGGGGTCGCGGCCCACCACCTTGGCCGCGAGCTCGCGCCCGTCCGCCAGCTTGACCTGGACGTCGGCCGCGTCCTCCACCACGTGGTTGTTGGTCACGATGTGACCGTCGGCGCTGATGACGAAGCCGGAACCCAGGCCCCGCGCCTCGCGGCGCTGCTGGCCGCCCGGCCGATCGCCGAAGAAGCGCTTCATGAACTCTTCCATGTCGCGGCCGCCCCGTGGGCCACCGGGCCCGCGCGTGACCTCGCCCTCGGTCTTCTTGACGCTCACGTTCACCACGGCCGGCTTCACCGCCTTGGCGATCTCGACCCAGTTCGGCGCCGCCGTCTGCGAGGCGGCGACGGTCGGCGCGGTGTCCGACCACAGGGGCTTCGTCGCGCGCGTGAAGGCGGGCGGGGCAGCGAACGCGCCCAGGGCGAGGAGTCCGGCCAGCGCAGCAGCGGGCCACGCCCAACGGTAGTTTCGACGCACGTTCATGATGTCCTCCTCGATGGCGGGCTTGGATTTCGGCGCCGTCCTCGCGCCGGAGCGCCATCGGTACCGATCGTAGCGGTCGGACATGAGAGGTCGGTGAGGTGCGGATGAGAAATCTCTCACCCCGGAGCCGGGTCGCCCTGCCGTCTAAGTCCGCGTCGGGACACGTGTTACCGTAACCTCGACATGCGCGTGCTGGTCGTCGAGGACGAGCGCAAGGTGGCGAGCTTCATCCGCCAGGGGCTCCAGGAGGAGGGCTACGCCGTCGAGCTGGCGAGCGACGGCGAGGAGGCGCTCGACCTCATCCTGCAGGGGCCGCCGTACGACCTGATCGTCCTGGACGTCATGATGCCGCGGCGCGACGGGTTCGGCGTGGTCCGCGCCGTGCGTGAGCGGGGCCTGCAGACACCGGTCCTGCTCCTGACCGCCCGGGACAGCGTGGGCGACCGGGTCAGCGGCCTCGACCTCGGCGCCGACGATTACCTCACCAAGCCCTTCGCCTTCGACGAGTTCCTCGCGCGAGTGCGCGCGCTCCTGCGGCGCGGCCAGGGCCAGCGGGCGCCGGTGCTGCGGCTGGGCACGCTGAGCCTCGATCCGGCGACGCGCCGGGTCGTGCGCGCGGACCGGCGGATCGATCTCACCGCTCGCGAGTACGCCCTGCTCGAGTGCTTCATGCGCAACGTTGGGCGCGTGCTCTCGAGGTCCCAGCTCGCCGAGCGCGTGTGGGGTCTCGACTTCGACCCCGGCAGCAACGTGGTCGACGTCTACGTGGGCTACCTGCGCCGGAAGATCGACGGCCCGGGCGACGCACGGCTCCTGCACACCCTGCGCGGGGCGGGGTATGTGATGAAGGAGGGCGAGGCGTGATCGCGTGGGGCCGGTCCCTGTCCGTGAGGACGCAGCTCACGCTCTGGTACTCGAGCCTGCTCCTGGTGATCCTCATCCTGATCGGTGCGCTCTCCTACCGGGTGCTGGCGTGGAGCCTGACCCAGGACCTGGACGCGTCGCTCGGTACCTTCGCCCGGGTCCTGCAGGAGGCGGACCGGTGGTCGGGGCCCTCGCCCGAGGACGCCCTGCGCGACCTCCTGGGCCCGGAGATGGCGGACAAGCTGTTCCAGCTCCTGGACCCCATGGGCCGGCCAGGCAGCCGCTCGAGCGCCCTGCGCCAGCGCCGCCTGCCGCTCTCCGCGCAGGCCTGGCGCAATGCCGCGCGCGGTGAGCGCACCGTCGAGACCGTGGTCCTGACCTCGGGGGAGCGGGTCCGCGTGCTCACGATGCCGGTGCTCCGTGGCGGGACGCTGGTCCAGCTCATCCAGGTCGGCATTCCCCTCGCTCGCGTCGAGGACGCCCTGCGGCGCTACCTGCAGATCGTCCTCGCCCTGGGTCCGGTCGGCGTCCTGCTCGCCGCCGGCGGCGGCGCCGGGATCGCGCGCGTCGCCTTGCGGCCCGTCCGCGAGATGGCGCGCACCGCCCGCCGGATCACCGCCGAGGACCTGGCCGCCCGCATCCCGCCGCGCGGGGCGGGCGACGAGCTCGACTATCTCGCGGAGACGCTGAACGGCATGCTGGCCCGGCTCGAAGGGGCCTTTGACCAGATGCGCCGCTTCAACGCCGACGCCGCGCACGAGCTGCGCACGCCCCTCACCGTGCTCAAGGGCGAGATGGAGGTCGCCCTGCGCTCGGAGCGGTCACCCGCGGAATACCGGCGCGTCCTCGGGACCAGTCTCGAGGAGGTCGAACGGCTCATCAAGGTGTCAGAGGACCTCCTCCTCCTCGCGCGCGCCCCGAGCGAGGTCGGGCTCCGGCGCGCGCGCGTCGACCTGGAGCCCCTCGTGCTCGAGGCCCTCGACGCCGGCGTCCGCCTGGCCAGCGGGGCCGGGGTCAGCGTGAGCCTGGGCCAGATGACACCCGCCGCCGCGATCGGCGACGGTCCGGCGCTCCGGCGCGCCATGCTGAACCTCGTGGAGAACGCCGTCAAGTACACGCTGCCCGGGGGCCGGATCACCCTCTCGCTCGGCCAGGCAGATGGCCTGGCGCGTATCGTCGTCGAGGACACCGGGATCGGGATCGATGCTGCCGACCAGGAGCGGATCTTCGAGCCGTTCGTGCGCCTCGACGAGGCGCGCTCGCGCGAGACGGGCGGCAGCGGCCTCGGCCTCGCCATCGCCCGCTCGATCGTCGTCGCCCACGGCGGCCACCTCGACGTCCAGAGCGCGCCGAAGGCTGGGAGTCGCTTCACCATCGAGTTGCCTGCCGTTTGAGCCGGGCGCGTCCCGGCGCGGTCTCCCCAGACTTCCCCGAGGCGGCACGGCCCCGCTCCGGTGCCACCGGCACCGCTCCGGTGCCACCGGCACCGCTCCTGTGCGGTCCTTGACCCCCTTCGGGGGGGACGGTACCCTCGAAAAACTGCGGTGAGGATCCGAGGAGGCCGACTCGTTGTCCTGCCCCGGCTGTGGCCACGAGCTGTCCGCGAACGCCCGTTTCTGCGATCAGTGCGGCGCCCGCGTTGCCCCGGCCTGTCCCTCGTGCGGCGCCGACGTGGCGCCCGGCAGCCGCTACTGCATCCGCTGCGGCGTCGCCGTGGGTCCGCCCGGCGCGGGCGCCGCGCGGTTCACCTCGCCCGGGCGGTACACACCGCGGCACCTGGCCGACAAGATCCGCACGACCCAGAGCGCCCTCGAGGGCGAGCGCAAGCAGGTCACGGTGCTCTTTGCCGACATCAAGAGCTCCATGGAGTTCATGGCGGACCGCGATCCCGAGGAGGCGCGGGCCATCCTCGATCCCGTGATCGAGCGCATGATGGACGCCGTCCACGAGTACGAGGGGACGGTCACCCAGGTGATGGGCGACGGCATCATGGCCCTGTTCGGCGCGCCCGTCGCCCACGAGGACCATGCCATCCGCGCCGGGCACGCCGCCCTCCGCATGCAGGAGACGATCGGGGCACTGTCCCGGGAGGTCTGGCAGCGCGACGGGGCGCGCGTGCAGATCCGCGTGGGGCTGCACTCGGGCGAGGTCGTCGTGCGCAGCGTGAGCAGTGATCTTGCCATGGACTACCTCCCCGTCGGCTCCACCACGCACCTGGCCGCGCGCCTGGAGCAGCTCGCCCGGCCCGGCCGGGTGCTCGTCACCGAAGCGGTGGTCCGGCTCTCGGAAGGGTGTTTCTCGCTCGTCCCGCTCGGCTCGGTGCCCATGAAGGGGCTGACCACCGCGGTGGAGGTCTACGAGCTGGTCGGCGCCGAGCGACCGCGGTCCCGCCTTCAGGCGGCTGCCGCGCGCGGGCTCACACCGCTGGCGGGGCGCGCCGCCGAGCTGGCCGCGCTCCGGGCGCTCGTGGACCGGGCCTCCCGCGGCGAGGGGCAGGTGGTCGGCCTCGTCGGAGAGCCCGGCGTGGGCAAGTCGCGGCTCGCCCTCGAGGTGACGCGCTCCCTGCGCCAGGAGGGCTGGTACACCCTGGAAATGCACGCGACCTCGTTCGGGCGCGCCACGTCGTACCGGCCTTCGATCGAGCTCGTGCGCCGCTGGTTCAGGATCGAGCCCCGCGACGACAGCCGGACCATCCAGCAGAAGGTCCGGGAGCGGCTCGTGACCATGGATCCCGGCCGGGCCGAGCTCGCCCCCGGCCTCCTGGCGCTCCTCGACGCCCTGCCCCCGGACAGCGCGGCCGCCGCGCTCGATCCCCGCGAGCGCCAGCGCCTCATCGGCGAGGCGCTGCTCCAGCTCGCCCTGCACGGCAGCCGCATCCAGCCCATTGCCATCATCGCCGAGGACCTGCAGTGGGTCGATTCCGCGACCCAGGCCGTGCTGGACGGTGTGGTGGAGGCCATGGCGCGCGAGCGCCTCCTCCTCCTCGCCACCTACCGGCCCGAGTACGCGCACGGCTGGCGCTCCCGGCCCTTCTACACGACGTTCCGCGTCGAGCCGCTGCCCGCCCCGGGCGCGGAGGCGCTGCTCGGCACGTTGATCGGCTCCGACCCCGAGCTGGCCGCCCTGCGGCGCGTGCTGGTCACGCGCACCGCGGGGAACCCGTTCTTCCTCGAGGAGAGCGTGCGCACGCTCGTCGAGACGGGCGTGCTCGCCGGCGCCCGCGGCGCCCATCGCCTCGCCGGCACCGCCGCGGACGGTCACGTGCCCGCCACCGTCCAGGCCGTCCTCGCCGCCCGCATCGACCGCCTCCCCCCCGTCGACAAGCGCGTCCTCCAGGCTGCCGCCGTCATCGGCAAGGACGTGCCCGTCCGCCTGCTCGAGGCGATCGCCGGCATGGCCGGCGACGAGCTGCCGGCGGCGCTTGCCCGGCTCCAGGCTGCCGAGCTGCTGTACGACTCGAGCCCATTCCCCGAGCGGGAATACGCGTTCAAGCACGCCCTGACGCACGAGGTCGCCTACGGCACGCTCCTCCACGAGCGGCGTCGCGGGCTGCACGCCCGGGTGGCCGCCGCCATCGAGGCGATGGCAGAGGAGGCGCTGGTGGACCGGCTCGCCCACCACGCCTTCCAGGGAGGGCTGTGGGACCGGGCCGTGACGCACCTCCGACGAGCGGGCGCCAGCGCCATGACCCGCTCCGCCCCGCGGGAGGCGCTCGCCCACTTCGAGCAAGCCCGCGAGGCCCTGGCCCACCTGCCGGCCACGCCGGAGACGCAGGGCATCGCCATCGACGTCCGGTTCGACCTGCGGCGGGCGCTCACCGCCCTCGGCGAGCTGCCGGCCACGATCGGCCACCTGCGCGAGGCGGAGACGCTCGCCGAGGCCCTGGCCGACCGCTCGCGGCTCGGGCAGGTGCTGGCCTACCAGGGCAACTACTACTGGTGGGTCGGCCAGTACGAGCCCGGCCTCGACGCGAGCCACCGCGCCCTCGCGCTGGCCGAGGACACCGGCGACTTCGCCGTGCGCGTGATGGCGCATTTCGTGCTCGGCCAGACCTACAACTCGCTCGGTGACTTCGCACGTGCGCTCGATCACACCCAGGCCAACATCGACGCCCTCGACGGCGATCTGGCGCGCCAGCGCTTCGGCATGAACGGGCTGCCGTCGGTGGTGGCCCGGGCCCACCGCATCCGGGCCCTGTCCGAGCTGGGCCGGTTCGGAGAGGCGTTCGCGACCGCCGAGGAGACCCTGCGACTGGCCGAGGCCGTGGGGCACCCGTACGACCTGATCGTCGCCCATCTCGCCCTCAGCGAGGCGTGCCTGCGCCAGGGCGAGGCCGCCCGCGCGGTGGCGCCCCTCGAGCGGGCGCGCGACCTGCAGCGGTCCGCGCAGCTTCGCATCTGGCTCCCCACCATCGCCACCAGCCTCGGCCTCGCCTACGCGCTCACCGGGCGGATCCCGGCCGCCGTCCCGCTGCTCGAGGAGGCGGTGGAGCAGGCCGTCGAGATGAAGCTGATGTTCAACCAGGCGGCGCGCCTGACGTGGCTGGCCCAGGCATACCTGGCCGCGGGCCAGCCGCACCGGGCGAGCGAGGCGGCCGAGCGCGCTCTGGGCTCCGCGCTCGAGCAGCGCGAGCGGAGCAACCAGACGTGGGCGCACTGGCTCCTCGGGGAGATCGCGGCCGGCGAGGCCGGCATCGGCCGCCGCACCGCCGAGCAGCAGTTCGCCCTCGCCCTCGAGCAGGCCACCGCGCTCGGGATGCGGCCGGTGGTGGCGCACTGCCACCTGAGCCTGGGCCGCCTGCTGCGGCGCGGCCATCCGCCGGACAAGGCGCGGGCCCACTTCGCGGCGGCGGACGCGCTCTTCGCGGCGATGGGGATGGCGCCCTGGCTCGCCCTGGTCGCCGCGGAAACGCGCGCCCTCGCACGGGCGGGATAGCGCGGACTCAGCCGCCCACGAGCAGCACCAGCCCGGACATGAAGAGCAGGCCGAAGACGATCCGGCGGAACCGCACGCGATCGATGCGGGTGAACAGCGCCATGCCGATGACGAGCCCCGCGACGGCGGGGACGGCGAAGGCTCCGGCGAGACGCCAGATGTCCGGCGTGAGCAGGCCCGCCCACCAGTAGCCGAGCAGGATGATCCCCTGGTTGGCGACGAGGAAGGCCTGGAGATTCGCCTTCATTGTCCGCGGGCCCCAGCCCCGGGCAGTGCCGTAGAGAATGACGGGTGGGCCCGGCGTACCGACCGCTCCCCCGAGCAACCCGGCCACCACGCCGGCCCCGACCCCCCAGCCGCGGCCCGACAGGCCCTCGGGATAGCGGCCCAGCCACTCCAGCAGCACGATGCCCACCAGGACGAATCCGATCAGCCGCTTCAGGCCGCCGGCGGGCAGGGTCGACAGCACCCACACTCCAATGGGGGCGCCGATCAGGGTGCCACCCAGGAGGTCGACGACGGCGCGCGGCTGAAGGTCGCGGCGCACCGGGAGGAAGATCGCCGCGGTGAAGGCGGTCGCGTAGATCGTCATCAGCACGACGGCGGTGGCCGGGGGCATCAGGAACGGCAGGAAGGCCATGGCGACGAGTCCGATGCCGAAACCGGCCAGCCCCTGCACGAGGCTGGCCGCGCCGACGATGCACGCGCCCGCCAGCCACGTGAAGGTCATCCGGAGAGTCTAGCGTGTCGCCTCCGCGGCCTGTGGGGAAACCGGGGAATCCGCGCCGTCGGCGGGCAGGCTCATCGTCACCCGGCACCCGCTCTCCTCGCCGTCGCGCTCGACGCGCGGGCCGACCGCGAGCGAGCCGCGGTGCACCTCGGCGATCCGCCGGGCGAGCGCGAGGCCCAGGCCGAACCCGCCGGCCTCGGGTCTGGCCTCTCCCGGCGTGCGCGCCCGGTCAAGGCGGTAGAAGGGTTCGACCACGCGTTCGCGTTCGTTGGCGGGGATGCCGGGGCCCGTGTCGGTCACCCAGAGCAGAACGCGGCCACCCCGTTGCTCGGCGCCGAGCGCGATGGGCGGCGCGCCGTACTTGGCCGCGTTCTCGACAAGGTTCCACAGGGCGCGCCGGAGGAGCGCGGCGTCGGCGACGACGACGACATGCGACGGAGCGGCGATCTCGACGGCGCACCCCGCCGTGAGCGGGTCGTGGCGCGCTCGCTCCACGATCCCGGCGAGGAGCTGGTCCACGTCGACCGGCCCCGGGTGGGGGGGCAGTCCGGTCACGTCGAGGCGGGATGCCGTGAGCACGTCCTCGATCAGGCGGTCCAGATCGTCGAGATCGGCCTCGAGCTCGCGCAGGCGACTCTCGCTGTCGGCGGAGCGGGGCACCAGTTCGAGCGCCACGCGGATCCGCGCCAGGGGCGAGCGGAGCTCGTGCGACACGTTGGCGAGGAGCTCCTTGTGGCCGGAGACGAGCCGCTCCACGCGCCGGGCCATGTCGTTGAACGTGCGCGTGAGCTCCTGGATCTCGTCGCCCCGCGCGCGCCGCCATCGGCGGCGTCCCTTCTCCGCCGGAGGCGCCGGCGCCCGCGCCGAGAGGTCGCCCGCGCCGAGCCGCCCCGCCGCCTCGGTGAGGCGCTCCAGCGGGCGCGAGATGCGGCGGGCCAGGGGCAGGGCGGCGAGGCCGACGAAGCCGAGGAGGAGAGCGACCAGGGCCAGCGGGCGGAGGAGGTTTGGCTCTGCCCCCACACGGCGCCCGGACGCCTCGATCCAGCCCACCACCTCGCGCGAGGCCGGATCGCGCACGGGGGCCGCCACGACCCACGCGCGGCCCGGCCGGAGCACGGGGACACCCTCGCGGATCCGGGCGATCTCGGCCGGGGCGAGGGCGGGGACTTCCCCGCCGGCGCGGGCGACCTCGCGCCCGTCGACGCTCCGGACACGGAGATCGACGTCGAGGTCGCGGTGCAGCTGCTCGACACGGCGCTCCAGGCGGTCCGGACGCGCAAAGTCCTCCGCCACCAGCGAGACGGCATGGCGGGCCAGGCGCTGGCCCAGTTCGCGCAGGAACGAGCCCCGGCCCCCGAGGGCAAAGACCAGGGTGGTGGCGAGACCGGCCACCACGAGGACCCCCAGGAGATGGAGGTAGATGCGCGCATACAGGCGGGGCATCAGGCCCCTTCGCCCCCGCCGTCGCGCGCCAGGATGTAGCCGACGCCGCGCACGGTCTTGATGTACCGGGGCTCGCGGGGATTGGCCTCGAGCTTGGCCCGGAGCCTGGAGACATGGACATCGATGGAGCGGTCGAACGCCTCGTGCTCCTGGCCCTTGAGGGCGTCCATGAGCTGCTCGCGGGACAGGACGCGGCCGGCGCCTCGTGCGAGGACGGCGAGCAGCTCGAACTCGTAGTGCGTCAGGACGATGCGCCGGCCGGCCAGCGTCACCTCGCGGGCGTCGAGGTCGATCTGGAGCTGGTCGACGGCCAGCCGTCCCGCGACGGCGGCGCCTGCCGCGGCGCGGCGGAGCAGGGCCCGGATCCGGGCCAGCAGCTCGCGGGGGTTGAACGGCTTGGGCAGGTAGTCGTCGGCGCCCAGCTCGAGCCCGACGATGCGGTCGACCTCGTCTCCCCGCGCGGTGAGCATGATGACGGGCGCCCTGGCCAGCTCCGGGGTGCTCCGCAGCCGGCGGCAGACCTCGAGGCCGTCGATCCCGGGTAGCATCACGTCGAGCAGGACCACCTGGAAATGGCCGCGGCGCAGCGCAGCGAGGCCGCGCTCTCCGTCACTGGCCACCGTGACGTCGATCTCGTGCTTGCCGAGGTATTCCTTCACGAGCGCGGCGAGCCGCCCGTCGTCCTCGATCAGGAGCGCTGCCGTGCGTGCCGTCATGCGCCATCCAGTCTCCCAGAGTCCGCCCGCCCCGCCCAGCCCCCGCCCCGCCTCCTGCGGCCGGGGCGGGGAGCGCGCTCCCGCCCGACCCGTCGGTCCGGCGGGAGCGCGCCCCTCACCCTCCGCGGCGGCTACCCCCCGAGGTGCCGGGCGTGCCGGGCGCGCACGTAGTCGGCCAGCGCCTTGCGCTGCGCCGGCGAGAGCACGTCGTGGACCTCGATCACCGCCTGCTGGATGACGTCGGCCACCTGCTGGTGCTGCTGCTCCCGCAGGGTGCGCAGGGCGTCCGCCTGTGCGGGGTCGATGCTGTCGGCCTCGAAGAGGGCCAGCACCTCCTCGATGCGCGCGCCGCGGTTCTTGCGGGCCTCCTCGACCGCGGCGAAGACGCGATCGCGCGCCGCGTAGATGGTGGCGCGCTGGCCCTGGGTGACCGTCGCCGCGTCCAGGGCGTCGTCGATCACGGCCGTCGCCACGCGCTTCATGATGGCAGGGCGCCCGCCGTGCGCGCTCACCGCGAACGCCGTCGCGCCGGCGAGCAGCACGACCGCCACCGCCACTGTCACTCCGATCTTGGTCCGCCTCGACATGTCCGTGTCCTCCTGTGGTCTCGGGGCCGTCCCGGCCCCCTGTTCGGGTCCGGCCGTCCCGTGGTGTGTGCACCACGATCCCGCGCGGTCGTGAAGACGGTTTGTGGCGCACGTAAAGTTTCGTGAAGCGCGTTCCCCGGTCGTGTAGCATCTGGTCGCCCGGGAACCCGGCCCTCGATCGGTTGGACATCCAGCGGAGGATCGTTCCACAGAGGAGGACGTGGTCATGAGCACACCCCGACGTGCCCTGAGGCAGCTCGGCTGTGGCGCCCTGGTCCTGGCGGCGACGGGAGTGGCCGCTCCCGGGGCGGACGCGCAGCTGGCCGTGTCGGCAAACGACAACAAGGTCGTCCTCGTGAACGGGGTGGCCACCGTGGTGCCGGCGCCGGCGCCCGACACGCTGACCGTGATCGACCTCAAGGCCGCGCCGCCCCGGGTGATCGCCGAGGTGCCCGTGCCCGGCAGCGTGGTGGGGCCGCCGCTCAGTGTGGCCGTCACCCCGGACGAGGGTCTCGCCCTCGTCACCTCGGCGATGAAGATCAACCCCGCCGATCCCACCAAGCAGATTGCCGACAACCGGATGTCGGTGGTCGACCTCAAGGCCTCGCCCCCCGCCGTGATCGCGACCCTTGAGACCGGGGCCTCGCCGGCCGGGCTCTCGATCAATCGTCAGGGCACGCTGGCCCTCGTGGCCAACCGGTCCGAGGGCACGGTCTCGGTGTACGGCATTGCCGGCAAGGCCGTCACCCCGCTCGGCAAGGTGGTTATCGCCGACGCGAAGTCGGGCGTGAGCCACGTGGCGATCGCGCCGGACGGCAAGATGGCGCTGGTGTCGCGGGACGGCGACGACCGCATCTCCGTGCTGTCCATCGACGGCACCAAGGTCGAGTACACCAAGCGGGACATGAACGCCGGCCTCCGGCCCTACGGGCTCGACATCAGTTCCACCGGCGCGGTGGCGGTGATCGCCAATATCGGGCGGGGCGGCGGCGACAGCGACACCATCAGCGTGATCGACCTCCGGGCGCGGCCTCCGCGCGTGGTCGATACCCTCACCGTGGGCCAGACCCCCGAGGGCATCAAGCTCTCTCCGGATGGTACGCTGTGCGGCGTGGTCGTCATGAACGGAAGCAACAAGGCCAAGGATTCGCCCTTCTTCAACGACGCCGGCAAGGTCGTCCTGTTCCGCGTGAACGGTACCCAGCTCACCAAGGTGGGCGAGGCTCCGATCGGGCACTGGTCGCAGGGCGTCGCCTTTTCCCCCGACAACCGGACCATCCTGGTGGGGAACATGGTGGAAAAGGACGTCCAGGTCCTGAGCTGGGACGGCAGCAGCCTCCGGGAGACCGGGCGCATCAAGGTAGGCGGCGGCTCGGCGGCCCTCCGTACCGCCGACAAGTGACAGGCGGGGGCGCGGCCACGGCCACGCCGTGAGGTCCTGGGCGCCCGCGGCCGGCGCGGCTCACCTCGCGCCGGCCGCGCGGGCCCGGCCCGCCGTCCTCCGGGTCCGCTCGCCCCTCGAGGCCTGGTTCCCCGACCGCGCCGCGGTCCGACGGTTCCGCGCGACGGCGCTCGGCCGGGTGCCCGCCCTCCTGACCGCGCGGGACGACGGGTGGCGCGGCATCGCGCCCGGCTATCGCGCCGCCGTCGCCATGGCCGCCTCGGGCCTGCCGTTCCAGATCGCGGTCGACCGCACCTACGATCGGACCGGCGACTCGCGCCGGCTCGCCGCTGCCCTCGCCCGCGGCGCCACCGTGTTCCTCCCGCAAGTGCACCAGGTGCTCCCCCGCCTGATGCGACTGATGGTGGCCCTGCGCGCGACCTTCCTGGGCCCCTTCCGCGAGGAATGCTCGTTCCTGTTCATGGTCGAGGGGCGCGGCCGGGAGGGCATGGGGCTCCATCACGACGGGGAGGCCGACCAGTTCTGGCTCCAGCTCGACGGGTGTCGCACCGTCACCCTCGGGCCCGCCGTCGCGCTGGGAACGCCCGAGGATCTGCCGCCGCGGGCTCCTCGCCGGCGGTGGCGCACGCTCCGCCTCCCGCCCGGATCACTTTTCTACATGCCGCCGCGCACGCCGCATCGCGTGCTCTGCCGGGAGCGGTCCCTCGCGGTGTCCCTCACCTGGAAGGCGCTCGATCCGCGTGCCGCGCTGGCCGGGCTGCTCGACGCGGCCGGCGCCGAGGGCCGAGGGGCCGGCTCCAGCGGGTGCGTGTCCCCGGCCCGCTACGCGCACGTGATCCGGGGAGTTCTCGGCCGGGTGGGCGCCGCTCCCTTCCGGGATCGCGCGCTGCGGCGGGCGCACGCCATCGGGCTCGCCGCGTGGGACATCGTGCCCGGCCGGGTCGACGCAGTGCCTGCCGAGCGCCGGGGCCGGCTCTGGGCCCAGGTGCCCGCGGTCGCGGTGCCCTCCGGGCGGACGGGCGCGGCGCTTGTCGTGGACACCGGCGCCGAGCTGAAGCTACCCCGGACGGCGCGCGGGCTGGCCGCGGCTCTCGCGGCAATGCCGGAGGTGGCGCTCGGCGGCGCCCCGTCAAGGGAGATCCAGATCCTCGTCGACCACGGCATCCTCGCCGCCCGCGACCTGCCGCTCCGCGTGATTCCCGCCGATCTCTCCGCCCTCGACGGCTGGCGCTTCGCATAGGGCCAGTTCCGTTCCCTCTCCCCCGCGCCCCTCACCTCGCCGAGGCGCAGAGAGAGCCGCCACGGCGGTCGCGGCCGGGCGGGGTCGTCAGGGGGCGGGTTGTGCCGGCTTGCCCCGCACCTCGGCGAAGACGTCGCGCGCAGTGATCATCGCCTCGCGGATGATGGGCACGCCGACGTAGCCCGTCATGTGGATCAAGACCTCGGTGAGCTGCTGCTCGGTCCAGCCTTGCCCGAGGGCCATCCGGAGGTGGATGGCCAGCTCCGGATAGCGCCCGGTGGCGGCGTCGGAGACGACGCACACGAGGGTGCGGGTCTTGAGGTCGAGCCCCGGCCGCGTCCACAGGGAGCCGAACACGGTCTCGGTGGCGACGTCGATGAAGGTCTTCATCACGGGATCGTCGTAGGTCGCGCGATTGGCACGCTCGACGTAGTCGTCCCCCAGCAGCTGGCGGCGCAGCGCGGCGCCCTTCTTGTAGATCTCGCTCTGTTCCATGGGGCTCCTCCCTTGGAGTCATGCTCCCGTGGGCCGATGCCACGACGCCTCGGACCGTCCAGGTCCCGGGCTCATACCCGGAGGCGCGGGCCCGCCGCCGCAGCATAACCCAGCCCGGGCAAGGCGAGGCCGGAGCCGGGCCCTGGACTCGCCCCCGTGAGCGGGCGAGATCGCCGACCAGCCCCACCCGGGCCGTGTCGCCACCGGCGCCGGGTGGGGTGGGGGTCCTCCCCGCGGGACCGTATCTTCTGCGGATGGCCGAAGCCACCCACCACCCATCTCGTGGCCCCATTAAGTGCCGGTAGCGCTCCGCGACACAGCGTGTCCCGCG
>DATKEI010000307.1:0-5052 GCA_035544455.1 Binatia bacterium | reverse complement strand
CGCCGAAGCCACCCACCACCCATCTCGTGGCCCCATTGAGTGCCGGCGACGCTCCCGCGACTCAGCGTGTCCCGCGGGGAGGGCCCCCACCCCGCCCGGCGCTTTGTCGGCACATTTCCGACTCGGGACACTAGCGTATCGAGTCGAACGGGCGTCGACTCACGGCGCTGGGTAGGGCGGGGGCGCTCTTGCTCCTGGCCGGGGCCTCGCCACGGCGGGTCCTGGGATTCGGCCTGGACTGCACCTTCGGCGCGGCGTCATGGCGCGAGAGCTTCCGGAGCAAGGTCTCGCGCTCCGTGCGGAGCTGGTGGACCTGCTGGTCGAGCAGGACCGCGCGCTGCTGAGCCTCCACCGACCCCGTGCGGAGCGACTCCGCCTCCGCATAGATGCCGTGCAGCTCCGCCCGGAGCTGCTCGATCTGGTTCTCACTCCGGACGACCCACAAGCCGAGAAAGACCACGAGGAGTGCAAGAACGGCGATGGCCCCGCCGACGAGCCACTGGCGGCCAACCACCCAGCGGGCGCGCAGAGGCACGCGCTCCGGCACCGGGTCGTCGTGCATCCCGCCGAGCTCCATGACTCGAAGTCTAGCACGCGGTTTTGATAGAGTAGGCGCGTGAACGGCGGCCCGCTCGCCCGTTTCTTCGACCGCGCGACCCGGCGGACGTTCGTGGACCTCGCCCTCGACGATCCGCCCGCCGCGCGCTACCTCGCCGACCTGCTGACGCGCTTCGCCCGCGCCGATGCCCTGCGCGCCGCCGACCTCTTGCCCGGCGCCCGGCTCGACACCGTCGTCGATGCGTGGCTCCACATCGAGCGGGGCTGGGACATGAGCTCGCCCGGCTTCGATCCCGGGCGCGAGCGCACGGTGCGCCGGCACATCGGCGACTACACGCTCTTCATGACCGGCGTCTTCCGCGATCACGTGGACCGCCTGGCCGTGGCGAGCTACTACCGGCGCGAGGGACAGCGGGCGTACCGGTTCCTGGCCGAGACGACGCATGGCGGCGCCGCGATCGAGGCCGCGCTCTTCCGACGGCTCTCCGCTCACTTCGAGCAGTACGCCGGGGCCCTGTCGTACATGCGCAAGGTGTATTTCCGCCGCGACGAGATCCCCTCGGAGATCGGCCTCGACGACCCCTTCATCCGGCAGCTCCTGCTCGGGACATGACCGAGGCGCTCTCCCCGGCCGCCGCCACCTGCTTGGCCGCCCTCGAGGCCGCGCTCGGAGGCGGCCCGCGACCAGACCTCGCGGGGCTCGACGAGGCGCTCCTCGACGAGGCGCTGCGCGCGCTGACCAGGATTCACGGGCGCGCTGCCGCCCCGTTGCTGCGCGCCCTCGCCGGGGACGCGCGGGCCAGGGACCTGCGCCGCCCGATCCGCCGGGCGCTCTACCGCCTCGACGATGGGTCCGGTAGCCCCGCCCCCGAGGCCGGGCGCCCCGTCGTCACGCGCGACCCCGTGCGGGCGGTGCGCGCCTGGGTGTCCGGCATCGACGGCGCGGGATCGCGGGCGGTCTGGATCGTCTTCGAGGGTGGGCTCGGCGGGGGGCAGTCCCTGTGTTCGCTCATCATCAACGACGAGGCGGGCATCCTGGAGGCGGCGGGCGGCGCCATCACGCGCAAGCGCCTCGACGCCGAGCTGGCGAAGCTCTATCGCGATCAGAAGCTGCCGTGGGTCGAGACCTCGGCGGCGCGCGTGTGCGCGCTGGTGCGGGAGGCTCTGGCCAGCCACCAGCGGGCGAGGACGGATCCCCCGGTCGCCTATGCGCGCTGGGCGCCCTTCTTCGCCGCGATCCCCCCCGGGGAGGACGGCGGCCCACTCGCCGCGGCGCCGGACCCCCTGCTCGTCGAGCGCTCCGCCGAGCTCCTCGATCTCCCCGAGCTCGCCGGCTGGTTCGCCGATCCCGCCGCCATTGCCGAGGACGCCGTCAGCCTCCTCGAGATGCGGGACAGTCGCCTCGTCATTCCCGATCAGGTCAAGGTGGAGCGGGAGGCCGCCATTGTCGGGAACGCCGTGGACCGCGCCTTCTCCGCGGAGGCGCGGCCGCGCTGGGCCCATCGCCTGCTCGAGATGTCACTGGTGTTTCGCGCCACCGGCCGCGAGGAGGCGGCGCAGATCGCCGCAGCCACCGCCGTCGCCGTGCGTGATCCAGAACGGGCCCTCTCCGGTGTGCCATGGGCTGCCGCCATGGCCAGGCGCGGGCTCGAGGTGGCCGGGGACGTGGCGCTCGGACGGGTGCGCCTCGGCGACGTGCGCCGGAGTCCGGTCGCCGCGGGCCCCTCGGGCACCGCGGGCCCCTCGGACCCCCCGAGGTCCCCGGCCCCTCCAGGCCTCCTGTGATCCCGGGCGTCCGGGTCGGGCACGCGACCGACGCCGTCGGGCTGACGGGCTGCACCGTGGTCCTGACCGATCACCCCGCCATCGGCAGCATCGAGATCCGCGGGACGGCTCCAGGGGTGCACGGCCTCGAATTCCTCGACCCCCACCATCTCGTGCCGACCATGGATGGGGTCGTGCTGGCGGGCGGCAGCGCCTATGGCCTCGAGGCCATCTGGGGCGTGATGCAGTATCTCGAGGAGCACGGCGTGGGCTTCCGCGTGGGCCGGACCGTGATCCCCCATGTAGCGGGGGCGATCATCTTCGACCTGAACGTGGGCGATCACCGGGCGCGGCCGGACCGTGCCATGGGTCATGCCGCCGCCGCCGCCGCTCGCCCCGGGCCCGTCGCCGAGGGCAACGTCGGGGCCGGCACCGGGGCCACCGTGGGCAAGCTCCACGGCATCGCGCGCGCCATGCGCGGGGGGCTGGGCTCGGCCGCGCTCGATCGCCATGGAGTCGCGGTGGGCGCGGTGATGGTGGTGAACGCGGTCGGCGACGTGCGGGACCCCGAGACGGGGCACCTGCTCGCGGGTGCGCGAGACGCCCCCGACGGCCGGCGGCTCGTGGACACCGCGGCAGCCCTGGCCGCGGGCGCCCCCGCCCCCGCCTTCCGCCCGGTCAACACCACGATCGGCGTCGTCGCCACCACCGCGGCGCTCGACAAGACGGGGTGCCGGCGGGTGGCTCAGCTCGCCATGCTCGGATTCGCGCGCGCGCTGTCTCCCCCGCACCTGGCGAGCGACGGCGACGCGCTGTTCTGCCTGTCGGTCGGCACCGCGACGGCCGACGCCGCCGCCGTCGGCCTGGCCGCCGCGGACGCGGTGGCCTCGGCCATCGCCCGCGCGGTGCGCGCGGCCAGGGGCCTGCCCGGGTTGCCGGCCGCCGCCGAGCTCTGACGGATCGGACAGCAGCGCGGGATGCGGCGCCGCGCCCGCCAATCGCGAGGAATCGATGGCCAGGAAGGGATCTGGAATGAGCGCGTACGGAGCGACCCTCCTCCGCGTCATGCTCGGCATCATCTACGTCATGCACGGCTACTACGCGCTCGTGGTGCTGACACCGGCGGGCGCGGCGGCGTTCATGGCGAACGCCATGGGCCTGCCATTCGCCTCGGTCGGGGTGTGGTACCTGATCGCGGCCCACATGATCGGAGGCGCGCTGATGATCCTCGGCATCTTCACGCGGTGGGCCGCGCTTGCCAACATTCCCATCATGGCCTGCGCGGTGTTCCTGTTTCACATCAAGCAGGGCTTCTTCATGACGGGGGCCATCGCGGTGGGCGCCCCGCGAGCCGTCGGTTACGAGTTCTCGCTTCTGGTGCTCGTGGCCACCGCGGCCCAGGTGTTGCTCGGCGCCGGGGCCCTGGCCGTCCGGGGCCGCTAGCCATGCCCCGGTTCGCGGCCAATCTCAGCCTGATGTTCCAGGAGGTCGCCTTCCTCGACCGCTTCCGGGCCGCGAGCGGGGTGGGCTTCCGGGGCGTCGAGTATCTCTTCCCCTACGACGTCCCCGCGGCGGAGATCGCCTCGCGCCTGCGCGACAGCGGCCTCACCCAGGTCCTGTTCAACATGCCCCCCGGCAACTGGGCCGGCGGCGAGCGGGGTCTGGCCGTGCTGCCCGGGCGCCGGCAGGAGTTCGCGGACGGCGTGGAGCGCGCCATCGACTACGCCGGAGCGCTCGGCTGCGCGCAGGTCCACGCCATGGCCGGCATCCCGCCAGCCGGCGTCTCACCGGAGGCAGCGGAGGCTGCCTACCTCGAGAACGTCGCGCAGGCCGCCGGGCGCTGCCGGGCCGCCGGCATCCGCCTCGTGATCGAGCCCATCAACACGCGCGACATGCCGGGGTACTTTCTCACGACGTCGTCCCAGGCCCGCCGCCTCATGACCGCGGTGGGCAGCGACAACCTGTTCCTCCAGGCCGACCTGTACCACTGGCAGATCATGGAGGGCGACCTCGCAGAGCGCATCCGCGCCAACCAGGACGCAATCCGCCACGTGCAGATCGCCGGCAACCCCGGGCGCCACGAGCCCGACGTCGGCGAGATCCACTACCCCTACCTGTTCGCCCTGCTCGACGAGCTCGGCTACACGGGCTGGATCGGCTGCGAGTACCGGCCCCGGGGCGAGACCACCGCCGGCCTCGGGTGGGCTCGCCCCTACGGCATCGCCAGCGCGACGAACCTTTAGCCCGACCAATTCACGAACGTGTCCTTCAACTCCTGTGCGCCCCCTCACCCCAACGGGAAGGCGGAGGTCGACCTCGATCTGGCATTCGGCGGGCAGCATGTTGACCTTGACCCCGCCCCGCATCACGCCGACGTTGACGCTCACACGGTTCATCCACTCGGCCGCGCCCGGACCGAGACCCCGCTCGACGCCGGCGCGGACGCCGGGGGCGGCGAGGGCCCGGGCGACCTCCGGGGGCGTCCGGACCGGAAGATCTTCGAGCGATTCGAGGTCCCGCACGAGCCGGGCCGCGATGCGGTTGGCGCTCGCGCTCACGTGCGGATACGCGCCGTGCCCACCCGGCGTGCGGATGGTCAGGCGCATCCAGTGCACCGCCTTCTCGCCGAAGCGCACGGTGTACGGGCTGCTCGGCTCGGCGTTGAGCACGCAGTCACCGAGCACCTCGGCGGGACGCTGCGCGACCAGGTAGCCGCTGCCCCACCGGCCA
>DATKEI010000306.1:0-3514 GCA_035544455.1 Binatia bacterium | reverse complement strand
CGTCGGGGGACAGAGTCACGCCGCCCGTACCACGATGACGCCCCCGCGCTCGAAGAGGTCGTGACGCGGTTCTCCGGATTGGCGATGACGGCCGGATCCTGAGACACGCGCCAGCGGGCACGCGGCGCGAGCACGCCATGTGCGGATTGACGGCTCGGTCTCGTGCGACCGCTGGGGGGTCCGAGCGCAAGCGCGCCCTGCCCGAGCGCGAGCGGCGCGCCTGCTGTCGCCGGATCCGGGCCGCGTCATGGTCGAGATGGCCGGGTTCCGGAACATCATCGTCCACGAATATGCGCGGATTGACGCGGACCCGGTGATTCGGGTGCTCCGGGCGCGTCTGGAGGACTTCCGCCGGTTCGAGGCCGAAGCGCTCCGCTGGCTGTGCCACGCCGCTCGGAAACGGGCACCGGGGGTCTGGAGCGAACCCGTTTGCGCTATGATCCCAGGGCCATGGGCAAACAGACACCTGCACCCATCGCCGAGCGGCTCCAGGCCGTCCTCGAGAGGATCGATCGCCCAGGGACGTTCTGTGTGTCGGGCGCCCTCGGCGCCGTCTTGCCCGGACTCGAGGTCGAGGGCATGGGGTCGATCGGGCTCCCGTTGCCGGCTGCCCAGGCGCGGGCGCTACGGCGCCGATGCGAGCAGGCGCCGTACGGCAAGGGGACGCAGACGCTGGTCGACACCCGGGTGCGCCGCGTGTGGCGGCTGGCCCCGTCGCGATTCGCGCTCACCAATCCGGCCTGGCCGGAGTTCCTCGGGGTGGCGGTCGCGCGGGTGCAGGCCGAGCTGGGCCTGGAGCGCCAGCGGCTCACCGCGCACCTCCATGACCTGCTGCTGTACGAGGAAGGGTGTTTCTTCAAGCCCCACCGTGACGGCGAGAAGCGCGACCGGATGGTGGCCACTCTCGTCATCACCCTGCCGGCGGTGCACGGCGGGGGCGAGCTCGTGGTGCGGCACGAGGGCCAGGAGCAGATCGTCGACTTCTCCGGGCCCGAGGGCCGGCACCAGATCCAGTTCGCCGCCTTCTATGCCGATTGCGAGCACGAGGTGAAGCCCCTCCGATCGGGCCATCGCCTGTGCCTCGTCTACAACCTTGCTCTGGCGAAGTCGAAGGCTCCCCTGGGCGCTCCCCTGAGCCAGGGCCACATCGCCGATGCGGCGGAGGTGCTTCGCGAGTGGGCGGGCGCCGCCGGTGGGCCGCAGAAGCTCGCGGTGACCTTGGCCCATCGTTACACCGCGGACGGACTGGCGTGGGATGCGCTCAAGGGGGTCGACGGCGCGCGGGCCCGCGTCCTGGCCGCGGCGGCGCGGGCAGCCGACTGTCACGTGGCCCTGGCGCTCCTGACCTTCTGGGAGCACGGCGCCGCCGAGTGCGACGACGAGCCGTACGGGCGCGGCTGGGGTGGGAGGGGCCGCCACGCCGGCGAGCAGTACAGCATGGGCGAGGTGCTCGACTGGAGCCTGTCGGCGAAGCGCTGGCGAAGTCCGGAGGGCGACCGCCTTCCGTTCGGGGAGATCCCTTTCGAGAGAGAGGAGATCGTGCCGCCCGACTCCCTGACCGACGTGGAGCCCATGGAGGACTTCGAGGGATACACCGGGAATGCCGGGATGACGCTCGAGCGATGGTACCGCCACGCCGCGGTGGCGCTGTGGCCCAGGGCGCGGCACGCGGACGTTCTCTGCGCGGGCGGGAGCCCGAACGCGGTGCCCGCGCTCAGACAGATGGTGAAGATCTTGGAGAAGGCTCAGGGCGAGGATGCGGACTCTCTGAAGGCGCGCGGCCTCGAACTCGCTGGCCGAATTCTCGAACGCTGGCCGGCGAACCCCCATCGGGGCGTGGAGACGGACTGGACCGGCGCCGGAAGGCGTCGCGATCCGAGCGGGCCACTGGCCCGGCTGGGGGACATCGGACTGATCGGAATGTACCTCCGCGACGTGCTCGCGCGGGACGCGCAGCTCGAGCCGGGCAAGGGCGTGGCGAGGATCGTCGATCGCTGCGGCTGGGCCGCCCTCCGCGCCGACCTCGTCGCGCTGTTCCAGGCGACGGATGGCGAGACCCTGGAGCGGAACGCGCGGCTCCTGGACCGCCTCTGTCGCTTTCGCGGTGCCGACGCGGACGACACGCGCATCGGGGCGGATCAGCGAGAGACCTGTGCCCGGCTCGCCGCGGTCCTCGTCGCCTCGCTCGAGCGGCTTGACACCGGGAAGCCGACGTCGGACTGGCGAGCCTCGCGCGTCGAGCGCGCGAGGGCTCTGCCCCGCCTGGTCCGGGCGCTGCTCGCGGCTGACCTGCGCCCTGCGCTGGAGCGCCTGGTCGCCCACATGACCGACAGGCCGGGGCACTACTCGCTGCGGGGGGTGCAGCTGCCAGCGCTGGCCCGTCTTGGCCCCTGGCTGCGCGCGAACCTGAGCCGCCCGGAGCCGGCCCTGTCCCGGTGGATCGCGGCCTGTGTCGAGCGGCTCCAGTCGCTCACCGCGGCCGCGCCGGGGCCCCCGGCGGATCATCGGCGAGACGCCGAGCTCGGGTGCCCGTGCCGGGACTGCGCAGAGCTGGCTCGGTTCCTGCTCGATCCCGACGCGCGCGAGCGCGGCTTCCAGATGCCGCAGGATCGCCGCCGCCACCTGGAGGACCAGATCCGGGCGCGCCGATGTGACGTGGACTGTCGCACCGACACCCGGCCGCGGCCCCAGATCCTCATCTGCGCGAAGAACACGGCGTCGTTCGAGCGGCGCGCGCGCGAGCACGATGAGAACCTCGAGTCCCTGAGCGCCCTGCGGACACTCCGCGATACCCTGCCGGCGTGACGCCGGACCCTATCCGCGCCGCGGCGCCCGCCCTCGCCAGACGCCGACGATGCCGCGACACTCCGGGATCCAGAGTCGGGACGCGATGCTTCCTGCCAGCGTGGACACGCCGCTCGCTACGACGGCCATCCCGGGCACGGCGGGCGGGTGTTCGACGTCGAGCACA
This sequence comes from Binatia bacterium, assembly GCA_035544455.1. GTDB lineage: Bacteria > Methylomirabilota > Methylomirabilia > Rokubacteriales > CSP1-6 > DATKEI01. The sequence continues at coordinate 543 of DATKEI010000306.1, read as the reverse complement.
TCGGCCACCTTCGCGCCAACGAGGATCATCTGTTCCTCGTCCCGTTCCGACCGGCGCGGTGTGGCGACCACCGCGTCTTCGTGGTCACGCATCCGCACCGGGCGACCGGCCAGGCCGCGCTCAGGGTTCGTGGCCCCGCTTGCCAGGGCGACGCCGAGGCCAACCGGCTCGACGAAGAGGGTCTCCATGCCCGCTCGACGATTGTTCGCGAGGACTGACATCGCTCCGGGGAGGGAAGTCGCCTGGCCGCCGGCAGTCCGGCGTGGCGCGCCAGGCGCGCTACGGCCAGCCGAGTTATCATAGATGGCAGGCAGCAAGCGGACGCGCTCGGGCCATAGTGCGAGCCACGGCGCGCAACGGCGAGGCGAGCTCATGAGGTCCGAATCAAAGCCTGGGGCGAGCGACGAGCAGCCGTTCGCCGGCGTCACCGTGATCGAGCTGGGTCAGTTCGTCGCTGTTCCGTGGGCCGGCCAGATGTTCGCCGACGGCGGCGCGCACGTCATCAAGATCGAGCCACCGGAGGGCGAGCCGAGCCGCCACATC
>DATKEI010000305.1:0-7537 GCA_035544455.1 Binatia bacterium | reverse complement strand
GACGGAGATCACCCGCGCCGTCGCCGAGGGCCGCGAGTGGGCGGGCGAGTGGGAAGACTACCGCAACGATGGCTCGCGCGTGTGGATCGACGCGCGCGTGGTCCGTATCGCCGATGAGACGGGCCGGCCGGTCGCCATCATGGGCGTGTCCCACGACATCACCGCCCGGCGGGAGGCGGAGGAGGTGCTCCGGTTGCGGGACCGGGCCATCCAGGCCGTGACCCAGGGCATCCTCATCTCCGATCCGGGCCAGCCCGACAACCCCATCGTCTACGCGAGCCCGGGCTTCGGGCGGATGACCGGCTATTCGGCCGAGGGCGTCGTCGGACGGAACGCCCGGTTCCTCCAGGGCCCGGACACCGATCCCGCGGCGGTCACCCAGATCCGGGAGGCGATCCGGGACGAACGGCCGTGCACCGTGGAGCTCCTCAACTACCGCAAGGACGGCACCACGCTCTGGAACGAGCTGTCGATCTCGCCTGTCAGCGACGCAGGGGGCCGCGTCACCCACTTCGTGGGGATCCAGAGCGACGTGACCGAGCGCCGCCGGCTGGAGGCGCAGTACCGGCAAGCTCAGAGAATGGAGGCCATCGGGCAACTCGCCGGAGGGGTGGCCCATGACTTCAACAACCTGCTCACCATCATCGGCGGCTACAGCGATCTGCTCCTGCGCAAGCTCGACCGGGACGATGGCACCTACGACATGGTCCTGCACATCCGCAAGGCGGGTGAGCGCGCCGCCGCGCTGACGCGCCAGCTCCTCGCCTTCAGCCGCAAGCAGATCCTCCAGCCGGTGGTGCTCAACCTGAGCGGGCTGGTGGCCGAGGTCCAGAAGATGCTCCACCGCCTGATCGGCGAGGACGTCGAGATCGTGACCATCCTCGACCCTGAGCTCGGGCAGATCCGCGCCGACGCCGGCCAGATGGAGCAGGTGATCCTGAACCTGGCCGTGAACGCGCGCGACGCGATGTCGCGCGGAGGCACCCTCATCATCGAGACCCGCAACGTCGAACTGGACGAGGGCTACGCGCAGGGCCACGCCGACGGCAAGGCCGGATCGTACGTCATGCTCGCCGTGAGCGATACCGGCCGCGGCATGACCCCCGAAGTTCAGGGCCGGATCTTCGAGCCCTTCTTCACCACCAAGGAGGTGGGCCGGGGAACCGGGCTCGGCCTGGCCATGGTCCACGGTCTCGTGCGGCAGAGCGGCGGCCACATCGACGTGTACAGCGAGGTGGGTCGGGGGACAACCTTCAAGATCTACCTGCCGCGGCTGCACCGGGAGGAGACGGCGCCCCCGCCCGAGACCGGAGATCCGGGTGTGACGCGGGGCTCCGAGACGGTGTTGCTCGTCGAGGACGAGCCGGGCGTCCGCGCCTTCACCCGGCTGGTCCTGGAGTCCTCCGGCTATCGCGTGCTGGCCGCGGGCCACGCCGAGGAGGCCCTGGCCACGGCGCGCGCGCACCAGCACCCGCTCGCCCTGCTCCTGACCGACGTGGTCATGCCCCACCTGAGCGGTCCTCGGCTTGCCGATGAGCTCCGCAGCCTGTTCCCCGGCATGAGAGTCCTGTACATGTCCGGCTACACCGACGAGGCGGTCATCCGCCACGGCATCGTCGAGGCCAGCGTGGCCTTCTTGCAGAAGCCCTTCACGCCGACGGCGCTGCTCCACAAGGTCCGGGAGGTCCTCGATGGGCCCGGCCCGCCTTGACGAGCCGCCTGGCCCCCGGCACGGGCGAGAGCGGCCTGACGACGCCCCTCGCCCTGTCCGCCCGGGCATCCGCGACCGCCTGAGCGCTCGGGCTTCGACGATGGCGACGTCACCTCGCACACGACGGCGCGGGCGCGCCCGGCCTGCGTTGCCGCCGACGCCACACTCGTCCCGCATCTGTCTGAACCCGTGGCCGCTGTCGGCTCGGCCCATGCCGAATGTGGGGCCGAGCCAGGGGCAGGAGCCGCCCGTCGCCGAGCGGAGCGCCGACCTCCGTGTGCTAGACTCCCCTCGGAGTGCTCGAGAACACGGCTTGCGCTCGACCCGTCCCGAACGCGTCCTGCCGATGGAGCCGTGTCGGCACGCTCGCTGCTCTCGCGCTGGTCCTCGGAGCGCTCGTTTTCGGCGGCGCGAGTTTTCACGCTCGCGCGACCGGCCGGGGCACCGACTACAACGTGTTCTACCTCGGGGGACGCCTCGTGGCCGAGCGCCCCCTCGCGCTCTACGAGGTGCCCGCCAGTCGGGGTGCGAACTACACGTACCTCTATCCCCCCGTCGTGGCCGTCCTCATGTGGCCGCTCAGCCTCGTTCCGATCCGTGCGAGCGCGCTGGCCTGGTTCCTGATCAACGTGGCGTGCACGGCGCACAGCGCGCTCGTCCTGACCCGCTCGCTCGCCCCGCCCGGGCTGGCCGGTGTGTTCCTGGCCTCGACCCTTGTGATCGGGCTTCCCTACACGGTCGAGAACATCCAGCTCGGACAGATGCACGCCGTCATCCTGTACCTGCTGGTGCTGTCCTTCGCCGGACTCCGGGGGCACCGGGCGCTGGTGGGGGGAGCCTGGATGGCGCTGGCCACCGCGATCAAGCTCCTCCCGGGGATCTTCGGGCCGTATCTTCTGGTCCGTCGCCAGTGGGCCTCCCTCGGCGCCTTCGCCCTGGTGCTCGCCCTGGTCACGGCCGCTGTTCCCGCGCTGGCCCTCGGTCCGGACATCGCCGCCGCCCTGCTCGGCCGCTACTACCGGATCCAGGTCGAGCCCTACGTGTCCGGCGAGGCCACCCAGCACCGCGTCTACGCGCGGACGGCCCTGCGCAAGACCCCGCACGATCAGGACCTCGGAGCCCTCCTGATGCGTCACTTCACCGCGGAGCACGCGGTGCCCGGGTTCGGGCACTTCAGCCTGGCTCGGGTCGAGCTCGACGCGCTGCGGCGCGCGATGTTCGCCATCTTCGCCCTCGTGCTGGCCATCTCGGCGGTGGCGGCGTGGCCGCGGTCCGGAGATGCGGCGGCGGAGCCCGGGCTGAGCGACCTGCTGTTCGCCGTGTTCGTCGTGCTGAGTCTGCTCATGTCGCCGCGCAATCGGGTCGCGTACTGGACCGTGCTCACGATCCCGTGGGCCGTGCTGCTCGCCCGGGTCGTCGATGGGCGGCGGCCGGCGGGGGTGCGACGCCTGGCTGGCGCCACCCTCGGCGCCAGCGCCGCCCTGTGCGCGCTGGTGGCGGTACCCGCCGGACGCGCCCTGACCCTCGGAGCGTGGGCGCAAGTCGTGCTCTGGGTCGGGCTCCTCGCGCTGTGCCGCGCCGAGCGGCGCGCATTCCTGGCTCGACCATGACAGCGCGAGGCGGCTCCCCGGGGGGCCCGTCGGGCGCTGCTGCCGTCGCGCTGTCCGTGATCCTCCCCACCCGCAACGAGGCGGAGAACCTGCCGGAGGTCATTCCCCGCCTCGAGCGGGCGCTGGCCGATCTTTCCCACGAGATCATCGTGGTCGACGACGACTCCGCCGACAGGACCTGGGACGTCGCCCGCCGGCTGGCCGCCACGCACCGCCAGCTCAGCGTGATCCGCCGGATCAGCCGCCGGGGCCTCTCGTCGGCGGTGCTCGATGGGTTCCTCGCCGCGCGCGGCGAGGTGCTGGCGGTGGCCGACGCCGACGGCCAGCACGACTTTGCTCTTCTCCCCGATCTCTACGCGGCCGTGCGAGCCGGGGCGAACGTGGCCGTGGGCTCCCGTTACGTGTCCGGGGGGTCGCTGGGCGGCCTGAACCCGCGGCGGCGCGCGATGAGCCGGATGGCCACGCGGCTCGCCCGGCTCCCGCGCGCCGTGCGCGGCGAGGATCGTTGAGCGGGTTCTTCGCCACCGATCGGACCACGTTCGAGACGTCTCGGGCCGGCCCTTCGATGGTCGGCGTCCCTGGCGAAGCGCCGGCCCCAGCCGGTCGCCATGCCCGGCCGCACATCACGGGTCCTCCTGGGAGCGCCAGGTCGCGAGCTCGGCCGCGACCAGTTCCAGCTCGGCCTCCAGGGCGGGCAGCGCGGATGCGTCGGCGAGGCCGCCGGGTTGGCTCGGCCGCTCGAGCGCCAGAGCCAGGCGGACCGCCTCCGGAGCGCCGAAGGTCGCCACCGATCCCTTGAGGCTGTGGGCGGCCCGGCTGACGCGAGCGGCGTCACCGGAGGCGACGGCGCTCCGGAGCTCGCCAAGAAGCGCGGGCAGGCCGTCGAGGAACAGGCCGGCGATCTCATTCAAGAGCTTCCGATCACCATCGAGGCGGCCGAGGGCGAGCGCCATGTCGGCGACGGGCCGGGCGGCCGCCACGGCCGGGTTCTCCACACCCGCGGCGCCACCAGGCCCTCCGTTCCCGGCCCCGGCCACGACGCGGGCGATTGCATCGGCGAGCAGGGAGGCGGTGACCGGCTTCGGAACGTAATCGTCCATCCCCGCCGCGAGACACGTTGCCCGGTCGCCCTCCATCACGTTCGCGGTCATGGCGACGATGGGAATGTGGTGGCCCGCGCCGTGATGACACGCGAACGCCGATCCCGCTGGCGCCAGCCGGCGGCCCGCGCGGATGTCGGCCTCCTGCTCGCGGATGGCATGCGTGGCAGCCAGGCCGTCCATCACCGGCATCTGCACGTCCATCAGCACGAGGTCGAAGGCCTCCCGCGCCAGAGCGGTCACGGCGTCCTGGCCATGCTCGACCACGGTGGCGGCGTGCCCCTGGCACTCGAGCATGCGCAAGGCCAGGCGCCGATTGACGGCGTTGTCCTCCGCAACCAGGATACGCAGTCCCGTCGAGGCAGCCCCGGCCGGGATCGCCGGCCCGGGCGCCGGCAGCACGCCTGCGTTCATGCCGAGAACCCTCCGCATGGCGTCCCGCAGTGCCGACCGCGTGACAGGCTTCGTGACCGAGACCGTCTCGCCGCGCCTTCCGATGAGCGCGGCCGGGTCGGGAGCGCGGACGGAACTGAGCATGACCAGCGCCGGGGCAGGGGCGATCCCCTCCCCGCGGATGCGCTGGGCCACCTCGACGCCGTCCATGCCCGGCATCTCGCCATCGACGAGGACGAGCTGCACCGGAGCTCCCGCCGTTCTCGCCCGGACCAGCTCGGTCAGCGCCGCCGGACCGCTCGCCGCCGCGCTGGCTTCGAGCCCCCACTCCGCCAGGAGCTCCTGGAGGAAGCGGCGACTGGTGGCGCTGTCGTCGACCACCAGCACCCGCAGGCCGCGCAGGTCGTCCTCGATCGGCCCGGCCGCGGCCGCCGGGATCCGGAACACCGCGCTGAACGAGAACTCGCTCCCGCGGCCCTCGACACTCTGCACGGCAAGGTCGCCGCCCATCATGCCGACGAGCTGGCGGCAGATGGAGAGCCCGAGCCCGGTACCACCATACCGGCGGGTCGTGGACCCATCGGCCTGAACGAACGGCTCGAAGATCAGGCGACGGTTCGCCGCCGAAATGCCGATGCCCGTATCGCACACCCGGAAACACACGGTCGCGACGTCGCCCGGTGTCCCGACCAGCTCGGCCGTCAACACCACCTCGCCCGCCTCGGTGAACTTGATGGCGTTCCCCACGAGATTCACGAGCACCTGGCGGAGGCGACCGGGGTCGCCCACGAGTATCGCGGGCACACCGGGGTGGATGTGTCCGATCAGCTCGAGCCCCTTGTCGTGGGCGTGAAGCGCCACCGCCCGGAGCGCGTCGCCCATGGTGTCGGAGAGGTCGAAGGCGACGGGCGTGAGGGTGAGCTGGCCCGCGTCGATCCTCGTGAAGTCGAGGATGTCGTTGATGATGCTCAGGAGCGACTCGGCCGATGACCGGGCGGTGGCCAGGTACTCGCGCTGCTCCGGCGACAGATCGGTGTCCAGGGCGAGCTCCATCATGCCGAGCACACCGTTCATGGGCGTGCGGATCTCGTGGCTCATGTTGGCCAGGAACTCGCTCCGGGCGCGGGTCGCCGCCTCGGCCGCCCGCCGCGCCTCGGCCTCGGCCGAGTACCGGGACGCGTTGCGAATCGCCAGCGTCGTCTGGGTCGCGAAGCTGTCGAGGAGGGCCAGGTCGTCGGCGTCGGGCCGGAAGGGCCGGCGCCCGTCGAGCGCGAGCACGGCGAGAATCGCGCCCCCGTCCACCACGGGAACGCCGAGGTAGCTCGTGATGCCGTGGGTTCGCGCCCACGAGCCATTGGCATAGCGCGGATCGGCGAGGACATCGGCGATGTTGAGCGAGCTCCGGTGCATGGCCACCCACCCCCCCGCCCCCTGGCCCAGGGCGAGCATACCGGGGCGCTCATGCACCGGGAGCGGGGTGTCCGAGGTGGCCCGGCGCGTGAGCGTCTGCCCGCCCTCGTCCACGACCCAGATCGACGCCAACGCCGCACCCGTGAGCTCGGCCCCGGCGCGAGCGATCGCGCCCAGGACCTCGTCGATCGAGAGCGAGGAGGAGATCAGCTGGTTCAGCCGCGTCAGGGTCTGCTGTCGCGTCACACGGGAGGCGAGCGCCTGATACAGGCGGGCGTTCTCGATGCCGATCGCCGCCTGATCCGCGAAGGACTGCAGGTACGCGAGATCATCCGCGCTGTATCCGCGGGGGCTCTCGGTGATGAACGTCAAGACCCCGAGCACCTCGTCGCGGGCCTTGATGGCCAAGCCGAGGTAGGTGGCGAGGGCCATCGGGCCGCCCTCGGCGGAAGGGGCGTCCGGATCCTGCAGAACGTCCTCGACGAAGAAGGACTTCCCCGACGTCGCCACCCGTCTCGAGTAGGATGCGCCGATGACACCGGGCACCAGGGCGGCGCCGGACGGGCTCGTCGAGGCGGCCACCCGCAGGGCGCCGCCGGACTCGGCCAGGAGTACCTGGACGTGGGCGCCGCCGGCGAGCCGGGATGCCTCGTCGATCAGCCGCCGCAGGACGGTGGGCAGATCCAGCTGCGCCATCAGCACCTCGGCCGAGCGGACGAGCGCGGCCAGCTGCTCGCTCCGCGTGGTCAGGTCCCGGGTGCGCGCGCGCACGGCGTCCTCGAGGCGGCCCCGCAGACGCTTGAAGCGCTGGACCATGAGGTAGTCGAGGCCGAGGGCCAGGGTGACGAACCCGATCTGGAAAAGCCGGGTCGACGGGATCACCCGGGCCGCGGCGAGGAGGTCGTTCACCGCCATGGCGATGTAGGCGGCGAAGGCGGCCACCATGACCCTGCGCTCGACCGGCTCGAGGGTGGAGGCCTGCCACATCCGCCGGACGCCGTAGATGAAGACCCCGATCACAAAGGGGATGAACGCCAACTGGAAGGGCCCGGGGACGACCCGCCACGCGCCCAGGCCCAGGGGGTCGGCAATGAAGCGAGCCTCGTCGCCAACGAAAAGCGCGCTCGCCCAGAGAAACCACAGCAGGATCATCGTCCCCGCGCCGACGCCAACGACGGTCGCGCGGGCCGGCCGGGTCTCCCCGAGACTGTTCACGAGCCCCATGGTCAGGATGGGCAGAAAGAGACCAGCGCTCCATCCGATCCTCGCCCCGAGAATCCCGCCCTCGGCACTTCCGGCCGTCAGCTGGAGGT
>DATKEI010000304.1:0-4459 GCA_035544455.1 Binatia bacterium | reverse complement strand
GGAGGCACGCTGGCGCTCCTCCCCCTCGACAGGGACCTCCCGCCGGGCGCCAGGATCACCTAGTGTCCCGAGTCGAAAGTCCGCCGCCTCACGGCGCCGGGTGGGGTGGGGGTCCTCCCGGCGGGACCGTATCTTCTGCGGATGGCCGAAGCCACCCACCACCCATCTCGTGGCCCCATTGAGTGCCGGCAGCGCTCCGCGACACAGCGTGTCCCGCGGGGAGGACCCCCACCCCGCCCGGCGCCGCGAGGCGGCGGACTTTCGACTCGGGACACTAGGTGACCCTGGCGCCCGGCGGGAGGTCCCTGTCGAGGGTGAGGAGCGCCAGCGTGCCTCCGTCGGATCCCGCCAGCACCATCCCGTTCGACTCGATGCCCATCAGCGTGGCAGGCTCGAGATTGGCGACCACCACGACCTTGCGGCCGATCAGGGCGGCCGGCTCGTAGTGCTCGGCGATGCCCGCCACCAGGGTGCGCCGCTCCGGGCCGACCGCGATGCCGAGCTTCAGGAGCTTCTTCGACTTCGGCACCCGTTCCGCGGACACCACCTCGGCCACGCGGAGCTCGATCTTGCGGAAATCATCGATGCCGATCCGGGCTGGTCCGGGCGCCTTCGCGCTCAGGCCGCCGTGGGCCGGGCCCGTCGCCCCCGCCTTCGTGTCCACACGGGGGAACAGACCGGTCACCTTCTGCACCGCGGTGCCCGCCGCCGCCCCTCCCCAGCGGAGGTCGGCGAGCCGCGGCGCCCCCGCGCCGACCCCGGCACGGATCCTGGCCGCGGCCTCGGGCAGGAAGGCGTCGAGGAGGATGCCAAGGCATCGCAGCGACTCGCCGAGCGCGTAGAGCACGGTGCGGAGCCGCTCCGCCTGATCCGGCCTCCTGGCCAGGCTCCACGGCTGGGCCGCGTCCACGTAGCGATTCACCCCGCCGATGAACTCCCAGATGGCAGCGAGCGCGCGCTGGAAGGCGAACTCGTCCATGGCCGCCGCCACCTCGGCCCGCGTGCGCTCGAGGGCGGCGCGCAGGCCCGCCTCGTCAGGCCCGTCCGGACCCGGCACGGGCAGGGCGCCTCCGCCGAAGCTCGCGATGACAGTGGTGGCCCGGCTCACCAGGTTGCCGAGATCGTTGGCCAGGTCGGCGTTGAGCCGGCCGACGAAGGCCTCCTCGCTGAAGTCCGCGTCGAGCCCGAACGGCATCTCACGCAGCACGAAGTAGCGCAGCGCCTCACGGCCGTACTTGTCGGCCAGGGTGTAGGCTCCCACCACGTTGCCGAGGGACTTGGACATCTTCCGCCCCTCCACCGACCAGTACCCGTGGACGCGGAGCCCGCGGTAGAGGGGCAGGCCCGCGGCCCAGAGCATCGCGGGCCAGTACACCCCGTGGGGCTTGAGGATGTCCTTGCCGATCAGGTGGATGGCCTCGGGCCAGAATGTCGCGAATCTCTCGTCGTCCGGGTAGCCGAGGGCGGAGACGTAGTTGAGGAGGGCGTCGAACCACACGTAGGTGACGTAGTGCTCGTCGAATGGCAGCGGGATGCCCCAGGTGAGGCGCGACGTGGGCCGGCTGATGCTGAGGTCCTGGAGGGGCTCGCGCAGGAAGCCCAGGACCTCGTTCCGGTACCGCTCGGGCTGGATGAAGTCCGGGTGGCGCTCGACGTGGTTGATCAGGCGCCCCTGGTACTTCGACATCCGGAAGAAGTAGTTCTTCTCCTTGATGTACGTGAGCGGCGCCTGATGGTCCGGGCACTTGCCGTCGACGATCTCCTTCTCGGTGTAGAAGCGCTCGCAGCCGTAGCAGTAGTGGCCGCCGTACTCGCCGAAGTAGATCTCGCCCCTGTCCCACAGGTCCTGGAGGATCCGCTGCACGACCGCCTGGTGCCGGGGCTCGGTGGTCCGGATGAAGTCGTCGTTCGCGATCGCGAGGCGCTGCCACTCCTCGCGAAAGAGGGCCGAGTTGCGATCGGCCAGAGCCTGGGGGGAGAGGCCCGCCTCCGCCGCCACCTGGGCGATGCGCTCGCCGTGCTCATCGGTTCCCGTGAGGAGCCAGACGCGGTCGCCGGCCAGGCGCCGGTAGCGGCACATCGCATCGGCCATGATGGTCGTGCACGCGCTTCCGAGGTGGGGAGGCGCGTTGATGTAGTAGATCGGCGTCGTCAGGTAGAAGGGGCCGCTCACGAGCCGTCGGCGCCCGTGCCGAGAGGTTTGATGTGGGCGCGCCCCTCCCAGGTGACCTGGTCGATCGGCACCTCGGCCTCGGTGCCGTCGCTAAACGAGACCAGCACGGACTCCTTGAGCAGGCGGAGGCCCTTGACCCGGCCCTGCATGCAGCCGCCGCCCCCGCAGGAGGCCGAGCAGGGCGTGCCCACGCGCGGCAGCCGCGAGCGGAGCGCCTCGTAGGTGGAAAACTCGTAGAGCAGGCAGCACTTGAGCCGGCCGCAGTTGCCGAGGAGCCGGCTATCCGTGAGCGGCATGTCCTGGGTCTTGGCCATCTTGACCGAGATCGGCTCGAACTTCCGCAGGTGCGAGGAGCAGCAGAGCTGGCGCCCGCAGGGACCGATCCCGTCCATGACCTTGGTCGTGTCCCGGGCCCCGATCTGCCGCATCTCCACCCGGGCGCGGAACTCGCGGGCGAGATCGCGCACCAGCTCGCGGAAGTCCACCCGCTCCTCGGCGTTGAAGAACACCGTGTACCGGCGGCCGTGCGGCTCGATGGCCACGTCAACCACCTTCATCCGGAGCCCGCGCTCCTGGCTCATCCGCTGCACGACCGCGATGCCCTCGACCTCACGCTCGCGGCGGGCCCGCCAGTCTCCGCCCTCGGTGTCGGTGGCGCGGCGGAGGACGCGCCGGAACGGCCGGTCGCGCTTGAACTCGGGCAGGTCCCGGCGGGGCCGCCTCACCTCGCCCACCGCGGTACCGTCGCTGGTCTCGACCACGCAGAACTCGCCGACCCGGAGGTCGTCCTGGGTCGTCAGGTAGTCGTCGGCAAACAGGGGTTGCCGCAGCCGGACACCGACCAGATACAGGGCTGGCGCCTCATCGGGCACCACCGGATCGCTCGCCGCGCTCATCGTCGCCTCCACTCTCTTCGTCCGCCGCCGGCCATCAGGCCGCGGGCAGCGCCAGCCGGCTCAGCAGGATCTCGAGCGTGAGCCGTGGATTCACGTTGCCCTGAAGGGCGTGCCACGCCTCGCGGCACGCCGCCAGCGCCCCGACCACCTCGTCGAGACTCGTGCGCTGGACCCGAGCCCGCAGGGCGTCGGCCCGGTCCGCGAAGACCGCGCCCGCGGGATCACCGCCGGCGTGGGTCCAGAGCATGTCACGGTACCAGAGCCACCAGGTCTCGATCATCCGCTCCGCGGCCTGCCGGTCCCGGCCCAGCGCCTCCGCGCCCTTCAGGATGGCGTCCGCGCCTTCGGCCTCCACCTCGGCCAGCCAGGACAGGCCGCGATCGCGGCCGTCCCCTGCGCCGGCGGGCAGGAGGGCGACGGTCCCCTCCGCCACCACCGGCGAGAAGCGCACGATGTGGCACCGCGAGAGCACGGTGGCGGGCAGGCTCCGGAGCTGCTCGAGGACCAGGATGATGACGGTATGGGCCGGCGGTTCCTCCAGCGTCTTGAGGAAGGCCTGCGGGGTGGCGGCCGTCATGCGGTCGGCCTCGTCCACGATGAACACCTTCCAGCGCCCCTCGAGCGGCCGCAGGACGGCCAGGCGCTCGAGCTGCCGGATGCTCTCGATGCGCAGGGCCAGGGGTCCGCGCGGGTTGTGCTCCGGCGGACGCGGCTCGATCACCCGCACGTCCGGGTGGACGCCGCGCTCCACGCGGTCGGCGGCGCGGCCCCCCTCGGGGGCCACGAGCGCGCGCGCGAAGGCCACGGCCGTGCGCTTGCGCCCGACCCCGGGCGGGCCCACGAAGGCGTAGGCGTGGGCGACGCGCCCGCTGACCACGGCGCGCCGGAGCCGATCCACCGCCGCCGCATGGCCGCGGATGGCCGCGAACGGGTCGGGCTCAGCGGCCACGCCACCCCTCTCGCCGGCCGAGGAAGGCGTCCACCGCGCGCGCGATGGCGCCGGCCAGGACGTCCGGTGCGCTCGCGCCGTCGAGGACGGCCACGCGCTCCTTCTCGGCCCGGGCGATCTCGAGGTACCCCTGCCGAACCCGCCTGTGAAAGCCGAGGTCCATGCGCTCGAAGGCGTCGAGCCGGCGGCCCCCGATGCGCCGCATCCCCACCGCGGGATCGAGGTCGAGCAGGAGGGTCAGGTCGGGGAGCACACCTCCGGTCGCCAGGAGATTCAGCTCGCGGATCGTCTGCAGATCGAGCCCCTGGCCGTATCCCTGGTAGGCGAGCGTCGCGTCGGTGTAACGGTCGGAGATTGCGATCTCACCGCGCGCGAGAGCCGGTTGGATCACGTGAGCGACGTGCTGCTGGCGAGCGGCCATGAACAGGAAGGCCTGGGCCA
>DATKEI010000303.1:0-6525 GCA_035544455.1 Binatia bacterium | reverse complement strand
CGCGGGGAGGATCGTCACTCCGCGAAGCCGGGCGTAGGTCTGCGTGACCTGCGCCCCGAACAGGATGATCAGGGACGAGTAGTAGACCCACACCAGGAACACGACCAGGGAGCCCGCCGCCCCGTATGAAGACGCGATGCTCGCATGGCCGAGATAGAGACCGATCAGGGACTTGCCCAGGGTGAAGAGGACGGAAGTGGCCATGGCCCCGAACCATACGTCGGACCAGGCGATGCGGACGTCAGGCAGGGCCTTGAAGATCATCCCCACGAGAATGGCGACGACCGCGAGCGACACGACGACGTTGACCACCTGCCAGACGGCGCCGCCCGCGGGGAGCGCGGCCGACAGGTAGTGGTGCAGCCCGGCCAGCACCGCGCTGACCACCAGCGACACGAGCAGAAGAAACCCGAGGGCGAGGACGAGCGCGAGAGACAGGAGCCGCGTCCGCATCAGGCTCCAGAGCACGCGATTGCTTGGCGCCGCCCTCACGTTCCAGATCTGGTTGAGGGCGGCCTGGAGCTGGGCGAACACCGTGGTGGCTCCGATCAGGAGGGTGGCGATCCCGATTGCGACGGAGATCCTGTCCCGCCCCGGATCGATCCCCCGGGCGAGCACGGTGCTGACGGTCTCCGCTCCGGCGGGGCCGGCGAGCTGCTCGATCTGGTGCAAGAGCTGGGCGCGCACGGCGTCCTCGCTCCAGACGAGACCGGCGACCCCGACCACGACCAGCACCAGGGGCGAAAGCGAGAGCACGGTGTAGTAGGAGAGCGCCGCCGCGAGCTGGAACGGCGACTCCTCCAGAAACTCGTCGATCGTGCGCCGGATCAGCGACCAGATCATGAGCAGTTTCATGGGCGGCCTCCGGTGGAGACGGGACGACATGAGGGACTGACTCTCCCCCGACCGGGCGGCAGCGGTCGGCCGCGACGACTCCCTCCGGCCGGAGGCCACGCGCCCCTTGAGGGCTTTCGTCCAACGGTGTACAGTATTTCTGTACATGCGAACAGTGCAGGGTCATACGGCGGCGCGGGGAGTCCGCCCGACGAGTCCAGCGAGCGGCGAGCAGCCGGTCGCGGGGGGGTCCGGAAACGAGCAGAGCCTGGGCGAGACCGTGCGGCGGCTGCGTTCGGAGCGGCAGCTGTCGGTGCGCACCCTTGCCAACCGAGCTGGCTTCTCTCCGAGCTTCATCTCTCAGGTCGAGCGCAACCAGGCCTCCCCGTCGATCGCTTCGCTGGAGCGCCTGGCCGGCGCGCTCGGGGTGACCCTGGGCCAGTTCTTCCGGGACAGCACCGAAGAGCCCGAGGCCGTCACGCGCGCGGCCGGGCGACAGCGTCTCACGTCCTGGTGGTCGCGCGCCCGCGTCGAGGCCCTGAGCCCGATGCACGCTGGGCGGCGGTTCGAGGCGGTCATGATCACGCTGGCGGCCGGCGGCTCGAGCGGGAAGCGCCCGCACGCCCAGCGAGGAGAGGAGTTCGTCATCGTCTTCGAGGGTGAGGTTCGCCTGACGCTCGGGTCCACGCGGTACGTGCTCGGTCGAGGCGACACCGTGAGCTTCGAGGCGAGTACGCCGCGCCGCTGGGAGAATCCGGCCCGGACCCCGGCGCGTCTGGTCATCGTGTCCTCTCGCCTCACCCACTGAGCGGCGGCTCACGCGCCCGTGGAATCCCTGCCCCCGCCGGTTTGCGCCCAGCGCCTCGTCGCCGAAGTCCTCCGGCGGCGGACATTCGCCATCATCTCGCATCCCGACGCCGGCAAGACCACCCTCACCGAGAAGCTGCTGCTCTACGGCGGCGCCGTTGCTCTGGCCGGCGCCGTGCGCGCCGGCAAGAACCAGCGCCGGGCCACCTCCGACTGGATGGCGCTCGAGCGGGAGCGCGGCATCTCGATCACCAGCACGGCGCTGCAGTTCGAGCACGGCGGGTACGTCCTGAACCTCCTCGACACCCCGGGGCATCAGGACTTCAGCGAGGACACGTACCGGACGCTCATGGCCGTCGACAGCGCCATCATGGTGCTCGACAGCGCCCGGGGGATCGAGCCTCAGACCCTCAAGCTCTTCGCGGTCTGCCGGGCGCGTGGCATCCCGATCCTCACCTTCATCAACAAGCTCGATCACGCCGGCCGCGCGCCGCTCGACCTGCTCGACGAGGTCGAGCGCGTTCTCGGCGTGGCGGCGGTGCCCCTGAACTGGCCGATCGGCCAGGGGGCGGAGTTCCTCGGCGTCTACGATCTTCCCGGGCGGCAGGTGCTCCGCTTCGAGCGGACCGCACACAACCAGCGGCAGGCGCCGGCCCTCGCCATGGACCTGGCCGACCCGTGGCTCGACCGGGTGCTGGGGCCGACGCCCGTCCGCCAGCTCCGGGAGGAACTCGAGCTCCTGAGCGGGGCCGGGCCAGGGTTTGACCGCGACGCCTTCCTGGCCGGGAAGCTGACGCCGGTGTTCTTTGGCAGCGCTCTCAACAACTTCGGCGTCGAGCCCTTCCTTGCCGCGCTCTGCGCGCTGGCCCCCCCGCCCGCGCCTCGACCGAGCACCCATGGGCCCGTCGTCCCGACCGGCGAGCGATTCTCCGGGTTCGTCTTCAAGATCCAGGCGAACATGGACCCGCGCCACCGGGACCGCATGGCTTTCCTGCGCGTGTGCTCCGGGCGTTTCCGCCGCGACATGCTCGTGCACCACGCCCGCCTGGGGCGCACCGTTCGCATGACGCGCCCCCACCGTCTCTTCGCCCGCGATCGCGAGCTGCTCGCCGAGGCCTTCCCCGGCGATGTCGTCGG
Organism: Binatia bacterium; assembly: GCA_035544455.1. Classification (GTDB taxonomy): domain Bacteria; phylum Methylomirabilota; class Methylomirabilia; order Rokubacteriales; family CSP1-6; genus DATKEI01. Next base: position 3,747 of record DATKEI010000303.1, on the reverse strand, counting down.
TCTGGTCAACCCGGGCCTCTTCGCGATCGGCGACACCCTGAGCGAGCAGCCGGGGCTCCGGTTCGACGCGGTGCCACGGTTCGAGCCCGAGTGCTTTGCCGTCCTCCGGGGGCAGAGCATCGGGAAGCACAAGCAGTTCCACGGCGGCCTGGCCCAGCTCGAGGAGGAGGGCGCCATCCAGGTGCTGGTCGCGGCCGATGGCGTGCGGCGCGATCTCGTGCTCGCCGCCATTGGCGAGCTCCAGTTCGACGTGGTCGTCGCCCGCCTCGCTGGGGAGTACGGCGTCGAGACCTCGATCGAGCGCCTCCCCTATGTGGTGGCGCGGCAGGTCGTCGGGGACCCGCCGGCCATCTCCCGCATCCTGTGGCCCTACAACGGTGCGCTCCGTCTGCGCGATCGCGAGGGCCGCCTGGTGGCGCTGTTCGTCTCCCTCCGCGACCTGGACTTCTGCACCGAGAAGAACCCCGGGATCGACTTTCGCCCCCTGACGAAGGCGGACTGACCCCGCCGCGGGACGCCAGCCATGGATCAGCGCACGCGCGACCGCTTCAAGAATCGGCTGGAGGAGATGGCGACCGCTCTGCGGGCCGGCATCGAGCGCAAGAGCGACGCCACCGCACCCGTGTCTCTCGACACCCCCATCGGCCGTCTCACCCGCGCGGATGCGCTCCAGTCCCAGCAGCTCGCCCTCAGTCTCAGGGCCCGGCAGCAGCAGCAGCTCCTGCGGGTACAGAGCGCCCTCGACGCCATCGGCAACGGCACGTACGGCATGTGCCGCCGGTGCAGGGACCCGATCGCCATCGAGCGCCTCGACGTCCAGCCGGACGCGGTCTTCTGTGTCGGGTGCGCCGGAGCGCGCTGACCCTCCGCTTCACCTCGCGGGTCACCGCGGCCCGCAGACGCGAGCCCGTCGCCCCGTGGCCGTACGGAGCCCTCCAGGGCAGGCCTCCTCGGGCGCCTGCCGCTCCATGAGCGTGTGATCCCCTCTCCGCCTGGACGGGGCGTCCCGGGGCACCGCCCAGGCGTCCCGGTCGCTCGCAGATGAGCAGTCCGGGCTCCCCCTCCGACGACCCGCACGATATCGGCGCACCGCGGCGGCGACCGTACTACGGCTGGACCATTCTGGGGGTGGCGATCCTCGCCATCTTCGTGTCGAGCCCGGGCCAGACGTACGTCATCGCGGTGTTCGTCAATCCCATCGAGGCCGAGACCGGGTGGACCCGCACCTTCATCTCCGGACTGTACACGATGGGGTCCCTCACCGCCGCCGCCGGAATGCTCCTGATCGGTCGGCTCATGGATCGGTTCGGCGCGCGGGTGACGCTCACGGCCGTCGGCCTCGTGTTCGGACTGGCCGCCCTGTGGATGAGCCGGGTCACGCAGCCGATCGAGATGTACGTGGGCTTCGCGCTCCTGCGTCTTCTCGGGCAGGGCGCGCTGACCGTGGTCCCCACGACCATGGTCGCGCTGTGGTTCGTGCGACTGCGCGGGCGCGCCATGGCGCTGACATCCCTGGGCGCCGTGGCCGGACAGGCGTCCTTCCCCCCGCTCGTGCATCTCCTCATTGTCCGGAGCGACTGGCGCACGGCCTGGGTGGTGCTGGCCGTGGTCATCTGGGCGCTCCTGCTTCCGGCGGCTCTCCTGCTGGTCCGGCGTAGTCCCGAGTCGGTGGGCCTGCTGCCCGACGGCGACGATCCGCGTCGGACATCGCCCCCGGATCAGCACGCGCCTCCGTCCCGGCGAGAGGACGACTGGACACTCGCCGAAGCACTCCGGACCCGGTCATTCTGGCTTCTGCTCGTGGCCACATCGCCGCACTCGCTGATCTCGACCGCCCTGACGTTCCACCACGTCGCCTTCATGGCCAGTCTCGGGGTGGATTCGTCCATCGCCGCCGCCGTGCTCGCGGTCCTCGCGCCGTTTGCCATCGCCGGAACGCTGCTGGCCGGTGTCCTGGCCGATCGGTTGCCCGCGCGGTATCTCCTGGCCGCGAACCAGGGCGGCCTGGCCGCGACCATGATCTGGTCGTTTTTCATCGGCACCGCCGGGCCGGCCCTCGTCTACGGCGCGCTCCTGGGAGCGACGAGTGGCTTCAGCTTCACGCTGCAGTCGACGATCTGGCCGACCTACTACGGCCGACACCACCTGGCCAGCATCCGCAGTGTCGCCGCCACCACGACGATCGCCGCGGCGGCAATCGGTCCTCTGCCCTTCGGCTGGCTCTTTGACCTCACGGGATCCTTTCGAGTGCCCCTGCTGGTCTTCCTGATCTTGCCCGCCATCTCCGGACTCGCCGCGATGCTTGCGACACGGCCTCGCAAGGGCAACGAAGGGTCCTCCGCCTGATGGCTCGCGAGCGCGCCGGTCACCACCGGCGCAGGGGTCCGCCTGCCCGGAGCTCGGCGTCTTCCCGAACCAAGCTCCGCCCTGGCGGTCGCCTGATCGGCGCGCGACGACGAAGCGTGGGAGGGGGAAGACGCACGCTCCGCCTCCGGACGCAGGGAATCGGAGCGCGAGGAGCGGCGAGGCGCCGGCTGGCGCGCGCCTCCGCGGGTGACGACGTGGGGAAGGAGTGGGGAGAGCTATTGCACGAGGTACGCGATGAGCGCCCACGTCCCGGCGTACAACAGCACCGTGGCGACCAGCTGCGAGCCGCGCGGGTGCCCGCCGGTGTGGGCCGCGCCGGGCACGGCTCGCGCATGGAACAACCAGAGCAACCCAAGCGGGACGAGCGTCATCGCGGAGAGCCAGGCCGTGGTCATGGGAACCCTCGCATGACGACATGCAGACTGCAGTCCGAGTGCCATGCCGCACCGGCCGGCGGCAACGCGCAGCAGGGTGCAGGTCGGGCCGGTGGACGACACTCAAGGGCGCGCCGGCCCGGAAGTGGCGCGGCAACGGCAGAGGACTGGCGGGACGCGCACTGGAAGCGAGCGGGCGCCATGACTTGGGGCCAAGCGCACGACCGCCGGGGTCCGGCCTTGCGGGCAGATCGCCCGGGGGCCCGAGGTGCTCTGAGGATCGCGAACGTGAACACGATCGTGCCCCCGGACAGGTCCCATGCGCACCTCGCGACGGCGAGGCGGCCACAGAAACTGATCGAGTCGCTGGAATGACTCGGGCACCGAGATATCTTCTACGGTACGCTGAGTCTCCAGAAGGGCCAGCCTGCTCGGTCGCGTTCGAGCATTCGAAGTGACAGGAGCCGCGACGATGAAGACGCACGGGGAGCGCTGCGACGAGCGCAGGATGCAGAACCCGGCCGGGCGCGGCCTGGTCGAGGAGAAACTGGCCAGTCTCCGCATCGGCGCGCGGGTCGCCCGGCTCCGCCAGGCGGTGGGGCTCACGCAGGCGCAGCTCGCCAGCCTGTGCGGGATGCAGGCGCCGAACATCTCGCGGATCGAGAACGACCCGGGCCACAATCTCACGGTGAGCACCCTCGTCAAGGTGTGCCGCGCGCTCGGCCGCTCAGTCAGGATCCAGCTCCCCGCCGAGTCGCCCGCCAGGGCACGCCGACTCGAGGAACGCCCGGCCGCCGGCGGGAAGAGGCGATGATCGCCGCCGATGACGTGAGCCACCGCGAGCGGCGAGCGGCCGCCTGATGGCCGGCCCGCGCCGGAAGCTCGAGAAGGGGCCCGCCCGACCCGAGGAGAGCGTCTTCCCGCACGAGCTCCGCCCCGGCGACCACGTGATCGGCCGCGACGGCAAGGTGTGGGAGGTGGCGGCTCCGCCGGTCGTCCACCTCCA
>DATKEI010000302.1:0-11243 GCA_035544455.1 Binatia bacterium | reverse complement strand
CGCGACCCCGGGCAACGCGGGCGCCCGGCCGCCGAGCGCTCGGGTGACCCGGTCGGCGGCCTCGCGCAGCAGCCGCCCGTAGGTCTTCATGCGGGCCGCCGGCATGGCCGCGGTGAACCCCACGGTGAGGAGCAGCAGGACGACCCGCGCCGTGTGGTCGAAGACGGGCGCGGCAATGGCGTTGTTGCCGGGGACGTACTCCTCGTAGCTCTCGGCGAACCCATGCCGGCGCACGCTGGCCAGCTCGGCCAGGTACGCCACCCGGGAGCGGAAGACCTTGCCGGCCCGCCCCGACAGCGGCGCCGCCCGGAGCGCGCTCTGCACCTCCTCGCCGGGCCGCCACGCCAGATACGCCTTGCCGAGAGAGCCCGCGGTGAGCGGGAAGCGCTCGCCGACCGAAACGGTGACCTTGATGGCCCGCGAGCTCTCCGCCTTCTCCAGGATGAGGAACTCGGTGGCGCTGTACGGGACCACGAGGAAGCAGGCGAGCTGCAGGCGCTGCGCCACGTCCTCGAGATGCGGCCGGGCCACCAGCACCGCCGTGCGCTGGCGGCCGGCGGCCTCGGCGAGCTGCACGAGGCCGGCGCCCAGCACGTACCGCTTGCTGTCGCCCAGGGCCACCAGCAGCCGCGCGCTCTCGAGGGCCTTGACGATGGCATGGGCGCTCGACTTGCTGAGGTCGCAGGCGCGGCCGATCTCGCTCACGCCGCCACCCTCGCCCTCGGCGAGGTAGGCGAGGACCCGGGCGGCCGCGTCGATGGCGGGAACCCGGCTGCGCGCGCGACGATTTCTCGTATCCTTCATACGCGGGTGGCTCACTCGTGGCCGGAGTCGGTGAAAACGATCGGCGGGAGGCCGGAGGCCGTCCGCCCGGCCGGCGACGAGTGGCATCGACCTCCAGGTCAAGGCGCAGAACCAACGTTCTGCTTGATGAACGACGATCGTCACGCTAGCATCGGCGCGCGATCCGTGTCAACCGGAGCGGCCCGGGGCGGAGCGAGAACACACACCGTGAAGGGGCTCGGGCTGCTGCGGCCCTCCTCGGGAACCGTGCCGGAGGTGGACGTCGACCGGCGTCTCCCCGAGGACGTCACCGTCCACGCGGCGCGCATGCGCATGCCGGAGGCGAGCGAGGCCGCCGAGATCCGTATGCTGGACGAGCATGTCATGCCGGGGGGCACGGGACCTCGCCACCGGCCGCCCCGACGTGGTGGTCTTCTCCCGCCGCGCACGAGACGCCGGCCCCGGGCGCGTTCGCTCGGGCCGGCCCCGGTGTATCCTGCCGCTGCCGGGCAAGCATGCGGGGGACGAGTCGGGCGGGCGCCGCGGCGGCGGCAAGGAGGCGTTCATGCGCTTGCAGGACCGGGTGGTCATCGTCACCGGAGGGGCCCAGGGGATCGGCCGGGCGTACTGCCTAGGGACGGTCGCGGAAGGGGCCCGGGTCGTAGTGGCCGACATCGCGGACCCCACCGCTACCGTGAAGGCGGTCGAGGCCCGGGGCGGCCAGGCCCTCGGCGTCGAGTGCGACGTCTCCCGCGAGGCCGACACCCAGCGCCTGGCCACCGAGGCCCTCGCCCGGTTCGGGCGCATCGACGTCCTCGTCAACAACGCGGCGCTCTACGGCACGCTCACGCGCCGCCCGTTCATGGACATCCCGGTGGAGGAGTGGGACCGCGTGATGGCGATCAACCTGCGCGGGCTCTTCCTGTGCGCGCGCGCGGTGTTCCCGTCCATGCGCGCCCAGGGCAAGGGCGCCATCATCAACATCGCGTCCAGCACCTTCTTTCGCGGGGTGCCCGACTACATCCACTACACGACGTCGAAGGGCGGCGTGGTGGGCTTCACTCGCTCCCTGGCCCGCGAGCTCGGGGACTTCGGCATCCGGGTGAACGCCATTGCCCCCGGGTTCACCCTGAGCGGGGAGAACGAGAAGAACATCTCCGAGGCCCGCAAGGCCATGAACGTGCAGACCCGCATGCTGAAGCGGGCCGAGGTCCCGGAGGACCTCGTCGGCACGCTGGTGTTCCTGGCCTCGGACGACAGCGCCTTCATGAGCGGCCAGACGCTCCTGGTGGACGGGGGCGGCGGCGTCCACTGAGACCCGGGCGTACCCGCCCGCTGGTCCGCGTCGCGGGGTGACGCCGCTCGGGCTCGTCATCCTCGTCTGCATCGCCCAGGTGTGCGCCCAGGTCGGCGCCTACGCCTGGCCCGCCCTGCTTCCCCGGTTCATCGACGCCTGGCACATCACCAACGGCGAGGCGGGCTGGATCACCGGCATCTTCTATGCCGCCTACGCAGTGTCGGTCCCGTTCCTCGTGACTCTGACCGACCGCGTCGACCCCCGGACCGTCTACCTCGCTGGCGTCGCCATCACCGTGGCGAGCCACGCCGCCTTCGCCCTGGCCGTCGACGGGCCCTGGGGCGCGAGCGCCGCGCGCGCGCTGGCCGGTATCGGCTGGGCGGGGACGTACATGACCGGGCTCAAGCTGCTGGCCGATCGGGTCGAGCCGGCGTTGATGTCCCGCGCGGTGGCTGGCCACGCCGCGAGCATCGGCGTGGCGGGCGCCATCTCGTTCGTGTTCGCGGGCGCGCTCGCCGGATGGGCGGGCTGGCGCGCCGCCTTTGCGGGCGCCGCGGGGTGCGCGGCCGCGGCCTGGCTCCTGGTGGTCGCGTTCGTGCCCCGGGCCGAGCGCACGCATCGCGGGCCCGGCGCCGCGCTCTTCGACTTCCGCCCCGTGCTGCGAAACCGATCGGCCATGGCCTACGCGGTGGCGTACTGCGTGCACACGTGGGAGATGAACGCGCTCCGGGGCTGGGCGGTGGCCTTCCTCGCCTGGGTCGCCGCCAGCACCAGCACGGACCTCGGATGGTTCACCCCCACCGTGGTGGCGACGGCGATGGGCCTCGCCGGCACGTGGGCCAGCGTCGCCGGCAACGAAATGTCCATTCGCCTCGGTCGCCAGCGCCTGGTGAACCTGGCCATGGCCTCGTCCATCGCCTGCGCCGCTGTCATCGGGTTCGCGGGAGGCCGATCGTACGTCGTGGCCGGCGCGCTCGTGCTCCTGTACGGTGTGTTCATCTGGCTGGACTCGTCGTCGCTGACGGCGGGCGCGGCGGGCAGCGCCGAGCCCCACCGCCGCGGCGCCACTCTCGCCGTGCACTCCATGCTCGGCTACAGCGGGGGCTTCTTCGGGCCGCTCGTGATCGGCTGGGTGCTCGACCTGGCCGGGGGCATGTCCGCCATCGGCTGGGGGCTCGCCTTCCTGCACCTCGCGGTGGTCGTGCTGCTGGGCCGCATGGCCTTCGCGTGGCTCGGGCCGCGGGCCCTGGCCGGGGACCGCGTTGCCCCGCCGTGACAGCCCCGGACCGGCGCGCCAGGGCCGCCGGACGGACGCCTCGGCGGCCGAGCCTTCCCGTGGCACGCGCACGGCCACGGCGCTCGCCGATGGAGAATCAGGAAGCCGCTGCCCCGCCGGACCCCCCGAGCACGGTCAGCGAGCGAGGTGACGAGGTGGAGGCGCGGTGTGGCCCGGCGCGCCATGCGGTGAACGCAACACGCGGGAGAGAGGGACGCGCGGGCAATGGGCTATCGGATCGGGGCTGACATCGGCGGGACCTTCACCGACCTCATCCTGGTGGACGACGCCGGGGGCACCTTCCAGGTCGGCAAGGTCCTGACGACGCCCGAGCGGCCCGACGACGGCGTCCTGGCCGGCCTCGGGCTGACGCTGGAGGCTGCCGGCGTCCCGGCCGCTGCTGTCGCCCACGTGATCCACGGCACCACGCTCTTCACCAATGCCCTCATCGAGCGGCGGGGGCCGCGCACCGCCCTTGTCACCACTCGCGGCTTCCGGGACGTCATCGAGATCGCCCGCGAGCACCGCTACGACATCTACGACCTTCATCTCCGGCGGCCCCGCCCGCTGGCGCCCCGCTCGCTCCGCTTCGAGGTGGACGAGCGGGTGCTGGCCGATGGCACCGTGCGCACACCCCTTGATCGCGCGGCGATCGACCGCGTGCTCGCGGATCTCAGGGTCCACGCGGTGGAGGCGGTGGCGGTGTGTCTCATCCACTCCTACGCCCACGACGCCCACGAACGGCAGCTCGGCGATGCCATCCGGCGCGCCCTGCCCCACGTGGCGGTGACGCTCTCGTGCGAGGTCGTGCGCGAACTGCGCGAGTACGAGCGCAGCTCGACCACGCTGGCCAACGTCTACTGCCAGTCCCAGGCCGAAGCGTATCTGCACCGCCTCGGCGCCGGGCTCCGGCGGGCCGGGGTGCCGGGCGAGCTGTACGTGATGCAATCCACGGGTGGCCTCTGCGAGGTCGAGACCGCCGCCCGCTACCCCGTGCGCCTCATCGAGTCCGGGCCCGCCGGCGGCGCCCTGGCCGCCGCCCACTACGGGCGTGTCTGCGGCCACGCCGACCTCCTGTCCTTCGACATGGGGGGCACGACCGCCAAGGCCTGCATCATCGCCGGGGGCGAGCCGCTGATCGCCCCCGAGTTCGAGGTGGACCGGCAGTACCAGTTCAAGAAGGGCAGCGGGCTCCCCATCAAGGTGCCCGTCATCGAGATGATCGAGATCGGCACGGGGGGGGGCTCGGTGGCGCGGGTGGACGCGCTGCGCCGCCTCGTTGTCGGCCCGGAGAGCGCCGGCGCCAGCCCGGGCCCCGCGAGCTACGGGCGCGGCGGCACCGAGCCGACGGTGACGGACGCCGATCTGGTCCTCGGCTATCTCGACCCCGACTTCTTCCTGGGCGGCCAGATGCCTCTCGACGTCGCGGCCGCGCGGAGCGCCATCGAGGCACGCGTGGGGCGCCCGCTCGGGCTGGGCGTTGAGGAGGCGGCCTGGGCCATCCATCAGCTCGCCAACGAGAGCATGGCGGGGGCCGCGCGCATCCACGCCGTCGAGCGCGGCAAGGACGTGGGCGCCCTGCCCCTCTTCGCGTTCGGCGGGGCCGGGCCGGTGCACGCCCACGGCGTGGCCCGGATCCTCCGCAGTCCGAGCGTGATCTGCCCGCGTGGCGCCGGAGTCATGTCCACCGTGGGCTTCCTCGTGGCGCCGATGGCCTTCGACTTCGTCCGCACCCTGCCCGGGGAGCTGGACGACCTGGACTGGCCCGCCGTCGCCCGCGCCCTCGAGGAGATGGAGGACGAGGGCCGCGCCATCCTCGGCCGGGCCGTGCCCGGTCACGAGGTGACATTCCGGCGCTCGGCGGACATGCGCTACCGCAAGCAGGGCTACGAGATCCGCGTGCCGCTGCCGGCCGGCCGCCTCGACGCGAGCCGTCGCGACGAGGTCCGCCGGAGCTTCGAGGACGCGTATCGCGCGCTCTACGGCCACACCGTGGCCGCCGCACCGATCGACGCGGTATCCTGGCGCGTGGTGGCCACGGGGCCGCGGCCGCAGCTGACCCTGCCCCGCGCGGTCTCCGCCCCGGACGCCTCCGCCGCGGCGGCGCGCAAGGGCGCGCGGCTGGCGTGGGCGCCGGAGCGCCGGCGTCTCGAGCCCGTGCCCGTGTACAACCGCTATGCGCTCGCCGCCGGCACCGCGATCGAAGGGCCCGCCATCGTGGAGGAGCGCGAGTCCACCGTGGTGCTTGGCGCCGGGGCACGCACCCACAGCGACGAGTGGGGAACCCTCATCGTCGACCTCCGCCCCTAGTGTGCTGAGTCAGAAATGTGCCGACAAAGCGCCGGGCGGGGTGGGGGCCCCTCCCCGCGGGACACGCTGTGTCGTTGAGCGCTACCGGCACTCAATGGGGCCACGAGAGGGGTGGTGGGTGGCTTCGGCCATCCGCAGAAGATACGGTCCCGCGGGGAGGACCCCCACCCCACCCGGCGCCGCGAGTCCACGAACGTCTGACTCGGCACTCGAGCCCGGCCGCCGAGTTCATTGCAGGAGGAGAGCGATGGCCTTCGACCAGATCCTGCTCGACGTGATGTGGAACCGGCTGATCTCGACGGTGAACGAACAGGCCGCGGCCCTCATGCGCTCGTCGTTCACGTCGATCGTGCGCGAGGCGGGCGACCTGTCCGCCGGCGTCTTCGATCGCCGGGGCCGGATGGTGGCGCAGGCGGTGACGGGAACCCCCGGCCACATCAATTCCATGGCCACCGGCATGGCGCACTTCCTCGACCGGTTCCCCGTCGACACCCTCAGGCCTGGCGACGTGCTCATCACCAACGACCCCTGGAAGACGGCGTCCCAGCTCAACGACATCACGGTGGCGACACCGGTCTTCCGCGGCAACCGCGCGGTGGCCCTCTTCGCCAGCTGCTGTCACGCCCTCGACATCGGCGGCCGGGGCCTCTCCGCCGATTCGCGCTCGGTGTTCGAGGAGGGGCTGTTCATCCCGATGATGAGGCTCCACGCTGAGGGCCGGCCCGTGGACGCCGTCTACGAGCTGATCGCCGCCAACGTCCGGACCCCGGACGAGGTCCTCGGCGACCTCCACTCGCAGGTGGTCGCCAACGACGTGGGCGGGCGGCAGCTCCTGGCCGTGCTCGACGAGCTTGGCCTTCGCGACATCGAGGCGCTGGCCGACGAGATCGTGGCGCGCACCGGGGCCGCCATGCGAGCGCGCATCCGCGCCCTGCCCGATGGGACGTATCCGTTCGCACTCACCATCGACGGCGCCGGCGCGCCGATCGCCCTGCGCGCCGCCGTGAGGATCGCTGGCGACCACCTCACCGTGGACTATGCCGGCTCCTCCGCCCCGGTGAGCCTGGGCATCAACGTGTGCCTGAACTACACGCACGCCTACACCACGTACGGCGTCAAGTGCGCCATCGCCCCGGACGTGCCCAACAACGCGGGAAGCTTCGGACCCGTCACCGTCACCGCGCCCGCGGACAGCATCCTGAACGCGCGCTTCCCGGCCGCCGTGGGCGGGCGCCACCTCGTCGGTCACTTCCTTCCCTCCGCGGTCATGGGGGCGCTGGCCGGCGTCCTGCCCTCCCGGGTGATGGCGCCCGGGGCCGACGGGCTCTGGGACACGCACATCGCGGGTGAGGAACGCGGCACCGGCCGCTACTTCTCCTTCTCGTGGTTCTCCGCGGGCGGCACCGGGGCGCTCGGCACCCAGGACGGGCTCTCCGCCACCGCGTATCCCAGCGGGGTCGCCGGGGTGCAATCCGAGGTGATGGAGAGCGTGGCTCCGATCGTCATCCGCCGCCGCGAGCTTCGCGCCGACTCGGGCGGGGCAGGCACCTTCCGGGGCGGGCTCGGGCAGACCATCGAGTTCGAGGTGCGGACGGACCGCGAATACCTGTTCTCTGGGCTCTACGAGCGCGTGCACCATCCCGCGCCGGGTCTGTGTGGCGGGGGCGCGGGCGCGCCCGGCCGGCTCAGCGCGAGCGGTGGCGTCGACGTCCAGCCCAAGCTGAGCCGGCTCGTGCCGCCGGGCACCGTCATCACCCTCGAACTACCCGGAGGCGGGGGGTACGGCCCCCCGCGCGAGCGCGCGCACGAGCACGTGCTCGCCGACGTGCTCCTCGGCTACGTGTCGCTCGCCCGCGCGCGCGAGGACTACGGGGTGGCGATCGACCCCGTCTCGATGGATCTGCGCGCCGAGGACACCCGCGCCCTCCGGGGCCGGGCGCGGGACGCCGGCCCGATGCCGTGAGCCCGCCACTCAGCGCTCGCCATGTCGCCTCTTCCCGGGCGACCCTGGACCGCGAGGACCGCCGTCACGGATGTCGATTCCCCGGTGGACGCCGAGGCCTGCGAGCGCCTGATCGAGATCCCAGGGCCGCCTCGCCGGAGCGTGCTGCTCCGGTGCGCGGCGGCCATGCGCGGCGTCCTCTCCGCGGCGGCGACGCATTGACGCATCGGGCCATCGCGGCCGTCAACGACACCCCTCCTCGCGCTCGGCGGGCGCACGCTCGCCAGCCCCCATCGGGTGGCCGGACGCTCCGGCGGCGCGCGCTTGCTACCAGTCCATGATGGTCAGATAATGTGGCCATGAAGGCCATCAATGTGACGGAGCTCAAGGCCCATCTCAGCAAGTACCTTCGCATGGCGTCCCGCGGATCGCGGATCCTGGTGAAGGATCGAGACGAGCCGATCGCCCAGCTGGGCCCGCCGCAGGCCGAGGTGGTCTCATGGCGCGACCGGCTGGCCCGGGAGGGTCGGCTCCGGCTCGGCACGCAGGACTGGCCGGCTCTCAGGATCTCCGCCCTCGATCGGCCCGTGGACGTCCAGGCGTCGCTTTCCGCGGTGCGCGAGGATCCGAGTGAAGTACGTCGACGCTAGCGCCGTGCTCCGGGTGCTGTTCCGGGAGCCGGGGCCCGAGGTCCCGCTCGCCGCCGGCGACCGGGTCGTGTCGTCGCAGCTCGTCGAGGTCGAGGCGTTCCGGGCGGTGGACCGGGAGCGATTGCTGGGCAACCTCGACGATGCCCGGACGGCGGTCAAACGCAAGGAGCTCGGCGACCTCCTCGCCATGCTGGACCTGGCCCCCATCGACGGCGCGGTGATCCTTCGCGCCAGGAGCTCGTTCGCCGTGAACGTGCGCGCGCTCGACGCGATCCACGTCGCCACCGCAGAGGTGCTGGCCACCGAGGCGGAGGGCGAGCCGCTGGAGTTCTGGACCCACGACGACCGCCAGGCCACCGCGGCCCTCTCGCGCGGGCTCACCGTGCGCGGAACGTGAGCCCGGGGCGGGCGTCCCGCGGGCTTGGAGACCGCGCGGACAGACCCGAGGGGTTACTGTGCCATCGCCTCGCTGGGCCATCGGCTCCTGCCGCGCCTGATGTCCGAGTCTGGCGGATTCCCCTCTCCCTTTCACGGTCTTCCTGGGGAGAGGGTCGGGGTGAGGGCGGCCTGGTGTAGAGTCACCGTGCAGCGCACTCTGTTCCTGGCCGGAGGAGACGCGATGCGGTTCGGCGTTTGGGTCCCCAACTGCCGCCACCTGGCCACCCCGGAGATCATCCGGACCGCGACGGTGCGGGCCGAGCAGCTCGACTACGCCTCGGTGTGGGTGAGCGACCACGTCGTGGTGCCGCACGCCAACGTGCGAAACTTCGGCGAGGCCATCTTCGACCCGCTCGTGACCTTGGCCGTGGCCGCCGGCGCGACCAGCCGGGTGCAGCTCGGTACCACCGTGCTGATCGTGCCCTATCGCAACGCGGTCGTCACGGCCAAGATGGTCTCCACCCTCGACGCCCTGAGCGGGGGCCGGCTGGTGCTCGGCATCGGCGCCGGCTGGGTGGCCGCCGAGAGTGCGATGCTGGGCGTGCCCTTCGCCGAGCGCGGCGCCATGACCGACGAGCACCTCCGCGCGATGCAGGAGCTCTGGACGCGGCGCGAGCCCGTCTTCGCGGGGACCTACACCACGTTCAGCGACCTGGTGTTCGAGCCCAAGCCCGTGCAGAAGCCGCACCCGCCCCTCTGGGTCGGGGGACACAGCCGGGCCGCGCTTCGCCGCACGGTCGAGTTCGGGGCGGCCTGGCACCCGATCAACCGCCCGCCCGAGGAACTGCGCGCGGGCCGGGCCGAGCTGGCGCGGCTCAGCCAGGCCCGGGGCCGGGCCGACGTCCCGGCCATCACGCTGCGCAACGACGTTCGCGTCCTGCGCCCCGGCGAGGGCGCCCCGCTCTCCACGCACGCCGGGCGCGTGCTGGCCGGCGAGCCGGCCGCCCTCGTCGAGCAGATCGCCGAGCTGGCCGGGTGCGGGGTGGAGCACCTCGTGCTGGAGTTCCTCGCCGCCGATGGCGCCGATCTCGAGGCGCAGATGGACGCCTTCGCCGAGCGCGTGCGGCCGCGGCTCGCCTGACCTGCGGCGGCGCCGCCATGGCCTCCGTTCACCACGACGGGATGCGTCCCGTCGAACCACCGCGCCACGTCCTCGTGGAGGCGCGGCCGCGTCTCGAACGTCGCGATGCGGCCCTCGATCTCCTGGTTGTCGATGCGGGCGATGGCGTCCGCATCCGCGATCGCCGCCGGTCGGGCCTGCATGCTCAGCCTCCTCCCTGGACCGCGGGCCGCTCGCGTCCCGTCGTCAGGGCGCGGGCGGCCGGGAGCCGGTGAAGCGCCACCGCCGCCAGCACGGCGGCGGCGCCGGCCAGGCCCAGGCTGGCGAAGGCCCATCCCCAGGCCTCCCGCCCGGCGCCCAGGCCCCCGTACAGGTCGAGGATGGCGCCGAAGACGAGCGGGGCCGCCGCCCCCGCGCCGTAGCCGGCGAGGGACCGCAGAGCGAGGGCAGCCCCGCGGTAGGCGGGGGCAACGACCTCCGTGATGGCCGTCGAGTAGATCGGGGAATCGCCGAGCGCGGCGAAGCCGTAGACCAGCCCGACCGCCACCACGATCCACACCGGGCCGCCGATCAGCCAGCCGAAGGCGAAGGAGCAGAACATGCTGAGGCTCGCCATGGCGAAGATCACCGGTGTCCGCCCGAGGCGGTCGGCGAGCAGACCCGCGGCCACCGAGGCCAGCACGCCGGTCATGTGAAAGAGCGACGTCATGTAGGAGCCGAGGCCCGTCGCGCGCGTCAGATCCGCACCGGCGGCGATGAAGCACGCCGCGAGGAACGCCGGCGTCCATGCCCACATGCCCAGGAGTTCCCAGGAGTGCGCGGTGTAGCCGGCGATCACGAGCATGGCCGGGCGGTTGTGCAGCACCGCCCCCGTGAATCGCTCCCCCCCGGCCCGGGCCGTCACGCGATTGGGCGTACCCCGGACGGCGCCCCACGCCATGAGCCCGCCCACCACCGGTCCCGCGCAGATCGCAGCGAACGCCAGCGGGTAACCGCCGATGGGCACCGCGATCCCGGTGAGCACGAGGGCCAGGGCCAGGCCGAGCGAATGGCCCCCGAGGAAAAACCCCATCGCCCTCCCCCGCCGGGCCACCGGCACGTTCTCGGCTATGAGCAGGATCCCCGTGGTGTAGGTGCCGCCGAGAGCCAGGGCCAGGATCGTGTAGAGCACCAGGCCCGACCAGTAGTCGCGCGCGAACAGGGCGAACACGGCGGCCGCCGCCGCCGAGGCCAGCGTCCCGAGCAGGAAGACGCGCCGGGCGCCGACGCGGTCGGCCAGCTCCGAGCAGCCCATCAGGGACACCGCGTACGCGACCTGAAAGCTCGAGGCGATGCTGCCCGCGGCCGTGCCCGACAGGTGCCAGTCCCGCTGGAGCACGGGCAGGGTCGCGGCGTAGACGATGTAGACCATGTAGGCGCCCACGCGGGAGAGGCAGATGGCGAGCAGCCACGAGTCGCTCCCGGGCCGGATCCCGACTGCCATCACC
>DATKEI010000301.1:0-10339 GCA_035544455.1 Binatia bacterium | reverse complement strand
TGCTCGGCGCGCTCGAGGCGCTGCGCGGCGGAAACACGACGCTGCACGAGATCGGCTACCGCATCCCCGACTACGCGCACCTGGTGGCCGCCACCGGGCTTCGCCTGGTGTTCGGCCAGAGCTCGAGCGACCTCGAGCCCGCCGGCCTTCGCGAGGGGCGGTTCGAGTTCTCGCCCGCCCGCGGGGAGCGCACGCTCGGCGCGGTGGAGGACGTGATCTCGCGCTGGCACGGCGCGGACAAGGGGCGGCTCACGTGCATCGCCGCCGCCCACGCCCCCGAGGCGTGCTCGCCCGGCCTCCTGCGCGCGGTGGGCGAGCTCGCCGCGCGGCGGGACGTCGGGACCACGATCCACCTGAACCAGAGCCAGTGGGAGGTGGAGGCGGTCATGCGGGTGCGCGGGCTCCGGCCCACGGAGTATCTGTTCCAGCAGGACTTCCTCGGCCCGCGCCTCGTGGCCGCCCACTGCCGGTTCATGGCGCCCTCCGAGGTTGCCCTGCTCGGGCGGGGCCAGGCGTATGTCTCCCACAACGCGGCCATGGCCGCCCGCCGCGCCTCGGCTCCGCCCATCGCCGCCCTCGAGGCGGCGGGCTGCACCATCGCCATGGGGTCGGACAACATGGCCCACGACATGGTGGAGGTCATGCGCACCGGACTCTTCATGGAGCGCGTGATCCGCCAGGACGCCGAGAATCCGCAGCCCGAGGACGTGCTCCACTGGGCGACCCGCAACGGGGCGGCCGCCCTCGGGCTCCGCGCGGAGGTCGGTAGCATCGAGGTGGGCAAGCGCGCGGACCTCGTCCTCGTCGATGCCCGGCGGCCCCATCTGGTGCCGACGCTCAGGATCGTCTCGGCCTTCGTCCACAACGGCCAGGCCGGCGACGTCGAGTCGGTGATGGTCGACGGGCGGTGGCTGATGCGGGACCGCCGCGTCCTGACCATCGACGAGGCCGACGTGGTGGCGCGCGCCGAGGAGATCGGGCACCGGGTATGGCATGCCCTCGTGGATCGATACCCCGACGTGCCCTTCCGGATCCGGCTGCCCGGACGGCCCGGCCCGACGGGCGCGGCGTAGCCCAGGCCTGCCCGACGGGGAGCCTCGGCCTGGCCCGGACTATGGGCGGACCAGACGCCTACCTCACCCCGGCCCTCTCCCTCTCCGAGGGCGCCGAGGGCGAGGGAGTCGTTGCGGTTCCCTCGCCCCCGGAGTGGGCCGGGAGGGATGGACAGGGTGAGGGGGCGCGCAGCACGCGGAACGCGCGTTCATGAATAGGTCCGGCCGGCGCGTGAACATCGAGACTCGCTAGCCCAGTCTGGCCTTCGGCTACTGATGCTCGCGCGCTGGGGTGACGAAGGTTCCCTCGTGCGGACCTGTCACCCGATTGCGCGGGGCTCAGAAACCCAGGTTCGAGGAACTCTGGCCTGACGTTCCGGGGTCGGCACAGATCCCTCTCCCCCTGGGGAGAGGGCGGGGTGAGGGGCGCGCTCGATCAGGGCCGATGTGCTCGCTCGAAGCGCGACCCTCACCCCGGCCCTCTCGCTGGCCAGGGAGAGGGAATGGGGAGGGAGAGGAGTCCAGGCGGAGCGCAGGGACGAGAACTCGGAGACACGACAGGGAGGAGAGTCCATGAGCCGGATCAATCGGCGGCAGTTCCTGGTGGGCACGGCAGCGGCAGGCGCGGTGGTGGCCCGGGGTCCGTTCGTGCACGCGCAGCGGCGGGGGGGCGCCATTCGCATCATCCCCATCGCCGATCTCAAGGTCCTCGACCCGATCTGGACCACGGCGTACGTCACCCGCGACCACGCCTACCTGATCTACGACACGCTCTTCGCGAGCGACGCGAGCCTGCAGGTGAAGCCGCAGATGGTGGACCGCTACACCGTCAGCAAGGACGGGATGAAGTACTCCTTCACCCTGCGCGACGGGCTCAAGTTTCACGACGGGCAGCCGGTGACGGCGGAAGACTGCGCCGTGTCCCTCCGGCGCTGGGGCAAGAAGGACTCGCTCGGCAAGCTCCTCATGGCCGCCACCGGCAAGCTCGAGGCGGTGGACGCCAAGACGCTTGCGCTCGAGCTCAAGGCCCCGTTCGGGCCGGTCCTCGACGCCCTCGGCAAGCCCTCGAGCAATGTGCCGTTCATCATGCCGGCCCGCATCGCCGCCGTCGACGCCAACGAGCAGATCAAGGAGGTCGTGGGCTCCGGCCCTTACCGGTTCGTCAAGGAGGAGTGGCAGCCCGGCAACCAGGTCGTCTACGCGCGGAACCCGGACTACGTGCCGCGCAACGAGCCGCCGAGCGGGGCGGCCGGCGGCAAGCGCGTGTACGTGGATCGGGTTGTCGCGCGGTACATCCCTGACGCGGCCACGGCCATGGCCGCCCTCGAGGCGGGCGAGATCGACTGGTGGGACAACCCCCCCGTGGACTTCGCCTCGCGCCTGGAGAAGAACCCGAACATCACCGTCTTCGTCAAGAACCCGGCGGGGACCCAGGGCTGGCTCCGGCCGAATCACCTCCACCCGCCTTTCAACAACAAGAAGGCGCGCCAGGCCCTGCTGCACATGGTCGACCAGCAGATGTACCTGCAGGCCGTGGTGGGGGACGCCAAGTACTATCGCCAGTGCCCGAGCTACTTCATGTGCGGGCTTCCGTACGAGACGGCGGCCGGCGCCCCGGGCCGCCCCGACTTCGAGCGGGCCCGCCAGCTCATGAAGGAGAGCGGCTACGACGGCAAGCCCGTGGTCGTCCTGGACGCCGCCGATAACACGGCCCTGCACGCCTCCGCGCTCGTCACCCGCGAGCTGCTGGCGCGGATCGGCGTCAACGCGGATTTGCAGGCGCTCGACTGGGCGAGCATGATCGCCCGCCGGGGCAAGAAGGATCCCCCGTCGGCGGGCGGCTGGAACATCATCCCCGCCACCTGGATCTCCGCCGACGTGATGACCCCCGCCGTCAACGCCGGGCTCTCCGGCGCCTGCGACGCCGCCTGGTTCGGCTGGTCCTGCAGCGAGCAGATGGAGACGCTGCGGGCCGCCTGGATCCGCGAGACCGATCCGGCCAAGCGCAAGCAGATCGCCGAGCGGGTCCAGGTCCTCGCCTACGACGAGGTGCCCTACGTGCCGTGGGGGCAGTACACGCAGCCGACGGCCTACCGGAAGACCGTGCGCGGCGTGCTCACCTTCCCCGCCAGCCTATACTGGAACGTGTCCGTCGAGGCCTGATGCTGTCTCTCGTGCTCCGCCGGCTACTGGCCACCATCCCCGTCATGGGGGTGGTGGCCCTCTTCGTCTTTGCCCTCCTGCGGCTGACGCCCGGCGACCCGGCGGCGGTCATCGCGGGCGACTACGCTTCCCCCGACGACGTGGCCCGCATCCGGGCCGCCCTGGGCCTGGACCGGCCGCTGCACGTCCAGCTCGGACTCTGGCTCGGGAGCCTCCTGCGGGGCGACCTCGGCACGTCGATCTTCTCGGGCCTGCCCGTCGCCACGCTGATCAAGCAGCGCATCGAGCCCACCCTGGCCCTCGCCACCCTGACCATGCTCTTCGCTGTCCTCGTCGCGGTGCCGCTCGGGGTCCTCGCCGCCTGGAAGCAGGGCAGCTGGATCGACCGCGCGGTGATGGTGGCCGCGGTGTCGGGTTTCTCGATGCCGGTGTTCTGGCTCGGCTTCCTCCTCATCTGGCTCTTCGCCGTCCAGCTCGGCTGGCTGCCCGTCCAGGGCTACGTGCCGATCCGGAACGGGCTGTGGCCGTTTCTCCGCCAGCTCATCCTGCCCACGCTCACCCTGGGCTTTGTGTACCTGGCGCTCATCACGCGGATGACCCGGGCCAGCATGCTCACCGTGCTGCGCGAGGACTACATCCGCACCGCCTTCGCCAAGGGTCTGGCCTCGCCGTCCGTGCTCCTGCGCCATGCCCTCAAGAACGCGAGCCTGCCGGTGGTGACCATCATCGGGGTCGGGATCGCCCTGCTCATCGGCGGGGTGGTGGTGACGGAGAGCGTCTTTGCCATCCCCGGCATCGGGCGGCTCACCGTGGACGCCATCCTGCGGCGCGACTACCCCGTCATCCAGGCGGTCATCCTGCTCGTGGCCGGGGTGTACGTGCTCGTGAACCTGGTGATCGACCTGCTGTACCTCGCCCTCGACCCCCGGATCCGGTACTGATGGCCGCCACCGCCGGCCTCGCCCTGGACGCCGTCCCCCCGCCCTCCGCGCCTGCGGCCCGCCGATTCCTGGCCCGGAATCCCACCCTG
Source organism: Binatia bacterium (assembly GCA_035544455.1). Classification (GTDB taxonomy): domain Bacteria; phylum Methylomirabilota; class Methylomirabilia; order Rokubacteriales; family CSP1-6; genus DATKEI01. Next base: position 6,094 of record DATKEI010000301.1, on the reverse strand, counting down.
GTCGGCGGCCTGGTCTGCCTCGCTCTCGTGGTGGCGAGCGCGCTCGGGGCCCCGCTGTGGACGGCGCGGGATCCCGTGCAGATGAGCCCGGCCACCCGGTTGCGCGCCCCCTCGGCCGAGCACCCCTTCGGGACGGACCACTACGGGCGCGACGTCTACGCGCGCACCCTGTACGGCGGGCGGATCTCCCTCCGGGTTGGGGTGACGGTGGCCATCGTCAGCCTGATCCTGGGGACGGCGGTGGGGCTCGTCAGCGGCTACTACCGGCCCCTCGACGCGGTGGTGATGCGGGTGGTCGACGGCATGATGGCGATTCCCGCCGTGCTCCTCGCCCTGGCCCTGATGGCGCTCGTCCGGGCGAGCGTGGGGACGGTCATCGTCGCCCTGGTGGTGCCGGAGATCCCGCGCATCGTCCGCGTGGTGCGGTCCGCGGTGCTCAGCCTGCGGGAGCGGACAATGGTGGAAGGGGCGCGGGCGGTCGGCGCCGGCACGCCGCGCATCCTCGCGTACTACATCCTGCCCGCGCTGGTCGCCCCACTCATCGTCCAGGCGACCCACATCTGCGCCTCGGCCATCCTGGTGGAGTCGTACCTCTCGTTTCTGGGGGCGGGCACACCGCCGCACATCCCGAGCTGGGGCAATGTGATGGCGGAGGGGCGGGCCTACGTGCAGATCGGCTTCTGGATCGTCCTCTTCCCCGGCCTCCTGCTGATGCTGGCGGTCCTCTCGATTAACCTCATCGGCGACGGCCTCCGCGACCGCCTCCGGGCGTAGATCGCAAGGCGCCCCAGTCGGCAGCGGATGCGATCGCGGCACTGATCGGCGTGTGCCCCCGCGTGAGCCCGCACCCCTCTCCGGGGCGCCGACGGCAGAGAACAGAACCTGGTGTCCTTGATGGCCATGCCTCGGACTCCCTGGCTCTTCAGCCGCGCTTGCTGACGCCGCCCTTGCGCCTGAGCCCGAGACCGGATAGGAACAGGTCCGGTGCATCGACCCGGCCGTCTGGGCGGCGACGCAGGATCCCGATCTCGAGCAGGTACTCGAGCAGCTCACGGCCTTCGTAGGGGGGCGCGCTGACACCAGCCGTTCCCGTGAGTCCCTCGAGCAGCTTGCTGACGTCGCGCTCCCGTTCCCATGGCACCAAGGCGCTCTCCGCGAGCCTGGTCTTCACCACATTCAGCCACGGCCATTCGTCGTGCGATTGCGCGACGTGGTCATTGGACACGCGATCGAGCGCGCGGCGTAGCGAGGCCGGTTCGAGCAGCCGCGGCTCCCTGAGGGTTCCGAAGTGCGCGAGCTCCTGTCGAGCGGCCTCCTCGATCAGATGCACGAAGGGTCTTGGGAGAGCGCGGCCCAGGCCATCGCGAACGTGATCGATCAGCCAGCGGTGCACGAGCCCCTTCTTCTGGTTGGCCCCCATGTGCGCGCCGACCATGCGCTCCACGACCGGCCGGGCATCCTGCCACTGGCGAAGCTGCGGGATTTTTCCAAGCTCGGGGTCTTCGACCCACTCGATTCCTTTCACAGACTGCACATAGCGGGCAAGATCGTCGTCGAGGTTGGCCAGGCGCTTGAGCAGGAGCCCGTACAGGTCACGGTCGTTCCACACGAGATCCACGCGCCCGGCGGCGAGCTTGGCCAGGTCGGCGCCTCCAGCCCGGGCGTGCCGTTCGTAAAGGTCGGTGCGCAGGAAGAGTTTCGCGCGGATGCGCTTCCAGCGCCGCGCGTAGGCGGCCCAGAACGCCACGAGGCCTCGGACGCCGGCTTCGATCAGGGGCCAGTCACCCGCTCCGAGTATGTCCAGCTCGTCATACGTGACGAACACGTAGCGATCCTCGCGGCTCAGCCTGGCGTCGAGCCGGTCCAGAGCGACGACGGGTCGCGTGGCCAACCCCGCGAAGGCCGTCGCGATGGCGTCGATCTCGGCGCCCTGGGGTTCGATCAGGGTGTCGAGACCGGCTTTCTCCTCTTCGTTCAGCTCGTTTCCGAGCGTTCGGGCGAGGTACGCGAACCACAGATCCCTGAGGGTTTCGGTGGCAGCCCCCCGGGATTGGATAAAGGAACGTAGGCCCACGACTTCGAACCCTTCCGCGGCGGAAGGGTGCGCTGCGGTCCACTTCGAGGCGCCTGACGGCAGACGGACCATCGGGGCGTGACGGGACACGGCTTTGTAGAGATCGGCGTCGGTCAGTACTCGCGCGATCTCGGTCTTGCCGGCGCCACGGGGGCCGACGACCAGCACGACTTCTGGATCCAACAGACGCAGGTGCTCGGTCACCGGATAGAACCCGGGCGCGATTCTCTCCTGCCGCTCACCTTCGGCCTGGCCGGCGCCGCCGATGTTCTGTAGTGTCTGGAGCAGACCTCGCCGCCGATCGTTCCACGGGCTCATACGTCCGTCTCCCGCGCGAAGCGCCCAGCGATGCGCTCGGCAACCATGGCATACGCACCCGCGCCCAGGGGCTCGGCCACCTCGGCGACGTCGCCGAAGCTCGCGAGCCTCGCGTCGTACTCCACGGGCACGCCGACGTGCGGGGCGTCCAGGCTGTCGATGTCGCGCGTGTTCCAGGGCGCGGCCGCGGCCTCATCGCCAGCTTCCGCGTAATAGCGGTCGGTGAACTCCCGTTCGGCGCGGGCCTGGAAGACCCCCCGCGCCACCTTGCCCGCTTCTCCAGGGGGCACCATCGCCTGAACGAGAATCACCTCGGCCTGGGCGCGGCCGGCCAGGACGCGCTCCTTGCCCAGGCGATCCAGCACGATGTTCAAGCCCTGCCAGCTCTGATCCTGGGTCGTTCCCAGCAACACGTGAAGGTGAGCGATGCCGGAGAGCAACCGCCCGGCCGACTCCGAGATGCCCGTGCGCGCATCGAGGAGGATCCACCGGGGCCTCAACTCGTCGCGGACACGCTGGAGGAGCCTCGCCAGGCCGCTCTCACGGGCCGGGGGCGCCTCTTCCATGTCCACCCGCGCCAGCTTGTCGGGATACGCGTCGTCCATGCGTCCCGCAGGGAAGACGATGATCTCGCCCGGGCTCGCGACCCGATCGCAGCGATGGTAGTAGTCGGAAAGGGGTGCGTCGCCGGCCGATCGCTCCAGGAGGAAGTCCACGACGCCCCATGGGGCGGTGAGTCCTTCCGCATCGGCCGCCAGCAGCCGACCCACGCCCGGGGAATCGAGGTCGAGATCGAGCACGCACACCCGCTCGCCCGCCCGGGCGCTTTGGATCGCGAACGAGGCGAGGATCGTGCTGCGGCCGAGGCCGCCCTTGAAGGAGTAGAAGACGACGATGGGCGGGTGCGGATCGGGGGCGGGCCAGAGCGGCTCAGCCTCGTCCACGAACCACGCCGTGCGGCTGCGGTGACGGTCGAGTACGACCAGGCGTGGCTCGCCGGGATCTGGTCGCCCCTGGCTCGAGGTCTCCGTATAGAGGTTGCGGGTGACCGCGTCGGCCTGCTCGACGTGCAGCACCTCGCCGCTCCACCACGCGCCGCACTTGGCTCGAAGTTCTTGCTCGAGATTGACGGTGTCGGGCGGGGTAGAGGACCAGATGGCCAGCCGGAGCTTGCCGAAGAGGTCGACGACAACCAACGCCTTCGTGACCAGGGGCGTCCGACCGAGCCACTCCTTGAGGGTCATCTCGGCGGCGGGCTTGGCCTCGTCGAAGTGCAGGAAGGTCGTCACAGCACCCCGTCCAGTCTCATTTGGTGAACCGTCTCCCGGAACACGTTCCGTGCGCAAGCATGCCAGCGTTGCGCATCGTCGAGCGCCATGGCGGGCGCGTGATAGCGCATGGCCGGCGTCCAGCCACCGATGGCGGACGTCAGCACGCCTCTCGTGGCTCGACCCAGGTACTTCGCGGTCTTCGCTCCCGCGACCGTGGCGACCGCGCTGATTTGCTGCACGAGCGATCCGAAATCGTGTTCTCGCAGTCCTCGGCCCGTCTCCAGGACGTGCAGGCTCTTCAGCGCACACTCCACGACGTAACCGCTCAGGTAGGCCGCGCCGTCGGGCCGCTGCTGGGCGAGGAGCGACTCTGCGTCCAGGAGGTGCTTGTGGGCAGCGTCCGGATGGTCATCGCCCTCGGGCAAGCGCAGGCGGCTCATGGGCTACTCGTCAGGCCATTCGACGCGGAGCCTGCGGCCGTGACGCGGCGGATCATCTGGGCCACCGCGGGCCCGGTGTTGACCGGGACGATCCGGATCGCGGGGTGGGCCGCCGCGAACACGCGGAACAGTTCGTCCGCGAACGCCTGCCCGATCTCCGACACGCCGGCGAAGTCCAGCTCTACGCGCTTGAAGCGCTCGAAACGATGCGCCACACGCTTGGCCTGCGATCGCGAGACGAGCTTCTCGCCCTCGTACTGGGCCAGGCGCAGGGGCACAACCGTCTTGTCAAAGGTGTTCTCCTCGGGGTCCGTGAACGCGTCGAACACCTCCCGCAGGAGGCGCGGGCTGTCGTTGGCCAGGCGCATCCGCACGCGCGTGCCCGGCGTGTCGTGGGCCTGCTCCGCGATGGCATCGTCGGCCCTCGGCGCGTGGCTGAAGCGCAGGTGGTGCGACTCGATCTCGAAGAAATCCAGCGCCCGCGAGGTGAAGAAGATGCCCTCGCCCGTGTGCTGCTCCGGCGCCGTGGTAAGCTTACCCTTGGCCAGTTCCAGGATGGCCTCGCGGGGGTCGTGCAGGCGAAAGGCCCGCTGAATCTTCAGGAAGATGCCCTCGCCTTCGTCCGCCACCACGGCTTCCGTGAACAGCGCGTTCTTCGCGACGCTGACTCGCACCTCGGGCGCGCCCGAGTGGTCGATGGCGTTGTTGATCATCTCGGTGGCCGCGTAGTGCCAGATGTCGCGGACGTTCTCCGGCAGGCGCGCCACGACGGGCGCGATCGACTCGCGCCAGACCAGGTCTTCTTGCAGCCCCTCGCGGGGGTAGGCTCGCGCCGCCTCGGTCAAGGTCTTGAGCCGGTACACGCGCGCGCGCGTCGTGCCCTCGCCCTCGATCACGCCTTCGCGCACCATCGATTGCAGGTAGCCGTTCGCCACCTGGCGTGACAGGCCGAACTCGGCGGCCAGGCGCGGTGCGACCCGGTGGCCGTCCTCCGAGATCAGGCCGAGTGCGCGCGTGCGGATGGACTTTTTGTCAATCTCCACGATCATAATCGTACTCAAGAATAAGTCCGATTGACAGTATTGTCGTGATTATTGTCAAGAGATTGGGCTCACTCTTCCTGCTCATCGTCGAACAGACCGGGCTCGGTGGGTTCGGCTCTGCGGGCCTCGCGGGTCAGCCGCACGATCTCCGGCGAGCTCTGCACCAGCCCCGTTGTAGGCGAGCGCGTCCGCCGCGCGCTTCTTGCGCTCGCAGAGGGTGAAGAGCCGGTAGGCCAGCTCGCGCGCCGTCTCGGCCTTGGCGCCGAGCTTCGCGACCAGGTCGGCCGCCGCGATCTCGCCGCCCGAGGCCAGCGCCCGGATCAGCTGGTGCAGCAGGGCGAAGATGTGATGAAGCCGGCTGGCCTCCCCGCCGCGTAGATGGCGCCCCACCCCTCGAATCCCCTCATGCGCCGGCGAGCATCAACCCCTCGCCCTTGACGAGCGCGAATATAAGGCTGACGGAACCTCGCGAGATCGGCCCCACTGTCACCGGCCAGCGCCGTGAACGGAACGGATCTGAAATTCAGAGGGAGGGATCGAGTGGCGACTTCACACGGCCAGCCGGCTTCGTACAAGGCAACACTCGCACCCTCCGGCGGCGATCCCCCCCGCGCGGGGCCCCCACCACCGTGACGTAATCGGCCGTACTCAGACACGAACCGCTCCAGGAGCCGATGCCACAGCAAGGCCGTCTTCCCCGGGCTGCTGGTCAACTGTCACACGCACCTCTGGCTGACGGTGGCGCGGGGCATCCAGGAGGACTTCGGGTTCCCGTCCACCCTCCGCTTCCCGACGACGGTGACGGAGCTCCTGAGCGCCGAGGAGAACGCGGTGTTCGCGATGCTCGGCGCGCTCGAGGCGCTGCGCGGCGGAAACACGACGCTGCACGAGATCGGCTACCGCATCCCCGACTACGCGCACCTGGTGGCCGCCACCGGGCTTCGCCTG
>DATKEI010000300.1:0-4625 GCA_035544455.1 Binatia bacterium | reverse complement strand
CCACGATTCGACGCACGTCGGCCATCTGCTCGGGCTCGAGCCGGGCGCCGTACCGGCTCGCCACGAGGGCGAGGAGCGCCTCCACCTCCGCCTGCGCCGGATCGACATCCGCCATCGGAAGGGCATACTAGCATCGAGGCGACGCAAACGACGGGGCCCTCGCCGGCACGCGAGCAATCGCGGCCACCGGGCGGCGTCGCCCGGTGGGATGTCCAGCGGGGCGTGCGGATAAGGCGCGCCCATTCTAGGGCATGACAAGTGGTACGAACGACGCCGACGGGGACAATCCCCACGCGAATTTTGGCGATCGCGAGCGCCTGGGCTATCTTCAACTCCGACGCCATGCGACTCCTCGTCACGATCGTCGCCGCGTGCGTCATCGCGGCCTTCGCTCTCTTCGGCCTCGGCACGCGCGGCGAGCGCTCCGCGCCCGTCGGCGAGCCCGCCGTGTCCGCGCCGGAGTCGGCGCTCCCCGGCCCCGAGATCCCCGTCGAGCCGGACCCGGCTCCGATCGAGGTCGTCCTGCGGGCGCGCGAGACGCTCGAGGGCGCCCTGCGCCGCGCCGATGTCTCCGGCGAGGACGCCGCGGGCCTGACCGCCGCGCTGGGGCGCGTGGTCGACCTCCGCCGGCTGCGCCCCGGCGAGCGCATCACCATCGCGCGCGGGGCCGACGGCGGCGCGACGGGGGCGACACACTGGCGATCGGTCACCGAGCGCTACGCGCTCCAGCGGTTCGGTGACGAGCGCGGCGCGGCGTGGACGGCGGAACGGGTGCGGGTCCCGGTGGAGACGCGCGTCGAGTTCGTGGGCGGCCAGGTGGACGATTCCCTGTTCGCCAGCATGGAGCGCGCCGGCGAGCGCGCGCTGCTCGCCGCCCGCTTCGTGGGGCTGTTCGAATGGGACTTCGACTTCGCCGCGGACGCGCTTCCCGGCGACCGGTTCCGGGCCCTCGTGGAGAAGCGATACGTCGACGGGGTCTTCGCCGGATACGGCGACATCCTCGTGGCCCGGTACGAGACGGCGGGCCGCGCTCCCATGACGGCGGTGCGGTTCGCCGGTCCTGGCGGCCGCGCGGACTTCTACGACGCGAACGGGCGCTCGGTGCGCAAGATGTTCCTGCGCGCCCCGCTCGACTTCACGCGGATCACCTCCGGCTTCTCGCACGCGCGGCGGCATCCCATCCTCGGCGGGCTGCGGCCCCACCTCGCCATCGATTACGGGGCCCCGGTGGGTACGCCGGTGCGGGCGGTGGCCGACGGCGTCGTCGAGTTCACCGGGTGGCGCGGAGGCTACGGGATGAGCATCACCCTTCGCCATGCCCGGGGTTACGGCACGATGTACAACCACCTGTCCCGGGCCCACGTGAGGCGGGGGCAGCGCGTGCGCCAGCGCGAGATCATCGGACGCGTCGGATCCACCGGACTGTCCACCGGCCCCCACCTCGACTACCGCGTGATCAAGAACGGGCGGTTTGTGAACCCGCTGACCGAGAAGTTCATCCCCGGCGCTCCTGTCCCCCGCGAGCACCTCAGGCCCTTCCAGCTCCACGCGAGCGCCCTTCTCGACAGACTCGAGGAGGCGGGCGCCCGGCACGGCCGGCCCACGGCTCCCTGACGCCCGGGGGTCGGTCCCGGCGTGTTCGTGCCGGAGACAACATGTCGTCCCGGCGACACAATGTCGCCACCATCGGTGCGGGCCACATCGATCCCTGGCCCCGAAGGCGGCCGAAACGCTCAGTTCGGCCGCACTTGGCCGGCCGCGGCGTTGGCCCCGGCGTTGCAGCCCGCATCCGTCGATGGACGGCATCGCCTCGGCGGACGACCGGAGTTCCGGGTCGGGGACCCCGCAGCTCGTCATGGTGATCGACGACGACCCGGAGATGCGTGCGGTACTGCGGGACCTTCTGACCCGGGAGGGCTTCCGCGTCCACGAGGAGGCGGGCGGCGAGCAGGCCATCCCCTCGATCGAGGGCCTGCAGCCCGATGTCGTGGTCGTCGACAAGGAGATGCCGGGCGCCAACGGTCTCGATCTGGTCTCGTGCATCGGGCGCCGCCACCCCGGGGTGCCCGTGATCCTGGTGACCGCCTTCGGCGGGGCGGCAACACACACCGAGGCCATGCGGCGAGGCGCGGCCGGATACCTCGAAAAACCGTTCCGGGTTGCCCAGCTGGTCGACATGCTGCGCGACGTCACCCGGAGGGAGGCCCTGGGCCCTCGTAGTGCAGCCACCTCCCACCATATGAAAGGACGGCACGAATGAGAGCTCCCTCGCTACCCGAGGCGCTGGTTGCCGAGGTGATGCAAGGAATGGGCGATCGCGGCAGCCTTCTGCTGATGACGGATTACGATGGAACCTTGACCCCCATCGTGATGACGCCGGCCGCGGCGCGGCTCGCCCCCGGGGTGCGGGCCACGCTGGCCCGGCTTGCCACGATTCCCCGCGTCGACGTGGCCGTGATCTCCGGCCGCGGCCTGTCGGACGTGCGGGAGCACGTCGACATCCCGGAGCTGACGTATGCCGGGTGTCACGGCCTGATGATCGAGGGGCCAACGCTGAACTTCATTCACCCGGCGGCCACGGCGGCGCGGCCCCTCGTCAACGAACTCGGCGCCGAGCTCGACCGGAAGCTCGGCGGCCTGCGCGGCGTCGAGATCGAGGTCAAGGACCTGTGCGTGAGCGTCCACTATCGCCGGGCCTATCCGTCGGACCTGGCCGAGGTATTCTTCCAGGTGGAGCGGCTCCGCGATCAGCACGGCCCGCGGCTCGTCACCCAGTCGGGCAAGAAGGTGATCGAGCTGCTGCCGCGGGTGTCCTGGGACAAGGGGGAGTGTGCCCTCTGGCTCCGGGATCACCTGCGACCGGATCCAGGGGCGCCGGAGCCGGCCGTCGTCTTTCTCGGCGACGACGAGACGGACGAGCGGGCGTTCGAGGCGTTGCGCGGGAAGGGAATCACCGTGCGCGTGGGATCGGGACCACGCCGGAGCGCAGCGCTCCGCTGGGTGGAGGACGTGGGCATCGTGCATCGCTTCCTCGTCGCCCTCGAGACCGAGCTCCGGGGCACCGACGGGCCCGGCGGGTGAGCCGGTGACCCGGGCCGACGGCAACAGCCCTGGGCCGGGGTTCGGGTCCGGCGAGGAGAGTTGGCCATGACCGAGACATGGGGTGACCTGGTGTGGGCAGCGCTGGGCGATCTCCAGGTCCGGGTGATCGCAGTCCTGCCCGCCGTCCTCGCCATGCTGACGCTGCTGGCCGTCGGCCTCGCCCTGGCCTGGGCAGCGCGGACCACTCTGGTTCGATTCGCTCGCGCCTTCAGGCTGGACGCGCGCGCGGAGATCTGGGGAGTGGGGGCGGCCCTGCGGCGCGCGGGGATCCGGCGCCCGCCATCGCACGTCGTGGCGGGCGTCATCTTCTGGGGCATCTTCGCCCTGTTCGCCACGCTCGCGATCGACGCCCTGGCCGGGACGGGAAGGGGGCGGATCACCGAGCTCGTCTTCGGATGGGTCTCGAGCGCTCTCGGCGCCGGATTCATCCTGCTCGTGGGCTGGCTCCTGGCGAACTTCCTGCGCCAGAGCGTTCTCATCGCCGCCGTCAACGCGGGCGTCCCGGAGGCCCGTCATCTCGCTCGCGCCGCGCACTGGGGCGTGCTCCTGTTCGCGGCGGCCATGGCCGTGACCCATCTCGGGATCGCGAAGGAGATGGTGCTGGTCGCCTTCGGGATCACCTTCGGCGGCCTCATCCTGTCGCTCGCCCTGGCCTTCGGCCTTGGCGGTCGCGGCCTGGCCCGCGAGATCCTCGAGCGGCGCCTGCGCCAGGAGCCGCATCCGCGGGAGACCCTCACGCACCTGTAACCGCCTCCGGGCGCGGGGCTCGTTTGCGGAGCCCGGGCGGCATCAGGGCCCGAGGCCCGGGCGCGATCCCCTGCCACGGCGCCTCCCGTGTGCGATGATCTCCCGGCGAGCCCCCGCCGCAGGCGAGTCGCGGCATCGATCGCCCGGGGGCCGGCCCCGGCCGCGAGGGGTGAGGTATGCTGGGCGGACGCGCCGCGACACCGTCCATGTTCCGCCAGACATCCGGGTCCAGCCTCTGCTACTCGTGCGGCAAGCTCAACCGCGTGGACGCGGACGTGTGCTTTCACTGCGGCGCCCGGCGCCCCGGTCTCTGGGGCTTCGGCGCCGCGATGGGACGGCTCGTGGGCCGCCTGCACTTCGCCCGCGCCGTCACCGTCGTCTGCGCCGTGGCCTACCTCGCCTCGCTCGCCCTGTCTCCCGGATCACTGGGGCGGCCACGCGGCATGTTCGACATCCTCGCTCCGGGCATGCCCGCCCTGGACGTGCTCGGGATGACGGGATCGTACGCGCTCGGCCGGGGACGCTGGTGGACGCTGGTGACAGCGATCTACCTTCACGCCAGCCTGCTCCACATCCTCTTCAACATGCTCTGGGTGAACCAGCTCGCCCCCGCGGTCGAGGAAGCCTACGGGATCGCCCGCCTGGTGATCATCTTCACCGCGGGCGGCGTGGCGGGCTTCGTCCTCTCCGACCTGGCCGGGGTCGTCTTCTCGGTGGGCGCCTCGGGCGCAGTCTTCGGGCTGCTCGGCGCGCTCGTGTTCTATGGGCGCAGCCGG
>DATKEI010000299.1:0-5081 GCA_035544455.1 Binatia bacterium | reverse complement strand
CAAGAACGACTGCCAGACCGCCGTCTCGTCCTGCGCGGGGACCTCCAAGCGCGACGGCCAGAAAGACGCGTGGATCTTCGTGCCAGCGGGATCCTGCGAGCGCATCGTCGGCGGCAACCTGAAGCCCAGGGCCTGATCCGGACGCGCGCGCGAGGGCGAGATCCCCGGCCTCCCTGGGCCGCCTCCTCGGGATCGAGCCGGCAGGGCCGCGGCGCGGCTCACGGCTCTGCCGCCTCCGGGGACGGGGAGATGGGAGCCCCGCCCCGTCCCCGAGCGACGACGAGCCGATAGCCGAGGTCGAGGTCGAGCCGGTCCAGCAGATCGGCGTTCCGGCTGGCCCAGGCCCCGCTCTCGAGGTCGGCCCGGAGATTGGCCAGCCCGGGCCCGGCGTCGTCGAGCTTCGAGAACGTGGAGATGGCCGCGCGCACCCCGGGGTCGAGGTAGGCGTGGGGCCGCCGCCAGTACGCCCCCAGGAATCCGTCGGTGCAGTCGTGGGGAATGCGGACGGGCTGGACGTCGGTCTGGCCCAGCGACCGGCCGATCTCCTCGATCGACGGAGAGATCCGGCGGTCGATAGCCATGAGCTCGGGGAAGTAGTCGCGCACCAGCCAGAAGCCCGCAGCCGAGGGATCCCAGGTCAGGATCACCACTGGCCCGCGCGCGACGCGCCCGAGCTCGGCGAGCCCCGACGGCCGGTCGGCCCAGTGGTGGACGGTCAGGATGGCGAGGGCGGCCCCGAAGGCGCCGTCGCGGAACGGCAGCCGGGCCGCAACGGCCTGGACCACCGGGGCGCTCCCGGCCGGGCGCTGACGGATCATGGTCCAGGCCGGCTCCACTGCGACCACGCGCCGATCCAGGGGCTCGTAGGATCCGGCGCCCGCGCCGACGTTGACCACGGGGTCGGCGCGGCCCAGCGCGGCGCCGATGGCGGCGGCGATGCGCGGATCCGGCGCGCGATGGGACCGGTAGGTCCCGCCGATCTCGTCGTACAGTTGCTCCATGGGATTCGAGGCCGCCGGCCTCCTCTCGGCAACGCCCTGTCCACGGGGCAGCTTGCCATTGTCGTCGAGTGCACGTTGGAGCGACGAGCTCGGAGGCCGTCGCGGCAGCCCGAGCGCTCCGGTTCCGTGAGCGCGGCGCCAGCTCTCCGGCCCTGGCAGAGGCTGGGCGTGCGCCTCGCCGCGTTCTTTGCCCTCGCCGCCCTCATCGCCGTCGGTGCGGTCGGCTTCCTCGCCTACGAGCGCCAGCGCCACGAGGTGGAGGACACCGTCGGCACCCAGCTCCTGAACATCGCCCGCACCGGGGCCCTGCTCGTCGACCCTTCGGCGCACGCGGAGCTGGCCCGCACCCGCGCCACCGACTCGCCCGGATACCTCCGGGTTCAGCGCGACCTCGCGGCCATCCAGCAGGAGGTGCTGCTGACGACGCCGATCTACACCCTCGCCGATCTCGACCCGGCCCGGCGGGCGGCCCGGGTGGTCGTGGTCAGCGACGAGCCCGGTCGTCCGGGACAGATGCTCGCCCTCGCCCCCGAGCTGCTCGAGCCCCTGGCCTGGACCTTCCAGGACGGCGTCGCCCGCTACACGCGGATCTACCGGAACGCGAGCGGCACCTGGATCAGCGCGTTCGCCCCCATCTTCGACCCGGCGGGCCGCACCGCCGCGGTCCTGGCCATGGACTACCCGGTCGAGATCTACCTCGACCGCCTCGGCGATTTCCGCACCGCGATCGTGCGCGCCTCCATCGCGGGGGCGCTGGCCGCGCTGATCCTCGGGGCGCTGGTGGCCGGTCGGCTGACGCGCCCCATCCGCGCCCTCACTGCCGGCGTCCGCCGTGTGGCCGACGGCGACCTCTCCCAGGCGCTCCCCGTGCAATCGCGCGACGAGGTCGGCCAGCTCACCCGCGCCTTCAACAGCATGCTCGAGGGGCTACGCCAGCGGGACTTCATCCGCTCCGCCTTCGGCCGGTACGTCTCGCACGAGGTCGCGAAGACGCTGCTCGAGTCCCCCGAGGGCCTGCGCTTCGGCGGCGAGAAGCGGGTCATCACGGTTCTCATGTCCGACCTCCGCGGCTACACGCGCTTCGCGGAGCAGGGCGAGCCGGAGCAAGTCATGGCCCTGCTGAACGGCTACCTCTCGCGGATGACCGACATCATCATCGAGCATGGCGGCACCATCAACGAGTTCATCGGCGACGCGATCTTCGCCGTGTTCGGCGCGCCGCTCGCGCACGCCGACCACGCCGAGCGCGCCGCCGGTGCGGCCCTGGCCATGCAGGGAGCCATGGCGGAGATCAATGCCGCCCATGCGGCGCGGGGGCTGCCGTGCCTGGAGATGGGCATCGGGCTCAACACCGGCGAGGCCGTGGTCGGCAACATCGGGTCGGAACAGCGCGCCAAGTACGCGGTGGTCGGGAGCGCCGTCAACGTCGCCGCCCGCGTGGAGGGCGCCACTGTCGGCGGCCAGGTCTTCATGAGCGCATCGACCTACGCGCGGATCCGCGATCTCGCCGCGGTGGGTGAGCCCCTCTCCGTCGCGGTCAAGGGCCTCGCCGAGCCCCTCGTCCTCTACGATCTGCGCGGCCTGAGCGGGCGCTTCGCAGGACGCCACATCGACACGGACGTGGACGCCGCCGCCGCCGCTGACGTGGCCCTGCCTCTGGCGTGCCGGATCATCGACGGCAAGATCGTGGGCGAGGAGGTCATCGGGGGCCTCGTCGTCCGCCTCGGCCAGCACCACCTCGACGCGCGGCTCGACCGCGAGCTCGCCCCACTCACCAATGTGCGCCTTCGCCTGACCTACCCGGCCCTCGGGCTCGAGTCGGGCGACCTCTACGGCAAGGTCGCGCTGGCCCCCGCCGGGGGCGGCCCGGGCGCGACCCGCATCCGCCTCACCTGGGTGGACGCGGCCGACCAGCGGACGATCGAGGGAATCGTCGCTCCGCCGGCGCCGGCCGACCCCGTTCCCACCGGTCCGTAGGGCGGCCGCTCCCGGGCGGCGGCCGGATGCCCGCACGCCCCACGGCGCATCGCGGCCTCCTCACTCCCGGCTCACGCCAGCCGCCTTCCCGGGCCGCGGATGACGTCCGAGCGCAGCGGGGCATCGCGGTGCGCTGGGTTGTGACGCGGCCGGTCCGGTGTCAGTATCAGCAGGCGGGCCGGCACGGCCGCCGGGATCCGGGCCAGGACCACCCCGGCCCGGCACGAGGGGAGGTCTCGATGGACTGCTGCGAGGCACGAGGGGGTCGCGGCGCGGCGCGAGGCGGCGACCAGGGCCGCCGGGGCCGATGTCAAGGAGCGCGTGACGGCGGCCCTGGCGCCTGGCTCCGAGCGCGCCTTCGCGGCGTGCGATCACGACCGGCCCTGGCGCGCCGGCGCGCCGTGCAGATCGAGCGCGCCTTCGCGATGGTGCGCTGACGGCCATGATGGCCCTCGACGACGTCTCCGTCCTCGACCTGTCCCACGCCCTGGCCGGGCCGTTCGCGTCGACGCTCCTCGCCGACTACGGCGCCCACGTCGTCAAGGTGGAGCCGCCGGGCGCCGGGGACATCTCCCGGGCCTGGGGGCCGCCGTTCTACGGGAGCGAGCCCTCGTACTTCGTCAACCTGCACCGCAACAAGCAGAGCATGGAGATCGACCTCAAGCATCCCGAGGGCCGCGAGCTCTTCTTCCGCCTGATGGAGCGCGCGGACGTCGTCCTCGAGAACTACCGGCCGGGCACGCTCGACAAGCTGGGCATCGAGTACGCGCGCGCCTGCCGCCGCAACCCCGGCATCATCTACTGCTCGGTGTCCGGATTCGGCCAGACCGGGCCGTATCGCGACCGCGCCGCCCTGGACCTGATCGTCCAGGCCGAGAGCGGGATGATCAGCGTCACCGGCGAGCCGGGCGGCCACGGTGTGCGCTGCGGCGTCTCCATCGCCGACATGACGGCGGGGCTCTACGCGGCCTTCGGCATCATGACTGCGGTGCACGCGCGGCGGACCACCGGCCGCGGCCAGTGCATCGACGTCTCCATGCTGGAGGGCCAGCTCGGGCTCCTCCAGGGCATGATCGGGGCCTATGTTGCGGACGGGGAGGTGCCGGCGCCGATGGGCACGGCCTACAAGGCACTCCTGCCGTACCAGACCTTCCGGACGCGAACCCGGGATCTGGCCCTGGCCATCGGCAGCGACAAGCTTTGGCGCGCGTTCTGTCCCCTGATGGGACTGGCCGCCCTCGTCGACGATCCGCGCTACGCCACGAACCAGGCCAGGGCCGCCAATCGCAACTCGCTGATCGCCACGCTCCAGGAGGTCTTCCTGATCCGGAGCTACGAGGAGTGGGAGGCCGTCCTGCTGCCCGCCGGGATCCCCATGGGCGCCATCAACACCATCGACCAGGTCGTGAACCATCCCCAGGTGGCGGCCCGCGGCGCCATCGTGGAGTCGGAGCATCCGGTGGCGGGCAAGGTCCGGATGGTGGGTGTGCCGGTGCGGCTGTCGGAGACGCCGGGAGCCGTCCGGACGCCCGCGCCGCTTCTCGGCGAGCACACGGACGAGGTGCTGCGCGAGCGCCTCGGTCTCGACCTCGAAGCGATCGCACAGCTGCGCCAGGCCGGCGCCATCGGCCCACGACCCCGGACGACAAGGAGCGAGTCATGACCATGACCAACGCGGAGACCATCCGGCACCTCTGGACCCACAAGACGCAGGACCATCCCTGGCTCTCCGACGAGGAGCTGGTCATCGACCGGGGAGAGGGCGTCTGGGTGTGGACGCAGCACGGCAAGAAGCTGATGGACGGCTTCGCCGGTTTGGCCGTCGTCAACGTCGGGCACGGGCGCCGCGAGATCGCCGAGGCCATCGCCGAGCAGACGGTGCGCCTGGCCTACTACCCGACCACGCGCCAGTTCTCCAACCGGCCCGCGGCGGAGCTCGCCGCCAAGCTCGCCACCCTGACTCCGGGCGATCTCACGTACTCGATGTTCGCGGTCAGCGGGTCGGAGGCCAACGAGCGGTCGATGCAGATCGCCCGACACTACTGGCTGGCCCGGGGGCGGGCCGGCAAGTACAAGGTCATCTCGCTCCAGGGCGGCTACCAC
>DATKEI010000298.1:0-9157 GCA_035544455.1 Binatia bacterium | reverse complement strand
CCGGGAAGAACCCGCAGTCGGGGACCAGCGAGAGCTTCTCGGCCGGAATGTGAGCGAGGCACTGCCGGGCGCGCTCCGCCACGTCCTCCGCCGTCTCCATGTAGAACGACTTGACGTCCACGACCCCGCAGGCGACCTCGCGGTCCACGCCCACCTCCCGCCACATGTCGATCTCGGCCATCTCGCGGTTGGCGTACTCGAAGACGAACTGGTCGCACCGGCAGTCGAGCAGGGCCGGGAACATCCAGCGGTACGAGCGCTTGCCGCGGGGCCGCGAGTGCAGGTTGCCGAAGCACACATGGTAGCCGATCCTGGCCCTCACGCCCTCCACGCACGCGTTGAACATCCGGACGTACTCGCCGAGCTGGCCGGGGACGATGGCGGCCGACGGTTCGTCGACCTGGATCCACGTGGCGCCGGCGGCGGCCAGGGCCCGGAGCTCGGCGTTGACCGCGGGGACGAGGTCCCAGCACAGGGCGAGGCGGTCGCCGCCGTAGGCGTCGCCCGGGCGGGTCTGGACGTGGATGGACAGGGTCACCGGCCCGGGGCAGGTGGCCTTGACCGGCCGGTCGGTCTGCGTCCGGAGGTACTGAAACTCGTCCACCACGCCGAGGCCCCGCGGCACCGCGATCTTGCCAGCGGGCCGGTAGCGCGGGACGCTGTCGTAGGCGTAGAGCCCGGTCTTCCGGAGCGGCTCGAGGACCTCCAGGCCCTCCATCCGGCCGTAGAAGCTCTGGACGAAGAAGAAGCGGCGCATCTCGCCGTCGCAGATCACGTCGATGCCGGCGCGCTCCTGGTCCCGGATGGCGAGCTGGGTGGCGTCGTCGAACACCTCGCGCACATCGGTCTGGCCGTACTCGCCAGCCTTGATCCTGTCGAGGGCCGTCCAGAACCAGCCGGGGAAGCCGTGGCTGCCGATCACGTGGGTAGGGAGCACGGGGAGCGTCGGGGCCATGTCACCTCCTGTCGTGGGCCGCGCCTGCGCGGCGTCGCGCCTGTCGCGGCCGGCTCACGAGCCACCGCTTCCCGGCGCGGCGCCGGGCGGGCCCGGACGGCTGCGCGCGGCGAACGCGGCGATCCGGCCCCGGGCGCCCTCGTCGGCACGGAGGACGGCCGCGTACGACTCGGCCTCGGCGCCGGAGCGGCCGGCCCGGACGTCGGCGACCACGGCCTTGGTCGCGGCGAGCCCGCCACGCGGATGGCGGGCGATCTCCGCGGCCAGCGCGTCGGCCTCCGCCGCGTCGATGGTGCGGCCGGTGAGGAGCAGGTCGCGGCCCGGCCCGCCCCCCACGATGTCGAGCAGGCGGGCGATCCCGTAGCTCGGGTTGAAGCCGAGCGTCACCTCGGGCAGCCCGAAGCGGGCCGACGCGGCCGCGATCCGGAGATCCTGCGCCGCCGCCAGCATGCAGCCCCCGCCGAGGGCGAAGCCGTGGACGGCGGCGATGGTGACCTGGGGCAGCCGGGCGAAGCGCTCCACGATCGCCGCCCACCGGCGCGACACGGCCTCGGCCTCGGCCGGGGCGAACCGCGGCATCTCCTTGATGTCGTTTCCCGCGCAGAACGCGCGGCCCTCGCCCCGGACAATGACGGCCGTCGCGGGCGAGGCGGCGATGGCCTCGAGCGCGCGCTCGAGGCCCGACGCCATCTCCCGGTTGAGCGCGTTGAGAGCGCGGGGACGCTCGAGGGTCAGCCGGGCGATTCCGTCGGCGATGGCGAGCGCCACTGTCATGGCGATCCGGGCACGGGCGTTCGCGCGTTCAGGGCGAGAGGGGCAGTCGCCTGGCGATGATCTCGCGCATCACCTCCGAGGTGCCGGAGGCAATGGTCCACAGCCGGACGTCGCGAAAGAAGCCCTCGACCGGGAACTCGCGCATGTACCCGTAGCCGCCGTGGAGCTGGACGGCGTGGTAGGCGACGCGGTTCGCCACCTCGGTGGCGAAGAGCTTGGCCATCGACACCTCGGTCACGCAATCCTCGCCGGCCTGGTAGAGAGCGGCCGCGTGGTACACGAGGCGCCGGGCCGCCTCGACCTCGGTGGCAAGGTCGGCGAGGCGGTGGCGGAGCGCTTGGCGCGAGGCCAGCGGCTCGCCGAAGGTCGACCGCCCGCAGAGATAGGCCATGGTGTCGCCGAGGGCCTGCCCGGCGCCGGACAGGGCGAGGACGGCGGCGAGGATCCGCTCGCGCTGCAGCCCGGCGGCGAGCTGCTGGAACCCGCGGCCCTCCACGCCCAGCAGGTTCTCGGCCGGCACCGGGCAGTCCTCGAAGGCGAGCTCGGCGGTGTCCGAGGCCCGCATGCCGAGCTTGTCGAGCTTGCGGCTCACGCGGAAGCCGGGCCGGTCCCGCTCGACGAGGAACATCGAGATGCCGTCGTGGCGCCGCCCGGGCGCGCCCGGGCCCGTCCGCGCGGCCACGAAGTAGAGATCGCCGTGGACGCCGTTGGTGATGAAGATCTTGCTGCCGCGGAGGCGGTAGTGGTCGCCGCAGCGCTCGGCGCGCGTCGCGATGGCCGCCATGTCCGACCCGGCGCCGGGCTCGGTGATGGCGAGGGCGCACACGATCTCGCCGCTCGCGATGCCGGGCAGGTGCGCCCGCTTCTGGCGCTCGGTGCCGAAGCGGGTGAGCCACGGGGAGGACATGTCGGTGTGCACGAGCACGCTGAAGGCCACGCCCCCGGAGCGGCAGCGCGCCAGCTCCTCGCCGAGCACCACGTTCGAGAAAAAGTCCGCCTCCGCGCCGCCGTGCTCGGCCGGCAGGCCGAGGCCGAGCAGGCCGAGCGCGCCGAGGCGCCGCCAGAAGGCCCGGGGGATCTCACCGGCCTCCTCCCAGTCGCGGACGCTCGGCGCGACCTCCTTCTCCACGAAGGCGCGCACGGTCCGCCTGAGCATCTCGTGCTCGCCGGTGAAGGGGTGAAGCCGCGTGGCCGTCGTCATGAGCGGATCAGCCGGGGTCACGGGATCCGGACGAAGCCCTCCATGAGGCGCCGCGCCGTCCGGTAGGTCGTCACCCGGTCGGCGTGGGGCTCGCCGTCGCGCACGAGGACGCTGGCCGCGATGGGCAGGATCCCGGAGGGATGGGCCAGGCGCACATCGGCGCCCGCCGCCCGCGCCGAGGGGCGCGTGCAGGCGGCGACGACGGTGCCGTCGATCTTGGCCGCCACCGCGAGGCACATGGCGGCGGTCAGGGCGAAGGCGCGGTGACAGTTCCCCATGGACATCACGCGGGCCACCACGTCCATGGCCGCCTCGCCGTGGCCCGTCCCGTCGAGGGCGGTGAAGGCCGTGGGGGAGGCCACGATCGCGACCTTGGGGACCGAGGCGCTTCCCGGGATGCCCATGCGGTCGGCCGCCGCCAGCCGGATGGCCTCCAGCCGGGCGCAGAGGGCGCGGTCGGCGTCCACCTGCTCCGGCCGCTCGGCGCCGGTCAGGCCGAGGTCGCTCGCGCGCACGAAGACGAGCGGATTGGTCGCGTCGACCATGGAGGCCTCGACGCCCTCGATCACGTCGCGGACACGGCCGCTCGGGAGGAGGCGGCCGGTTCCCGCGCCGCCCGGCTCGAGAAAGTCCAGGGCGATGCGCGCCCCGCGCCCGGCGACCCCGGCCAGCTCGAAGTCGCCGGCCACGGCGGCCTCGCCGCCGCGGACCGGCACGTGGGCGACGATGATCTTCTTGGTGTTGGTGTTGTGCACCCGCACCAGGGTCTCGCCCTCGATCGCCCGCACGAGCCCCTCGTCGATGGCGAACGGTCCCACCGCCGACGAGCAGTTGCCGCAGTTGGCCGCGTAGTCCACCTCCGGGCGCGTCACGTGGACCTGGGCGAAGGTGTAGTCGACGTCGGCCTCGGGGTGGGTCGTCGGCCCGATGATGCACGCCTTGGAGAGCGAGGAGATGCCGCCGCCCAGGCCGTCGAGCTGTCGACCGGAGGGGTCGGGGCTGCCGAGCGCGGCCAGCAGGATGCGGTCCCGGGCCGCCCCCGCCGGGGGCAGATCCCCCTCCTGGAACACGAGGCACCGGCTCGTCCCCCCCCGCATGTACACGGCGCGTATCCTCTGCTGGCCCATCGTCGCGTCTCTCCTTCTGCCGGCTCTCGTTCCCTCCCCGAGGAGAGAGAACGGGCCGCATCAATCCGGGGTGCCGCTTCCCGTCAGCGCCAGCACGCCCCCGGCCAGCAGGATGTCCCGCTCCCGGCTGGTGAGGGGGCACTGCATCCGGAACCGCGCCCCCGTTCGCTCGTTGGCGACCGCGACCCCTCGCCCGCCGAGAAGGTCGGCGCGGAGCTCGGCCAGGTCCAGGACGTCGCCGAGGGCGATGCCCTCGTAG
Source organism: Binatia bacterium (assembly GCA_035544455.1). Lineage (GTDB taxonomy): Bacteria > Methylomirabilota > Methylomirabilia > Rokubacteriales > CSP1-6 > DATKEI01. The sequence continues at coordinate 4,841 of DATKEI010000298.1, read as the reverse complement.
TCTTCCGCGTCCTCGAACGCGAGCGGGACGATGCCCCAGTTGATCAGGTTGGCGCGGTGGATGCGCGCGAAGCTCCGGGCCAGGACCGCGCGCACCCCGAGGTGCAGCGGCGACAGCACCGCCGCCTCGCGGGAGGAGCCCTGGCCGTAGTGGTCGCCGCCGACGATGACGCCGCGGCCCGCGGCGCGGGCCCGGGCGACGAAGTCCGGATCCACGTTGCGGAAGCAGAACTCGGCGAGGAGCGGGACGTTCGACCGGAAGAGCAGGGCCTGCGTCCCCGAGGGCGAGATATCGTCCGTGGAGACCTTGTCGCCGAGCCTGATGAGGACGGGCGCCCGCAGCTGCGCCTCGACGGGCTGGCCCCGCGGCACCTCTTTGATGTTCGGGCCGCGGATCACCTCGACGCGGGCCGCCTCCTCCGCCGGCCGCGGGGCGATGAGCCCGGCCTCGGAGGCGACGAGGCTGGCCGGGTGGAAGCGCGCGGGCGGCGCGCCGAGCCGCCGCGGATCGCTGATGGCGCCGGTGAGGGCGGAGGCGGCGGCCACCGCCGTCGAGCAGAGGTAGACCTGGTCGTCCTTGCCCCCGCTGCGGCCGGGGAAGTTGCGATTGAAGGCGCGCAGGCTGCGGGCGCCCGACGGCGCCACGTGCCCGATGCCGGCACAGGAGCCGCACGTCGACTCCGACACGGTGACGCCGGCGGCGAGGAGGTCGGCGAGCAGGCCCTGCCGCGCCATCACCTCGAGGATCCGATGGCTCCCCGGGAAGACCACCATGGTCAGGGAGTCGGCCACGCGCCGCCCGCGCAGGACCTGGCCAGCGAGCCACATGTCCTCCCAGGAGCTGTTGGTGCACGAGCCCACCATGACCTGGGCCACCGTGGTGCCCTCGACCTCGCCCACCGGGACGACGCGGTCGGGCGAGCCGGGCAGGGCGACGAGCGGCTCGATGGCCGCGAGGTCCAGGGCGATCTCGTCGTCGTACGCGGCGTCGTCGTCGGGCCCGAGGGGCCGCCAGTCCGCGGCGCGGCCGAGCAGGGACAGGTAGGCGCGCGTCTGCTCGTCCGACGGGAACACGCTGGTGGTGAGGGTGAGCTCGGCGCCCATGTTGGCGATGGTGGCGCGCTGGGGCAGGGAGAGGGTGTGAAGACCCGGCCCCGCGTACTCGAAGATGCGCCCGCTGCCGCCGCGCACGGTGTACCGGCGCAGCAGCTCGAGGATGACGTCCTTGGCCGTCACCCACGGCGCGAGCTGGCCGGTGAGGCGGACGCGGGTGATGCGCGGCATGGGCATGTAGTACGGCCCACCGCCGAGGGCCACCGCCACGTCCAGGCCGCCGGCGCCGATGGCGAGCATCCCCACCGCGCCGCAGAGCGGGGTGTGGCTGTCCGTCCCCAGGACGAGCTGGCCGGGCACGCTGAAGGTCTCGAAGTGCACCTGGTGGCAGATGCCGTTGCCGGGCTTGGAGAACCAGGCGCCGTAGCGGTGGGAGGCGGTCTGCAGGTAGCGGTGGTCGTCGGAGTTTCGCCAGTCCGTCTGGTAGACGTTGTGGTCGATGTAGGTGACGACGCGGGCCGGGCGCACCCGCGGGAAACCCATGACCTCGAACTGGAGAAAGGCCATGGGGCCGTTGGTGTCGGTGAGGAGGACCTGGTCGACGGACAGTCCGATCTCCTCGCCCGCCACCGCCTTGCCGTCGACGAGGTGCGACTCGATCAGCTTTCGGGCCAGGCTCAGGCCCATGGGCCGATCCTCGATCTTCGACGGGCCCTCCCCCCCGCCTTTGCCCCGGGTGGGGCGGGTGGGAGAGAGAGCGGGGCTCGGGGGCCGCGGGACGCGCGCGTCACCGCCGGCGGTCCAGGGCGACGAACGGGGTGCGTCCCGGCCCCTTGTAGTCGGCGCGCGGGCGGATGAGCCGGTTGTCCTCGTACTGCTCGACCAGGTTCGCCGTCCATCCCGCCACGCGCGACACCGCGATGACTGGGGTGAACAGGTCCACCGGGATGCCGATGGAGTAGAAGAGTGGGGCGGAGTAGAAGTCGACGTTGGGGATCAGCTTCTTCGCCCCGTGGACCCGGGCGTCGAGCCGCACCGCCAGGTCGTACCACAGCGCCTGCCCGGACTGCCGGCACGCCGCCTCGGCCATGCCCTTCAGGATGGCGGCGCGGGGATCGCCGGCCGTGTACACGCGATGCCCGAAGCCCATGAGGCGGCGCTTCTCGGCGAGGGCGCGATCGGTGAACGGGTCGACGTTGTCGAGGGAGCCGATCTCGAGCAGGGTCCGCATCACCGCCTCGCCGGCCCCGCCGTGAAGCGTGCCCTTGAGGGCGCCGACGCCACCGGCCACCGCGGAGTGCATGTCGGACAGGGTGGCCGCGATCACCCGCGTGGTGAACGTCGAGGCGTTGATCTCGTGCTCGGCGTACAGCACGAGGCTGGCGTCGAAGGCGGTGGTGACGACGGCCGCCGGCTCCCGGCCCGTCAGCATGTAGAGGAAGTTCGCGGCGTGGGGCAGCTCCTTGGACGGGGGCACCGGCTCCTGGCCGCTCCGGATGCGGTGGTGGGCGGCGACGGCGGTGGCGATCTGGCTGGTCAGGCGGACCGCCTTGCGCAGGTTCGCCTCGCGCCCGCTGTCGTTCGTGTCGGGGTCGTGCATTCCCAGCATGGCCACCGCCGCCTGCAGCACGCGCATGGGGTCGGTGTCGCGCGGCATGAGAGCAAAGGCGCGGGCCAGCCCGTCCGGGATCGACCGCGCCGCGACCATCTCGGCCCGCAGCCGGTCGAGCGCGTCGCGGTCCGGCAGGCCGCCATGCCACAGGAGGTGGCACACCTCCTCGAAGCTCGCCTGCCGCGCGAGGTCGCCGATGTCGTAGCCGCGGTAGGCGAGGCGCCCGCTGGCGCCGTCGAGGTCGCACAGCCGGGTCTCGACCGCCACCACGCCTTCGAGACCGCGGATCAGCTTGCTGCTCTCCGTCATGGTCGCCTCCTGATCCCCGCCATGGGATCTCACGGCCCAGGGCGCCGCGTGCACGGCGCGCCGACTCCGTGGCGCTCACGACGGTATACCGCGGCGTTCGCCCGGCGCAAGGGCCGGGCCGCGGGGCTTGGGTGGGATCGGCGGGAGCGGTACCATCGGGCATGGCCGGCGACCCGCACCTCCCCACGCTCGAGATGCTGTCCCGGCTCGCCGGTGGGTTGGCCCACGATCTCAACAACCTGTTCACGGTGATCGGCGGCCGGTGTGCCCTCGCCCTCGATCGCATTGGCGCTGGCCAGCCCGGCCGCCACGACCTCGAGGTGATCCGGGACACGGTGGAGCGCGCGGTGGCCCTGGCCAGTCAGCTCCGTGCCTTCGGCGGGCGCCAGCGGCTCGATCCTCGCGTCCTCGACGTGAACACCTTCGTGCCGGACAGGAGCGATGCCCTGCGCCGGATCCTCGGCGAGCGCATCGAGCTCGTGGTCCAGCTGGCGGCCGCCCCGGGCCAGGTGGAGGTCGATCCCGACCTCCTGGAGGAGGCGCTCCTGCACCTGGCCTCCGTGGCGTGCGATGCGATGCCCGATGGCGGGCGCCTCACCGTGTCCACCACCCGGCTCGATCCAGGCTCGCCGCGGGCGGGCGGCGGCCTGGGGCGCGATGCGCTGGTGATCGTCAGGGTCAGCGACACCGGGCCGGACCTCGACGCCGATGTGCTCCCGCGGATCTTCGAGCCCTTCGTGGCCCTGCCAGGCCGCCGGAAGAGCCCCGGTCTGCGCCTGGCGGCGGCCCAGGGCATCGTGGAGCAGAGCGGCGGGCGCATCGAGGTGGAGAGCCGGCCGGGGGGCGGTACCACCTTTGCCATCCACTTGCCGGCAGCGGCGACGGCGCCGTCGCCCCGGGAGGCCGGAACCCGCCCCCGGGCGGCGGGCGCCGGCTGCGTCATCGTCGTCGACGACGAGCCCGACGTCCGGGCCTTCGCCGCCCAGGTCCTCCGCGACGCCGGCTACCGCGTGCTGGAGGCCGAGGGCGGCGCCCGGGCCCTGCAGGTCATCGAGGGGTGCGAGGAGCCGGTGCGCCTGGTGATCATCGACATGGCGATGCCCGGGATGGGCGGCCCGGAGCTGGCCCGCTGCCTGGCCGCGACCCACCCCGGCACCAGGGTGCTCTTCACGTCCGGATTCGCCAGCGGCGGCCTGCAGGTCCCCGGGATCGAGGCCGACTTCCTCGCCAAGCCGTTCGGCGTGGACGCGCTGACCGGCAAGGTGCGCTCACTCCTCGCCTGAGGGCGAGTGCGTCTCCACGGCATCGAAGGCGCGGCCCAGGCCGGTATCCTGGACCATCGCGCGATGAGGCCCGGCCATGAGATGGGAGCGCACGGTGACGGTGATCGGCTGCCACGTCGGGGGCGAGGAGAACGACGGGATCGTCGGCGGCGTCTTGCCGCCTCCCGGCGCCACCATGTTCGACAAGAAGGTCTATCTCGAGACCCGGGGGGACGATCTCCGCCGCTGGCTCCTGTTCGAGCCCCGCGGCAAGTCCACGCTGTGCGTGAACCTGGTGGTGCCGTCGACCCGACCCGACTGCGACGCCGGCTTCATCATCATGGAGGCCTCGGACTATCCCGCCATGTCCGGGTCGAACACGATCTGCACCACCACCGTGCTGCTCGAGACCGGCATGCTGCCGATGCGCGAGCCCCTGACGGTGCTGACCCTGGACACGCCGGCGGGGCCGGTGCGGGTGGAGGCCACCTGCCGGGACGGCAAGGTGGAGCGGGTGCGCTTTGCCAACGTGCCGTGCTTCGCCACTCACCTCGACGCCAGGGTGGAGGTCGCCGGCCTCGGCAGCGTCGCCGTCGACGTGGCCTA
>DATKEI010000297.1:0-25266 GCA_035544455.1 Binatia bacterium | reverse complement strand
GGGCGAGGGGGGCAGCGTGACCATCGACGTGAGCCCCGACATGCTGCGCAAGCAGCTCACGGTGATCGCCTCGTGGACGTTCAGCGCCGTCGGCCAGGAGGAGTGCGCCCGCTTTGTCGCCGATCGCAAGATCCCGCTCGGAAAGCTCCTGACCCAGAACTACCGCCTTGAGCAGGCTCCCGAGGCCTACAGGCTCTTCGACACCCAGACTACGGGCAAGGGCATCTTCTCCTTCTAGTGTGCTGAGTCGGAAATGTGTCGACAAAGCGCCGGGCGGGGTGGGGGCCCTCCCCGCGGGACACGCTGAATCGCGGAGCGCTGCCGGCACCCCGCCGCCCTTGCTCCGGGGCGGACGAGGGCCAGCGCGCTCCCGACACGACCTGGCCATCGCGTTCCGCCGCCGCCCAACCACGAGGGGAGAAGGCGTGGCCCTCATCGGCCTCCCGCGGCCGAGATGCCACCGTCAACGTAGAGGACCTGGCCCGTGATGTACGGCGGGCACGTCGCGAAGAAACGCACCGCGGCCGCCACGTCGCCCGGCGATCCTGAGCGCCTCATCGGGACGCGCCGGGCCAGGGCCTGCCGGCGTGCCCGGGAGAACCCCTCGCCGAAGAGCACCAGGCCCGGGCCCACCGCGTTCACCTGGATGCGGGGGGCGAGAGCGACGGCGAGACCGCGCGTCAGCATGACCAGGCCCGCCTTCGAGATCGCGTAGGGAATATAGGAGGGCCACGCGCCCACCGCCGCCACGTCGGCGACGTTGATGATGCGGCCGCCGCGGCGGCCCATGATGCGAGCGGCTGCCTGCGCCAGGAAGAAGGGTCCGCGCAGGTTGACGGCGATCAGGCGGTCGAACTCGGCCGGCGTCGTTGTGGCGAGCGGTGTCCTCTCGAAGATCGCGGCGTTGTTGACCAGGATGTCGAGCCGGCCAAGGAAGCGGACGGCCTCTGCGGCCAGGCGCCGGACCTCGGCGGGCTGGCCGAGGTCGGCGCGGCAGGCCACCGCCCGAACCCCGAGGGCGCGGAGGTCGCGCGCGGTCGCGCGGGCGGCCGTCGCCGACCGCCGGTAGCCGATGGCCACGTCGCACCCGGCCGCGGCGAGCGCCTCCGCGATGGCCCGCCCCACGCGCATGGCCCCGCCGGTGACGAGCGCTGTCTTTCCCGCCAGTTCCTTGACTTGCCCCGGCCCATATGGTCTCATTGCTCGACGATGTCGGGAAGGTTCGGGAACTGGGTCAAGGTCCGCCTTATCGCGGGCTTCTTCGTCACGGTCCCGGCCATCGCCACCTCGTGGCTCCTGTACGTCTTCTGGGACGCCATCGACACGTTCTTCTCCCCGATCTACGAGCGCCTCTTCGGCGCCCGCATGCCCGGGCTCGGCTTCCTCACCGCGGTGGGCCTCATCCTGGTCATGGGAACCATCGCCACCAACATGGCGGGCCGGCGCGTGCTCGCCTGGCTCGACAGTCGGCTACTGTTCCGGATCCCCGTGGCCGGCAACGTGTACCTGTCTGTCAAGCAGCTCATCCAGGCGTTCTCACCCGAGCGCCGCAGCTTCAAGGAAGTGGTGCTGGCCGAGCACCCGCGCAAGGGAGAGTTCGTGTTCGGCTTCGTCACCTCCGAGGTGCTCGTGGAGGGGCCGGAGGGCAAGCGCGAGATGGTCTCCGTGTTCGTGCCGACCAACCACCTCTACCTCGGCGATGTGATCCTCCTGGCCCGCGAGGAGGTCCTGCCTACCGGCATCTCGGTGGAGGAAGGCATTCGCATCATCCTGTCAGCGGGCACAGCCACCCCGGCTCGCCTCCCCAGGACCCGGCCCTGAGCCGGTCCTGATCCAGCGCTCCGCCCCGTTGGCGATGGCGAGGCCCAGCGGGTGGAGGTCGCCCGCGAAGGAATGGTCCGCGCCCTCCGCAGCGCTCCACGAGAAAGGACCTTCCATGTGTTCCGCTCTCATGGGCCGATCCCGAATAGCGAACCGGACCGGCTCGTCTCACTGCCACGGGTATACTGGCACATGCTGATGCTCGGTTGCTTCTGGAGCCGTTCCCGCCTCTCCGCCTATGCCGACGGGGCCCTCGGGGCCCGGGCGGCGGCTCGCGCGGGCCGCCACGTGGCACTCTGCCCGGCCTGCCGCAAGATCGTCAGCGATCAGCAGCGCCTGAGGGCGCTTCTGCGCCGGGGGTCTCCGGTCGATGGGCCGCCTCCCGACTGGGCCGGGTTCTGGCCCGCGGTGGAACGGCGGCTCCGGGAGGAGGCGCCAGGACCGCCGACGGTAAGGGACCCCTGGTGGCTCCCTGTGTGGAAGCCGGTATGGGGTCACCCGAGGGTGGCGTTTGCCGGAGCGGCGACCGGGCTGCTCGTCCTCGCGCTGACACTGCAGCCGATCGGACCGACGCGCCCTCCGGCCGTGGATGCCAGCCCGATCGTGGTGCAGGATGCCACCACCGCCGATCCCGACGCGAGCGTCATGATCTACACGGGCTCCGGAGCGGATGACGTCACCGTGATCTGGTTGCTCGCCTCCGGCGCCCCGGACGCGTCCTAGTGTCCTGAGTCGAACGTTCGTCGCGGATCGCGGGAGCCAACCACCAGCGATCGGGCGCGGCGCACGGCCGCCCCCCTCTCAGGGAGAGGATCCCTCCCGGCGACCCTCCGTCGGAATGGTTGCCAGTCGTTCTCTGGCCAGGGGTGCCTCCTCGGACTGCGGGAAATTGTCGACGAGGTACTGCAGGCGAGCGTGGGCCACCTTAGGCTGCTTCAGCTCCAGCAGGGCCAGCGCTTCCTTGTAGATGGCGGTGGGCACCTTGTCGCCGCGCGGGTAGTTCAGGGGCACCTTGCGGAATTCCTGGACGGCTTGCTCGAGCGCGTGGGTCACCCGATCGGCCTGACCTTGTGACGCCGTGCTGCGGGCCAGGCTGAAGTACGACTCGCCGACCCAGTACTGGGCGTTGTCGGCGAGATCCGAGTCCGGGTACCGCCGGACGAATTCCCGGAACCCCGAGACGGCCAGAGGATAGTTGCCCTTGCTGAAGTCGAGGTACGAGGCCTGGTACGCCGCCTCCGGCGACAGATCACCATCAGGGGCGCGCGGGATGGACGTCCCCGGGACGCCGGGTGGCGCCTGGGGGGTTGACCCACCCGGGGCAGGGGGCGGCGCCTGAGGGGGAACGGCGGACGATGGGCCGGGAGGCACGACGGGAGACGGCCGCTGGGGCGCCGGGGGGGCGGATCGGGGCGCCTGCCGGGCCAGGGCATCGAGGCGCTGACTCACGTCGTCCAGCCGGGCGTTGAGGCGCACGAGGTCGCCCTGGATCGCGTCGAGCTGCCCGGCGAGCTGCTGCGAGGCCTCCGTCGCTTCCCGCTGGCGCCGGTCCAGCTGGCCGAACACGGCGTCGGTCTCGCCCCGACTCCGCCGCACCGAGAGGTTGGTGGAGTTGAGGTCCTGCCGCAGCTGTGCCATGTCCTGGCGCATGGCCTCTCCGCCGACGTCGGCACACCCGCCAGCCGCGAGGGCGCAGCCGACCGAGACGGCAATGGCGAGGGGAATGCCCGGCCCCCTCGCCATCCGTGCCACCGGTGGTGCTCCGGTCAGCGGGCTTTGACGAGGAAGTGGGCTCGACGGTTCTTCGCCCAGCACGCCTCGGTATGCTCGGTGCACGAGGGGCGCTCCTTGCCGTACGAGATGATCGTGATCCGGTTGGCCTGGATACCCTGCGCCACCAGGTAACCCATTGCCGCCTTCGCGCGCCGCTCCCCGAGAGCCAGGTTGTACTCCGAGGTGCCCCGCTCGTCGCAGTGCCCCTCGATCAGCACGAGCTGGGTCTGGTTCTCCTTGAGCCAGGCCGCATTGCGGTCGAGGACCTTCGCGTCGACCGGGCGGATGTTGTACCTGTCGAACTCGAAGAACACGTCCCTCAGGGCATCGACAGTGCGGAACTCGCTCGGCCGCGGAGGCGTGGCGGCGCTCGGCGCCGGCGCGCCGGGCGCGGGAGCCGGGACAGCGGGCGCACTCGGCGCGGATGAGCCCACGTCACGTTGTGTCGGCGGGGCGGGAGCGGGTGCCGGCGCCGCGGGCGCCGGGCTCGGCGCGGAGGGCGGAGGCGCTGAGGCCGCCGTGGTGGCGGGCCGCTTCGGGCAACCCACGACGAGGAGGGAAAGCGCAAGGAGAGGCAGCACCGACAGCAGGGTGCTCCGACGTGGCGCCATGGTTGACGATCCTCCTTGCCGGCCGATCGAACGCGCGCCGGGCGACTGAGCGCGGAGAGCGAGCAGCGGCGGCCCGGGCCAATTTCGCTTCATGCTATCACGGGAGCCGCGGCGACCATGCCGGACTTGTCACTTCGCCGGCGAGTCCGGGGATCGGCTGTACCTCGCTGCCATCCACGAGCGCGGTGTAGAGCTGGGAGCGGCCGCTGCCCCGCGTCGACTGAAAGACGAGATGCTTGCCGTTCGGCGCCCACGAGGCGCTCTGGTTGTCTCCCTCGCCGTTGGTGAGGCGCCGCGGCTGCGATCCGTCCGACGCCACGATCCACACGTTGTGCCGCCCTTCCCGCGCCGTGTACGCAATCAGGTCGCCTCGGGGCGACCAGCGCGGCTGGGTCACGAACCCGCCCTGGGTGACGCGCCGGAGGTTTGCGCCCTCCGCGTCCATGACATGGAGCTGGGGAGAGCCGGTCCGGTCGGAGATGAAGGCGATCTCCCGTCCGGTCGGCGACCACGTCGGCTCGGTGTCGATCCCGGAGTGACTGGTCAGGCGCCGGAAGGCGCCGGTGGTGAGCGTCAGCACGTAGATGTCGGGGTTGCCGTCCTTGGAGAGGGTCATGGCCACCTGCTTGCCGTCGGGGCTCCAGGCCGGGGACGTGTTGATGCCCAGGAATCCGGCGAGAAGCTGGGCGGGCCGGGACTCGAACGCGAAGATACGGTAGAGGTACGGATAGCCCCGCATGTAGGAGGTGAACGCCACCGATCGGGCGTCCGGGCTCCATGCCGGCGAGAGGTTGATCGACTTGTTCGCGGTGAGCCGATTCGATCCGGCGCCGTCGTAGTCGACGGAGTAGAGCTCCTTCATTCCCGTCGCCGCGCCGACGTAGGCGATCTTGGTGTCGGCGACCCCGCGCTCGCCGGTGAACTGCAGCACGACCTCGTCCGCCACCTTGTGGGCGAGCCGGCGCACGTCGGCCGCGGGCAGCTGGAAGGTCTTGCTCGCGATCAGACGGAACTCGGGGCCGGTGAGGTCGTACAGATGCATCTCGACCTCGATCCGGTCGCCTCGCGGGGAGACGATCCCCTGCAGGCCCGCATGGGCCCCCGCCCCGGCGAAGTCGGCCCACGCCCTGCGCGCGTCATCGGGGCGGTCGAGCGGCACCGCCCCTGTCCCCGTGACCGGGCTGAACAGCGCGGAGAAGCGCAGGTCTGCGGCCACGACTTCAGGGAGCTGGCGCGCGAGGGCCCGCGGCTCTACCCCCGGCCGCAGCGCGAAGTCGGGCACGGCGATATTCAGCTTCTTCGCCCCGGTGGCGAGGACGTTGAGGAGCACGTCGGGGCTCTGGGACCGCGCGGGGCCGGGAGACCACCCGGCGCTACCGGCTGCCACGACGATTGCGAGGAACACGGACAGTGGCCGGACGTGCCGCATGCTCACCCCTGCTTGAGGTCGAATCGGAACATGACCCGGAGGACCGGTCTCGTCCAGTCCCCGGGCAGTTCCGGGAACGGACTGGCATCCATGATGGCCCGCAGGGCCGCCTGGTCGTACAGGGTGCTGCCGGACGTCTTCTCGATGCGCGGAACCTGAATGGTCCCGTTCCGCTGGATCTCGACGACGACCATCGGCTTCTGCGACGGCTCCTGGGAGAGCCCCTGGCGCTGCCACTGCTCTTCGACCTTTCGGAGCACCTGACGCAGATACCAGGCGTGCGGGAAGTCCGACACGTCCAGGGTCAGCGCTCCGGAGCCCGCCGTCGATCCGGTGACCTGGCCCAGGGGGGCCGGTGGAGGACGACGGGGCTCGGCCGGCCGGTCGGCCACCGTGGCAGAAGGCGGCGTCGGCCGGACCGACGGGACGATGGCCGGGAGCTCCTTCTCGCCGGGCCGTGGCAGCGCGGGCGCACGAGGCGGAAGCTGGGCCGCGCGCGGCGGCGCCGAGGGTAGGGAGAGCGGCTCGCGCGGTCGGGCCGGGGGCAGCTCGGGCGTGGGGCGGGGCGGAGCGGGAGCGGGCCGCGGCTCGGGGGCCGGCGGCGTGGGTGCGGGTGCAATCCGCGGCGCGGCTGGCGTCGCCTCCTGTCCTCTCGGACTCCCGACTGCCGCCACCGAGGGCACCAGGTTCACCACGTGGATCTTCGTCGGCGCCCAGCTGGTCCACACGACCAGGGCCACGGCGAGGGCGCCAACGGCGAGGTGGCCTCCGACGGACAGGGCGAGTGCGGCCACGGGCAGCCGCCTCCGGGACAGAGCTGCACCCGGGCGATGCGGCGATCGCGGGAACGGCGGGGAGAGGAGCGTTCTCCGGTGGATGGAAGTTGCGATCAGCGGTCCCTCGAGGGTTCGGTCACCATGCCCAGCTTCTCGACGCCGGCGCGCCGGACCCGGTCCATGGTCTCGACGACGAGGCCGTATTGAAGAGCCTCGTCCGCCTTCAGATACGCCGTCTTGTCGGCGCGGTCCCTGTACAGGTCCCGGAGGCGGCCCTCCAGGGCCGCGGAGGCCACGACCTTGTCGTTCAGGTAGATGCCGCCGTCCTTGCTGAGCGTGATGATGACGCGCTCCTCCACGGCGGTGGGCTTGCCCGAGCTCTTCGGCAGGTTGACGTCGATCCCGCGGTGCATGAGCGGCGCGGTGAGCATGAAGATGAGCAGCAGCACCAGGATCACGTCCACCAGGGGGATGATATTGATCTCGGACAGGGTCGCCCCCACCCGGTGGCGGCCCGGGTCCCCGTCAGCGGATTGAAGATTAAAGGCCATCCTTGCCCACCCGCGCCGGCTTGGGCAGCGGCCGCGCAAACACGTTGAGCAGGTCCAGGGAGAACCCGTCCATCTCAGCCGCCCAGTGCTTGACCCGGTTGATGAAGAAGTTGTACCCCATGACCGCCGGAATCGCCGCCCCGAGGCCGGCGGCGGTGGCGATCAGGGCCTCCGAGATGCCGGGCGCCACCACGGCGAGGCTCGCCGAGCCCTGCTGGCCGATGCCGTGGAATGCGCTCATGACGCCCCAGACGGTGCCGAACAGCCCGATGAACGGAGCGGCGCTGGCGGTGGTTGCGAGGAAGGGCAGGTATCGCTCCATCCGGCCGACCTCGGTGGTCGCCGCGCGCCGCATGGCCCGGGTCATGGCGTCGAGCCGGTCGGCGGGCAACCCGTCCTCGGCCTCTTCCAGGGCATCCTCGATCGCCTCCCCGCGCGCGCCCCCGGTGGCCTCGTGGCACGCGGAGAGATAGACCTGAGCCAGCGGGCTGTCGCGGTTCAGGCGTGCCGAGGTGAACACGGTCGAGTGCCGTCGGCCCTCCCGGAACGCGCGCAGAAAGCGCATGGAGTCGCGCCGGATCTTCCGGAATTCCCACCATTTCTCCACGATCAGCGCCCAGCACACGATCGACAACAGCGCGAGCAGGCCGAGGACGAACTTCGCGACGGGGCCGGCGCTGAGGAGGAGCTCCAGGACTCCGGAGTTCACGGCTGGGGAGGATGGCACTCGGATCTCCTTTTCCGACGCGGCATCGCGAGAGTCGCTACGAAATCGATGATACCGGACGGTTTTGAAGAGTGTCAACAAATTGACCCGTGGACCGCTCATGTAACCCGTTGTTTTCTTTTATTTCGCAGGCCCGCTGACCGGAGCGCTCGCCCTCGGCCAGGAGGGTGGTTTGACAGCGGCGGCGCGCTGGCCGTATAAGGTTGCGGTGATGTGCTGCGAGGCTTCGAAGGCGCTGGTGCTGTGTCGCCCAGACTCGTGACCCCGCTCCTCGTCGTGGTCCCGCAGGTCGCGACCTCTCGCTGATGCTCAGATCTCCGGGCCCGATCGCGGTGCAGCTCGGGCCTCTCACGATCCGGTGGTACGGGCTCCTGATGGCCACGGCCATGGGGCTCGGGCTGTGGCTTGCCTATCGCGACGCGAGGCGGCGCGGGCTCGACGCCGAGCAGATGCTCAAGACCGCGGAGCTGTCCCTGCTCGGCGGTCTCGTCGGCGCCCGGCTCTACTACGTGCTGTTCAACCTGGACTACTACTCGCAGTTCCCCGCCAAGATCCTGGCGGTCTGGGAGGGCGGGCTCGCCATCCACGGCGGGCTGATCGGGGGACTGCTGGTAGGCGGCGTGTACGCGTGGGTGAAGCGGCTGCCCGTGCTCGAGTTTCTCGACGTGGCCGCGCCCAGCCTCGCCATCGGCCAGGCCATCGGGCGATGGGGGAACTTCTTCAACGAGGAGGCGTTCGGCACGCCGACCGACCTGCCGTGGCGGCTGTACATCTCGCCGGCCCAACGGCCGATCCAGTACGCGAGCGAGCAGACGTTTCACCCGACCTTCCTCTACGAGTCGGCCTGGGACCTGCTCCTCTTCATCGCGCTGGCCTTCTGGCTGCGGCGCCGGCTCCAGCGCGCCCCGGGCGCCCTGTTCCTCGCCTACCTCGGTCTGTACTCGGTCGGGCGCTTCTTCACGGAAGGGCTGCGCACCGATGCCCTGATGCTGGGGCCGATGCGGATCGCCCAGTTCGTGAGCGCGGTGGCCGTGGTGCTGGCGCTGGTCGGGGTGCCGCTCCTGCTCAGGCGCGCGCGCAGCGCCTGACGCGTCGCGGGTGCACTTCGCCTTCCTCGGGACGTCCGCAGCCCTGTCGTCGCTCCGCCGGGACTCCACCTCGCTCGTGTTCGTGGGGGACGAGGAGGCGGTGCTGGTGGACTGCGGGGGGAGCCCCCTCCAGAAGCTCCGCCTCGCCGCCGTGGATCCGACCCGCCTGGCTCTGGTGATCGTCACCCACCTGCATGCCGATCACGCCTACGGGCTGCCCTCGCTCGTGCACAGCCTGATGCTGCTGCAGAGGGTCGATCCGCTGCGCGTGGCATGCCGCGAGGAGCACGTGGACCGCCTCCGGGTCCTGCTCGGCGTCTTCGGCCTCCGCGACCGCCCGGGCATGTTCCCGGTGGTGCTGGACCCCGTGCCCGCACGCGCGCGGGTCCCCGTGGCCGTCACCGCGTCGTTCTCGATCACGGCCTCGCCGAACGCGCACGGGGCCATGCCCAACATGGCCCTGCGCTTCGAGCCGCGCGGCGGAGGTTCCGCCGTCGTCTATTCCTCCGACACCGCTCCTTGCCGGGAAGTGGTGGATCTGGCCCGGGGCGCTCACACCCTGATCCACGAGGCGACGTTCTCCGCCCGCGCCACCGCGCGGCCAGGCGTCCACTCGACCGCCGCGGAGGCCGGGGCCGTCGCGGCCGAGGCGGGGGTGCGCCGGCTGATCCTCACCCACATCGACCCCGCCCATCACGAGGAGGTGGAGATGCTTGCCGCGGAGGCGCGCGAGCGGTTCGCGGGGCAGGTGGAGATCGCCGAGGAGTTCGTGCCCTACCCGCTGTGAAGCGCCAGGGCCGGCGGAGGACGCACGCTCGGATCGTTCGCGCCGACAGCCGGAGGCTCGACATGATCGCGACCGGAAGCGTGGGGCTGATCCTGACCTCGCCGCCGTACTGGGTCCGCGGGCGGGGCCGGGAGTCGGCGGAGCGCTACGCGCGGGAGCTCGCCGTCGGGTTCGGCCGGGAATGGCGCCGCGTGCTGCGGGACGACGGCGACCTCTGGCTGGTCATCGGCGATCGCCACGACGGGGCGGAATGGGTGGGCATCGACGAGGCGGTGATCCGCTGGCTTCGCCGGACAGGCTGGCGCCTTCAGGCGAAGGGGCTCTGGGCGCAGACGCGCTCGCGGGAGCGCTGGGACAGCCGGGTCAACCACGTCCTGCGCTTCGGCAAGCCCGGGCGGGTGGTGCGCCCCGACTCGCGCACGCTGTGCTGGGCCCTGCCGCTGCCCCGCTCCCACCCGGAGAGCCGCTGGGATGCGACCCCCGCGACCGTGATCCGGAGCCTGCTCGAGATGAGCCGGAAGCGGGGCCTGGTGCTCGACCCCTTCGCGGGGGCCGGCACGGTGGGGCTGGTGGCCCGGGCGATGGGGCGTGATTTCGTCGGAGTCGAGCGCGATCCGAAGATGGCTACCCTGGCGGCGCGGCGACTTCGGATCCGACGTCGGCCGCGTCCCGCGGGCGCCGTCGTCAGGGCAGGGGTGCGTTCAGGTCGACGGTCCGGCCGTCCCGCATGATCGTGGCGCGCACCCCGAACCCGCTCGCTCGAGCTGCGGGCGCGGCCGGGCGCTCGAGGGGCGGGATGTGATCGGGGGGGCGGCCTGCTAGTGTCCTGAGTCAGAATGTGCCGACAAAGCGCCCCGCGGGGAGGGCCCCCACCCCGCCCGGCGCTTTGTCGGCACATGTCTGATTCAGCACACTAGACCAGGGGCCACCGCGGAGGGAACGCGATCCCCGTGCGGGCGAGGAGACGCTCACCGATGGATTGCACCCGGTCGATCAGCTCGTCCTCGTCCACGAAGCACGCCCGGTGGTTCTCCACCACCACGCGGCCGTCCACGACCACGGTGTGCACGCTCCGCCCGTCCGCGGCGTAGACGAGCGCGTTGACCGGATTGAAAAGAGCGCGCCACTCCGGGCGGCGCGTCTCGAACATGACGAGATCGGCCCGCTTGCCCACCTCCAGCGAGCCGAGGTCGGTCTCGAGGCCGAGGGCGCGCGCCCCGTGCCGGATGGAGAGCTCGAGGGCCTGCTCGGCCGGCACCACGTCGGTGGTGCCCCGGGCGTCCTTGTAGAGGACGGCCGTCAGGTAGACGGCGCGGAGCGGATCGAGGAGGTTCGAGTTGTTCCCGGCGTCGGTGCCCAGGCTCACGCAGATCCCGCGGGCGACCATCTCGGGCAGCCGCGCCGTGCGCACCGTCTGCGACCCCATCTTGAGAGAAGCGGGCGGGCACATGACGGTCCGGGTGCCGGTTCGGGCGATGGCCTCGATCTCGGCCTCGTCCACGTCGATCACGTGGGCGAGGAGCAGGTTGGGGCCCAGGATGCCGAGGCGGTCGAGGTGGAGCACTGGCCGCGTCTGGTGGGTCTCGCGGTAGAACGCGACACTCCCCGGGCGGTTGGCCTGGTGGAGGGTCACGCCCACCCCGTGCCGGTCGGCCAGGCTCTTGGCCGCGCGCAGGAGCTCGTCGGAGCAGTAGGTGGCGTCGAATGGCATGGCCCACGCGCGGACCCGCCCATCGAGCTTGCCGTCGTACCGCTGGATGGCCGCCTCCATCCGGCGCACCGCCTCGTCCGTCGTGTACACGGGCAGGCGCAGGGGATTCGGGCGGTCGACCACCTGGTCGCCGACCACGATCCGGCAACCCGAGAGGCGATAGGCCTCGAGGCACACGTCGAGGAACTTCGTGCTGCCCGGGTCGAGGAAGCACGTGGTCCCGTACTTGAGCAGCTCGACGATGGCCAGCATCGAGGTGTGGTACTCGTCCTCTTCGGTCATCGCCTGCTGCAGGGCGAAGACGTGGCCGAGGTAGACCATCGGGTCGAGATTGTCGGGGAAGATGCCGCGCACGGCGTGCGCGTAGCTGATGTGCATGTGGTTGTTGCAGAAGCCGGGGGTGACCACCATGTCGCGGGCGTCGATCACGCGGTCGGCCGTCACCTCGCGCATGGCGCTCGCCTTGTCGATCCGGGCGATGCGCTGGCCCTCGATCAGGATGGAGCCGTCCTGGACGATGCGGCGGGTGTCGTCGAGGGTCAAGATGAACCGCGCGCCGTCGATCTTGAGCGTCGGACCTGCCATGGTCGGCTCCTCGCCTCGAAGAAAATGAAGGGACGCCGCCCGCCCGCGCGGTTCGACCGCGCCGCCCGCACCGGGCCCGGCGGACGTGGATGGTAGCACAGCGCTGACCCGCGTCCGGCGCGCGGCCCCGGGCCACTCAGGACTCGAGCGCCCGGCGCGGGGCGGGACCGCTCGCCGGGCGCCGTCTCCCGCGGGTTGGCCGGCAGTGGTCCGGCCCGCGGGCTCACCGGCTTTCAGGAGGCGGCGAGGGCGGCGTGGAGGGCGGCGACGTTGTCGGCGATCGAGGCGCGCGTGTTGAAGATCGCCGACCCCGCCACCAGGATGCTGGCCCCGGCCCGGGCGCAGGGGCCGATCGTGTTCGCGTCGACGCCGCCGTCCACCTCGATGGCCACGCGCTCGAGGCCGCGGGCCACGAGCAGGGCGCGGAGCCGGGCGATCTTGTCCACGCTCGACCCGATGAACGACTGGCCTCCGAATCCCGGGTTGACCGACATGACGAGGGCCAGGTCCACCTCGGGCAAGATGTCCTCCAGGGCCCCCAGCGGGGTCGCGGGATTGACCGCGACGCCCGGCTCGGCGCCGAGGTCCCGGATGTGGTGCACCGTGCGGGACAGGTGAGGGCAGGCCTCCACGTGCACCGTCATCACCCGCGCCCCCGCCCGGGCGAACTCGCCGAGGTAGCGGTCGGGCTCGGCGATCATGAGATGAGTCTCGAGGACCGCCCCGAAGCGCTCGGCCAGGGGCCGCAGGGCCTCGACCACCTGCGGTCCCATCGAGAGATTGGGTACGAAGTGCCCGTCCATCACGTCGATATGGATGCGCTCGATGCCGGCCTCGAGGGCGGCCTCGACCTGGGCGCCGAGCCGGGCGAAGTCCGCCGACAGGATGGAGGGGGCGATCTGCGGAGAGTGGCGGGCCACGGGCGGATCAGGCGGCGAGAGGCCGGGTGCGATGAGTGATGCCCGCCTCGCCGGCGGCGATCAGGTCCGTGGCCAGACCGAGGAACAGGCCATGCTCGACGATCCCGGCCCGCGCGGCCAGGCGCGCGGCGAGGCCCCCGGGGTCCGCGATGGGGCCGAACGCGCAATCGAGGATCAGGTTGCCCTGGTCCGTCCGGTAGGAAGCGGCGCCGTCCTGGCGCAGGGTCACGCGTCCCCCGAGCGATTCGATGAAGCTTGCCTGGGAGCGCCAGCCGAACTCGATCACCTCCACCGGGACCGCCCAGCGCGTGCCCAGGGCCGGTGAGAGCTTCTCGTCGTCCACCACGATGACCTCGCGCCGGCTGGCCTGGGCGACGATCTTCTCGTGGAGCAGCGCGCCGCCCCCACCCTTGATCAGGTTGAGGGCGGGGTCTGCCTCGTCGGCGCCGTCGATGGTGACGTCGATCGCGGGATGGACCTCGAGGGTGGTGAGGGGGACCCCCGCCCGCTGCGCCTCGGCCGCGACGCCGCGGGAGCAGGGCACACCCACGATGTCGCGCAGCCGCCCGTCGCGGAGGAGGGCGCCGATGCGGCGCACCGCGAACACGGCGGTGCTGCCGGCGCCAAGCCCCACGACCATGCCCGGCGCGACGAGCTCCACCGCCCGCTCCGCCGCCTGCTGCTTGAAACGCGCCCGCCGGTCGCTGGCCATCTCGTCTCCGGGCTCAGAAGCGGGGCGTGGCGGGTCCCGTGCTGGGATCCGGGATGACCCGCTCGGCGACGACCCGGCTCCGGTCGGAGCTCACCCGTCCGATCACCGTGACCCCGGCGCCGCCGGCGAGATCCTCGTACGATCTCTGATCGACGACGAGCAGGTCGACGGCCAGGCTCAGCCCGTCGTCCGTGGTCATCACCATCTGGGTCCACGAGATGAACTGCACCCGCCCGTGAAACCGAGTCATCTCCTGGCCGGTGGCCGGGACGGCGACGCTGGGGGCCAGCGCGAGAGCCGCGGCCGCGCCGCGCACGGGCGCGGTCACGAGGCGGCCCGCATGCGCCGGTACCGCCGGATCAGCGCGTTGGTCGAGCTATCGTGGGCGAGCGCGGGTTCGGGGTCGGCCGTCAGCTCGGGGACGATGCGGTTGGCCAAGACCTTGCCGAGCTCCACGCCCCACTGGTCAAACGAGTCGATGTGCCAGATCGCCCCCTGCGTGAACACGCTGTGCTCGTACAGGGCGACGAGGGCACCGAGGATCTCCGGCGTCAGGCGCTCGGCCAGGATCGTGGTCGAGGGGCGGTTGCCCTCGAAGGTGCGATGGGGCACCAGCCAGTCCGGGGTGCCCTCGGCCCTGACCTCCTCCGGTGTCTTGCCGAAGGCGAGGGCCTCGGTCTGCGCGAAGACGTTCGCCATCAGCAGGTCGTGATGGCGCCCGAGGGGGTTGAGCGCTCGCCCGAACCCGATGAAGTCGCAGGGGACGAGCTTGGTTCCCTGGTGGATGAGCTGGTAGAAGGAATGCTGCCCGTTCGTCCCCGGCTCGCCCCAGAAGATAGGCCCCGTCTGGTAGTCGACGGCCGTCCCCTCGAGGGTGACGTGCTTGCCGTTCGATTCCATGGTGAGCTGCTGGAGGTAGGCGGGGAAGCGCTTGAGGTACTGCTCGTAGGGCAAGACGGCGACGGTCTGGGCGTCGAAGAAGTTGTTGTACCAGACCGCGAGCAGTCCCATCAGCACCGGCAGGTTCTGCGCGAGGGGGGTGGAGCGAAAGTGCTCGTCCATGGCGTGGAAGCCGCCGAGCATGGCGCGGAAGTGACCCGGCCCGACGGCGATCATGGTCGACAAGCCGATGGCGGAGTCCATCGAGTAGCGGCCGCCCACCCAGTCCCAGAATCCGAACATGTTCGCGGGGTCGATGCCGAACGCGGCCACCGCCTGGGCGTTGGTCGAGACAGCGGCGAAGTGCCGCGCCACCGCGCGCTCGTCGCGCAGGGCGCCGAGGCAAAAGTCGCGGGCGGTGTGCGCGTTGGTCATGGTCTCGAGGGTGGTGAACGTCTTGGAGGAGACGATGAAGAGGGTTTCGGCGGGGTCGAGGTCGCGCGTGGCCTCGGCGAAGTCCGTGCCGTCGACGTTGGAGACGAAGCGGCAGGTGAGGCGGCGGTCGCTGTAGGCGCGCAGGGCCTCGCAGGCCATGACCGGCCCGAGGTCCGATCCGCCGATGCCGATGTTGATGACGTTCCTGATGCGCTTGCCGGTGTGCCCGGTCCACGCGCCGCTGCGCACGCGGGTGGCAAAGTCGGCCATGCGGTCGAGGACGGCGTGGACGCCGGGCACCACGTCGTGCCCGTCGACGACGATCGACGAGTCCCGGGGAGCGCGCAGGGCGACGTGCAGGACGGCTCGCCCCTCCGTGACGTTGATCCTGTCGCCGCGGAACATGGCGTCGATGCGCGCTCGGAGGCCCACGGCCTCGGCCAGGGCGAAGAGCAGGCGCAGCGTGTCGTCGGTCACGCGGTGCTTCGAGTAGTCGAGGTAGAGCCCCACGCCCTCGGCGGTCAGCCGCTTGCCGCGCGCCGGGTCCCTGGCGAAGAGGTCGCGCAGGTGGAGGTCGCGGATGTCGGCGTGGTGGGCCAGGAGCGCCTTCCACTCCGGGCGCGCGGCGAGCCCGGGAGCAGGCGGCATGCCTAGTCGTCACCGCCGTCGCGGCGCGCCTTGCCCGCTTTTCGCTCGGGCCGGGCCGAGGGCGAAGCGGCCGGGTCCGGCCCGCGACCAACCGGCTCGTCCCACAGCCGCTGGCCGCCCACGAAGGCGTTGGCGTTGTCCCCGGGCCGGGCCAGCGGGGGCAGCGCCTTGAGCTTCTTCACGTTGCCCCCCCCGAGGACCACGTAGTCGGGGAGGAACGCCGCGGTGAGCCGATCCACGACGCGCTCGACGTGGCGCCGCCACTTCTTCTTGCCCATGCGCTTGAGGCCGCCGCGGCCCACGTGGTCCTCGAACGTGCTCTTGCCGTACGGCAGGTGGCCCAGCTCCATCGGCTCGATGTGCCCGTCCGAGATCAGGGCCGTGCCGAGCCCGGTGCCGAGGCCGAGGAAGAGCATGCGCCCACCCTCGTAGCTGCCCAGCGCCTGCATGGCGGCGTCGTTGATCATCTTGACCGGCCGCCCGAACGCCGTCGCGAAGTCGAAGCCCATCCACCCCTCGCCCAGATTCCGCGGTTCCGCGACCGCCTTGCCGCGCAGGACGGGACCGGGGTACCCCACGGTGATGGCGTCGAACTTCCAGTCCCGGACCCTGTCGAGGACGCCCGCCACCAGCTCGCCGGGCGTGAGGGTGGGCCCCGAGGGGAACTTGCGTACCTCCTCGGACCCGGCGACGTGCATCTTGACGCGGGTTCCCCCCACGTCGAGGACGAGGACGTTCATCGATTGCCCCGGAGGGTCTCGCTCTTGGCCCCGATCACGTCGAGCAGCTCCTGCCAGGACTTCACGAAGGCGTCGGCGCCCTCGTGCTGCAGCGTGGCGGCCAGGGCATCCAGGTCCACGCCCGCCTTCTGGAACCGGGCGAGCACTGCCTCCGCGTCCCCGCCGTCCGCGGGCAGGAGCGGGCCGATGTCGCCGCGCTCGGCGAAGGCCAGCAGCGTCGGCTCCGGCATGGTATTCACGGTATGGGGAGCGGCCAAGGCCTTGACGTACAGGATGTCCGATGCGGCCGGATCCTTGGTCCCCGTGCTGGCCCACAGCAGGCGCTGGGGACGCGCGCCCGCGTTCGCCAGGCGCAGCCAGCGGTCGGAATTCAAGAGGTCGCGATAGGCCTTGTAGGTGCGGCGGCCCACCGCGATCCCGAGCTGGTTCCTGAGGTCGGCCGGCACGCGATCGGCCACCGCGCGGTCCCACCGGCTCACGAAGATCGAGGCCACCGAGCCCACGGCGGGGTTGAGGCCGGCGGCGACCCGTCGCTCCAGCCCGCGCATGTACGCCTCGGCCGCGTCCACGTACTGCTCCCGCGAGAAGAGCAGCGTCACGTTGACCGGCACGCCCGCGAAGATCGTCTCCTCGATCGCCGGCAGCCCCTCCTTCGTGCCGGGAATCTTCATCAGCAGGTTCGGCCGGCCGGCGCGCCCGTGGAGCTCCCGGGCCTGGGCGATGGTGCTCTTGGTGTCGTAGGCGAGGACGGGCGAGACCTCGAGCGACACCCAGCCGTCGACGCCGGCGGTCCGCTCGTGCACGCCGCGGAACAGGTCGGCGGCACGCGTCAGATCCTCGAGGGCCAGCTCGAAGAAGAGGCCCTCGCCTGTGCGCGCGGCGGCGAGCTTTCGCCGGATGGCCGGGTCGTAGTCGTCCCCACTCTTGATCGCCTGGTCGAAGATGGTGGGGTTCGAGGTGAGCCCGGTCACCGACAGCTCCTCGATGTAGCGGCGCAGGACGTCGCCCTCGAGCATCGCGCGGGTGATGTTGTCGAGCCACAGGCTCTGGCCGGCGTCGTGCAAACGCTGTGTCGCCTTCATTGGTTGCTCCTCGCTCCGCGCCCACGTAACTGGCCGGAAATGCGGAACTCTTGGGTCCAGCGCCACGACCCTGCGCCGGATCGAAGTCTATCATCCGGCGCGGCGGCGCGCTACGTCAGGCACTGACGGACGAGCTCGCGGAGCGATGCCTCGTCGAAGGCGCGCGGATGACGCTCGGCGGGCGGCGCCTCCGTCTTCAGACCGGTCTCGCTCAGGATCACGCAGATGGTGGCGTCAGGGTCGAGGGCGCGGTCGGCGAGGAGTCGCCGGAGGACGGCCAGGGACGCGACGCCCGTGGGCCCGGCCCAGATCCCCTCGGTCCGGGCCAGGAACTGCTGCGTCTCGAGTATCTCGTCGTCCTCCGCCTCGCCCGCCTGGCCGCCCGTCTGCCTCAGGATGCGGAGGACCCAGTCCCCCTTCGGGCCGGGATTGCCGGCGGCCAGACCCTCGGCCACGGTGTAACCGATCCGGACCGGCTCGATCGCCCGCTTGTCCCGCCACGCGCGCACCACGGCGTTGGCGCGCGCGGCCTGGGCCGCCACCATGCGGGGCTGCCGCGGGATCCACCCCAGGCGCTCCATCTCGGCGAAGCCGCGCTGGGCGGCGATGAAGGTCTCGCCGACAGCGACGGGGGCCACCACGACATCCGGAGCCACCCAGCCCATCTGCTCGGCGATCTCGTAGGCGATCGTCTTCTTGCCCTCGTGCTTGTAGGCGTTGCGCGAGGCCCCGCAGTCGAAGAAGAGCCGGTCCTCCACCAGCCGGTCCCAGATGGCGATGAGGTCGTCGTACACGCCCCGGTAGAGGTAGAGGTCCGCCGTGGTCGCCGCCATGTGCAGGAGCTTGGGGGCCGAGGTGCGCTCGTAGGCGAAGACGAGGGCGCGAAGGCCGGCCCGGGCGGCATACGCGGCGATCGACGAGCCAGCGTTGCCGGAGCTGACCACCGACGTGGTGGTGAAGCCGAACTGCAGGGCTGCGGCCACCGCGGTTGCCGAGGACCGGTCCTTGACCGTTCCCGTGGGGTTCGACCCCTCGTACTTGGCCAGGAGCCGCCGCACCCCGAGCGCCCGGGCGAGGCGGGGGCACTCGAGCAGAGGCGACTGCCCCTCGCCGAGGGTGACGCGATGCGCGGGGTCCGCGATCGGCAGGACGGGGGCGTAGCGCCAGAGCCCGGAGCCAATGAAGATCGCGGGCCCGGCACGGCGGAGCGCGTCCTCGTCGTAGACCAGCTCCAGCAGCCCGCGGCACGCCTCGCACTCCAGGCGGTAGGTGAGCGGGTGCGCGCGGCCGCACCCGGTGCACCGGAGGGCGCGGGCCAGGGACTCGCCGGGAGCGGCGCGGGCGATCACCGGGACACCACGGCCTGCCGGCCAGTGGGCTGGATGGCGATGATCCCGGGCAGCGGGGTGAGCTGCGCGCTCTCGATGTCCATGCGCGACCCCTGTTCGTCACGGGTCACGGGATGGATCCGGACGTGGGCGGCGCTCACCGCCGGACGCTTCCGCGCTCGCCGAGCTGGGCCCGCACCGCGTCGAACAACGCCACCTCGCTGAAGGGCTTGTTCAGGAGAGCGGTCGAGCCGAGCGCCCGCAGCGAGTCCGGGTCGAACTCGACACCGGAGATCATGATCACCGGCGTGTCCCGGGTCTCGGCAGTCTGGCGCAGGAGGCGCACCGCCTCGAAGCCGTCGAGATCGGGCATCATCACGTCCATCGTGACGAGGTCGGGGCGACACGTCCTCGCCATCTCGACGGCGTCGAGGGCGCGGCCCGCCTCGATCACCCGGAACCCGGCGTCGAGGAGCATGTCGCGGAGGAGCTCGCGCAGGTCCCGCTCGTCGTCGACCACGAGCACGAGCGGGGCCTCGACCGGGGCGGGGTCGGCTGGCTCGGGGAGGACGGCGTCAGCGGCCACGGCAGGCAGGCGCACGACGAAGGTGGCGCCGGCGCCTAGCCGGCTCTCCACCGAGATCTTCCCCCCGTGCTCCTCGACGATGCCGCGGCAGATGGCCAGGCCGAGCCCGGACCCCCCCCCTTCCCGCGCGGGTCCGCTGTCGAGCTGCTGGAACCGGGTGAAGAGCTTCTTGACGTCCTCCTGGGCGATGCCGCGCCCCTCGTCGGTGACCCGGATCTCCACCTCGCGGCCGATGGGGATCGCCGAGACTCGGACCGGCCGCCCCGGGGGCGACAGCTTGATGGCGTTCGAGAGGAGGTTGGTCAGCACCTGGACCATCCGATCGAAGTCCACGCGGACCGGCGGCAGCCCGGGGGCCAGACTGCGCTCGATCGGGATCTGCTTGCTCGCGGCCAGGGCGGCGATCCCGTCCACCGCTACGGCGACGAAGCTCTCCACCGGATGGTGGTCGAGGTGGAGCTGGATGCGCCCGGCCTCGATCTTCGAGATGTCGAGGATGTCGTTGATCAGACGGATCAGCCGATCAGTGTTCTTGATCGAGATCGTGATCAGCCGCTGGCGCGTCTGGTCGTCGACACCCGCGGGCTCGGATATGAGCAGGTCGAGCGAGCCCTTGATGGACGTGAGCGGCGTGCGGAGCTCGTGGGAGACGACCGAGACGAAGTCGGTCTTCATCCGGTCCACCTCGCGCTCCCGCGTGACGTCGCGGAGCGTGACGGTCACGCCCACGGCGCTGCCCAGGAGGTCGCGCGTCGGGGCGGCCTGCCATGCCACCGTGCGCCGCCCCGTGGCGGCCCGGATCTCGACGTCGCGTCCGGGTCCGGTCGGCGTCGAGAGCACGCCGGCCAGCGCCCGCCCCCCCGGACCGGCCCAGTCCACGGAGTGCGCGGTGGCCTCCATCAGGCGGGCGAGGGACTCGCCGATGACCTCGGTCGGCGCCACGCCGAACATCTCCCCGGCGTGGCGATTGAGCCCGAGCACCCGGCCGGCCAGATCGAGGACGAGGAACCCATCCGAGGTGGAGGCGAAGACCTGCTCGAGCTGGGTGCGCTTGTTCTCCGCCTCCTCGAAGAGCGTGGCATTGTCGAGCGCCAGGGCGAGCTGATCGGCGTAGGCTGACAGGAGCCGGACCTCGAACTCGAGGAGGCTCCTCTGTTCCGGGAAGATGAGGCACAGACCGCCGAGGATGCGGGCCCGGCCACGGAGGGGAAAGGCAGCCGCGCTGGTGGTTCCAGGGGCCTCGGGCGCCCGGCCCGTCGCCCCCGGGACCACCGCCTCCGGCCTCAGGATCGGGGTCTCGCGCCGGCGCAGGGGGCTCGCCAGGGCCACCGCGCCATCGTCGTCCACCATCCCCCAGCGGAAGACGGCCGGTCCCTCTCCCCGGGTTCCGAAGAGGACGACCGCGGTCGCGCCGGCGCTGAACGTCTGGCCGAGGCCAGCCAGGGCGTCGGGCAACAGCCGCCGCACGTCGAGCGTGCGATGGAGCGTGCGCCCGGCCTCGTTGAGCAGGGCGGCGCCGGCGAGGTTCTGGCGCGCCTCCGCATAGAGCCGGGCGTTCCGGATGGCCACCGCGGCCTGCGTGGCCAGGGCCCCGCCCAGCCGCACCTCCCCCTCGGTCCACTCGTGGGGTTCGCGGTACGCAGCGTAGAGCACCGCGTAGACCGCGCCGGCCTCGATCACGGGCATGCCCAGGATGGCGCGTGGTGTCTGGTGGTGCAGGAACAACGCCTCGTGCGCGGGGCTGCACTGGAGCGACAGGTCCGCGTTGCGGTCGTTGGTCCACACGGCCCGGGCCTCGGCGTGCACGCGGCCCCCGATGCCCTCGCCCGACCGGAGGCGCACTTGCCGGAGCTGGTCTGGGTCGAGATGGCATCCGTGAACGAAGCTCAGCCGCTCCGCCCCGGCGTCCCACCGATACAGCGCGGAGCCGTCGCATCCCAGCGCCTCGGCGGCGCTGTCGGTGACGATGCCCAGGATGCTCTCGAGATCGAGGGTCGCGGCCAGGCGCCGGGTGGCCTCGAACAGCACGCGCGCTTCCTGCTCCCGGCGCTGCGTCTCCGCGTACAGGCGGGCGTTGGCGACGGCGATGGCCAGGGCCTGGCAGTACAGCTCGAGCTGCGCGATGCTCCGCGCGGTCAGGGGGCGGCGCGACGACTTCTGGTCGACCGCGACCATGCCGATCGGGCGGTCACGGAACTTGAGGGGGACGAGGGCGAACCGGCGCGCGCGCAAGGCCTTGACCTGGCGGAGGGCGGGCGCGAGCGGCGGCAGCGCCGCCAGGTGCTCGTCGCTTCCGACGACCAGGCTCTGCCCGGACTGCCAGACGACCGCGATGCCGCCGCCGGCGTCCAGCGGGACGCGCAGCGGCCCGTCGTCCTCGCGGTGGTCGGTACCGGCCACCAGCTCCAGGGCCCGGCCGTCCTCGGTCGCCAGGAGCACGTGGCACCGGTCGAAGCCCAGCGCGGCGCCCGCGCCCTGGACGAAGGCCCGCACCCGCGCCGGCAAGTCCATGGTCCGCTCCATGGCGACCTTGATCGCATACAGGTCCTCGGTGAGCTGGCGCCGGTCCTGGGTGTCGCGGAAGAGCCGGGCCTTCTCGATGGCAACCGTTGCATGCTCCGCGACCGCCTCGAGCAGGCGCACTTCGGCGGCCCCCCACCGGTAGCTCGCCCGCGTGACCAGCACGAGGACGCCAATCGCGCGCTCCCCGACGAGGAGAGGGACCGCCGCCGCCGACACGAAGCCCTGGCTGCGCACCCAGTCCGCGTTGACGAGATCGGCGACGTCGCCGATGTCGGGAATGTATCGCGGCTGGCGGGTGCTCCAGACCTGGCCGACCAGGCCCTCGCCGCGGGCGAGCGCATGGGTCGACCCGCCGCCGACCCCCCGGATTCCGGATTCCGCGCGGAGCTCGATGCGATCGGCCGCCGCGGTCCACAGCCGGCAGCCCGCATCGGGAAACAGCGCGACCGCCGACGCCGCCACGTGCTTGAGGATGACGTTGGCCTCCAGGGTGGCGGCGATGACCCGCGTGAGCTCGGTCAGGATCTCCAGCCGGCGGGCGTGCGCGGAGGACTCGGCGTACAGCTGCGCGTTGCGGATGGCGAGGGCGGCCTGGGCCACGAAGCTCTCCAGGAGCTCGGCCTCGTCCGCGGTCGGTCGGAGGGGCCGGGAGCCATGCAGCGCAAGGACGCCCAGCAGCCGGTCGCCGAGCGCGACCGGAACCTGATAGGCGGCCTGGAGCCCGCGGGCGCCCCACCAGTCGGCGTCGATGAAGCGCGGATCCGCGGTCACGTCGTCCACGGCCAGCGGCTGGCGCTCCCGCGCGGCCCACCCCACGCCGCCCTCTCCGAGGGCGACTCCGCGCACGGGGTAGCCGTCCGCCAGCGCCGGGTCGGAGGAGGCCCGGACCGCGAGCCGTCGCCCCTCGTCGTCGGCGACCCATATCGCGCCGAATGGCACCTGCATGAGCTCGGCAGCCGCCCCCGCGATGTCGGCGAGGACCGCGTCGGTGTCGAGCGACGACGAGACCATCTGGTTCAGGCGGGTGAGGGTCCGGAGGCGGACCGCCCGTGTCTCCATCAGCTGGAGCTGCGCATCCGTCTCCTGGATCCTCCGCTCTCGCTCCAGGAGTTCCCTGCGGATCCCCCGGAGCACGGCGCGGCGGTGCCAGTCCCTGAGGACGCCGACCATGACGGCGACAAGGGGGGCCGTGATGAGAAGCGCGGTCTGCCGGGTCAGGTTGTCAAAGGGCGAGAACCGCACGGGCTGGCCGGCCAGCCCGAGCACATTGGCGGCCGCGTACCCCATGGTGAAGGCCGCGCTCACCAGCCCGGGCCCAAGCCCGCCGATGAACGCCGAGAACGCGACAGTGGTGAGGCACACCGGGGCGAGGTGAGGAACGCGGATGCCGGCCCGGTCGAGGAGCTCGAAGGCGACCAGGATCGCCGCGGTGAGAAGGGGGCCGGCCAGTGACGCCGCGCGCGCGCGCCGCAGGCCGAAGCGGTGCGACGCGTCGTCCACGGCGCCGGGCATCACGGCCACTTCGTCCTCATGGGCCCCTCCCGCGCCGGGGCCGGCGCGTTGGCACGGACCCGGTGGCCCGGCGCGCCATCGATTATATCCTGCCGCTGGATGCGGGGCGGGTCAGCGCGCGAGGCGGAACCGCGCGCCGATGAGGGGATCGACGAGGGCGGCGGTGGCCACGAGCGCGGCGTCGGCGCCGTCGGCCAGGATCTCGCGCATGCGCTCGACCGTCGCGATGCCGCCCGCGGCGAGGATCGCCCGTTCCCATGCGCCCGCCTTCCGCCAGGCGATCAGCTCGTCCACCTGCATCCGGCAGTACTCGTAGATGGCGGTCCCCACGACGTTCGCGATCTCCCGCCCGGTCGCCGCGAAGGCCGGGGTGCCATCGGCCTTGACCACGCGGCGATTCACCCCGTTGACAAGCGTGAAACCGTTGACCCAGGGGGCCAGACGCGTGGCCACCTCATGGAGAGCCCGCGGGCTCGCCGAGGCCCCCAGCTTGGCGACGATCGGGTGGCCCCCGACGGCGCGCCGGACGGCCTGGACGATCCGGGCCGAGAGGGCCTGGTCCTCGAACACCATCTGCGCGTGCTCGGCACCGGTGTTCGGGCAGGAGAGGTAGAGCTCGACCACGTCGGCTCCCGCCTCCGCGGCCAAGACGGCACACCGCGCGTAGTCCTCCACCAGCCCCTCGCCGTCCGGCCGCGGGGTGCCGGCCACGCTCACGATCAGGAGCTGGGAGTCCCGCATCCGCGCCCGCGCTCGCCGGACGTCGGCTTGCCACTCCTCGGGCTCGGCAGACGGCAGTCCCAGTGAGACGGCCCAGGTGATGGAGGCGGGATCGACCTTTCCCCGGGGCCGCGGCTCGACCACGGCAGGGTCGCCGGCGCGGCAGAAGAGCATGTTGGGATGCGGGAGGGCCGGGGCCGCGGCCGTGCGGACCGTCTTGTAGGTCAGGATCCCGTAGCCGAGCCGGCTATAGGCCTCGATCCACCGCGAGTTAGGCAGGGGACCGGCGGAGATGCCCACGGCGCTCTCGAGGCGTCGTCCGAACAGGATGGGGCCGGCTACGTCGGGAAGCTTGCGGGGTCGGGGGGGAAGCTTGGGGACATGGGCGGCGTTCCAGGCGAAGGATCGGTCGAGCCGGTAGGCGATCAGGACCGCGCCTCCACCGACTCGACGCCTCGCCACCCGGCCAGGGCCGCCGCGCGCATACCCCCAAGAATACTCGGGCTGGGCGTTAACCGGCCAGACATATTACGTTACGCGAACGCGGGCATGACCTCCCGGGCGATCAGCTCGAGCTCGCGCATGATGTGCGCGTGGGGCATGCCGGGGAAGAAGAGCCGGCAGATCAGGTGGGTCACCCCGTACTGGTCCACGAACGGCCTGAGGGCCTCGATCACCTCGTCCGGCCCGCCGATGAGAAGCCGATCCTTCATCACCTTTCCGAGATCGGTGGCGATGGTGGCGTCGATGAAGGGATGCCGCCAGCCCCCCGCGTACTCGTTCCGGTAGGAGACCATGATGTGGCGCTCGGCCAGCTCCCGGGCCTGGCGGTCGGTGTCGGCGATGATCACATCGCGGGTCAGCGGCCATTCCGCGACCGGCGCCGTCCGTCCCGCCGCCGCCCGATTGTCCAGGAACTTCCGCTTGCCCGCGAGCAGGCGAGGCAGATCCGCCGTGGGCCCGGGGATCCAGTTGTCGGCCAGGGTGGCGGCGCGCCGCAGCGTGAGGTCGCCCCAGCCGCCGATCCACACTGGCGGGTGCGGGCGGGTGAGCGGCTTGGGCTCGAGTGTGCCCTCGACCTGGTAGAAGGCGCCCGCGAAGGAGACGCGCTCCTGGGTCCACAGGGCCTTCATGAGCGCGAGCTGCTCCTCGAACCGGGCGCCGCGCTTGTCGAGGGCGGCGCCGTAGAGGGCGAACTCGTCGGGCTTGTAGCCGATGGCGATGCCCAGAACGAATCGCCCTCCCGACATGATGTCGAGCATCGCCACGTCCTCGGCGAGGCGCGTCGGATGGTAGAACGGGGCCACGAGGATGTCGGTGCC
>DATKEI010000296.1:0-14285 GCA_035544455.1 Binatia bacterium | reverse complement strand
GCCCGTCGGCGCTGCCGCCAGCATCTCCCGGGACGAGTCGACGCCGGTGATCCGCGCGGCGGGCCACCGCTCGGCCAGCCGGGTCGTGACCTGCCCGCTGCCGCAACCGAGGTCGACGACGCGGGCGGGCGCATCGCCGGGCACGCGGGCGAGGAGATCGAGCGCGGGGCGCAGCCGGTGATCGGCGAACTTCGCATACTGGACCGGATCCCAGCTCACGCGCGCCCCGCCCCCGCGACTGCCGCGAGATCCCCCGGCGCCACGCCGTCGAGCGCCGGCCGAGGCATCGAGCGCGCTCTCGATCGCCTGGCGCAGATCAGGCGCCCCTTCAGCCTTCCCAGGATCGACGCGGGCGACAATCGCCCCCGAGCGGTCGACGACCCTGGGGCAGTTCCACGTGACGTCCTCGGCCTGCAGCGCCTGCCGACCAGGGCAGGGCGGGTGACGTGGTGGATGTCCGCCACACCTGGCCTCCTCGTGGGAATTGCGGGGGGGCTCTCCAGCTGCCGACCGCTCTCGAGAGGATGAGCGGAGGCAGACCCGCGGTCAAGTTGCACGATCGGCCCGCGAGCGATCTCGCCCCGGGCCCTCCGCCGGCGGCGCGCGCCCGCGGCGACCCGGCCGCATCCGTGTCCCGCGGGGAAGACCCCCACCCCGCCCTGCGCTTTGTCGGCACATGGCTGACTCAGCACACTAGGGAACGATCAGGGGAGCCCCGTTCTCGGCGTTCATCTGGAGGCGGTACAGCCGGGCGAAGAGGCCGTCCTGGTCGACGAGTTCCTGGAACGTGCCCTGCTCGGCCACGCCCCCATCGCGAATCACGACCACGAGATCGCAGCGCTGCACGGTGGACAGCCGGTGCGCGATGATGAAGGTCGTCCGGCCTTCGGAGAGGCGTCCCAGCCCGTCCATGATGACGCGCTCTGTCTCGGCGTCGACCGCCGAGGTCGGCTCGTCCAGGACCAGGATGGGCGAGTCCTTCAGCACGGCGCGGGCGATGGTGATGCGCTGCTTCTCGCCCTCGGAAAGCGTCACCCCCTGCTCGCCCACCATCGTGTCGTAGCCGGCGGGGAGGCGGCGAATGGCGTCGTGGATCCCGGCGACGCGGGCGGCGGCGGCGATCTCCTCGCGGTTCGCCTCCGGCCGGCCCAGGGCGATGTTCTCGGCGATGCTGACGGGCAGGACCACCGGCGGCTGAAGCATCATGGCCACCTGCTGGCGGAGGGAGCGCAGCGTGTACTCGCGCACGTCGACGCCACCCAGGGTGATGCGGCCTTCCTGGGGATCGGCGAAGCGCGCCAGCAGCGCCATGAGCGTCGACTTTCCCGCTCCGGTCGGGCCGACGATGGCCACCCGGCTCCCGGCCGGGACGCGGAGCGTCACGTTCCGGAGCACGGGCTGGCCCGGGGCGTACTCGAACCGCACGCCCTCCCAGGCCACGTCGCCGCGCGCGGTGCCGGGCGTCAGCACTCGCGATCCCTCGGGCACGTCGCGTTCCACGTCGAGGATCTCGAAGACGCGGCGAAGACCGGCCAGGGCTCCGCGCGCCACCCCCCAGCTCTGCACCACGCTGTTCACGGGCGCGTACAGCGAGGCGAGGTAGGCGAAGAACACCACCATCTCGCCCACGGTGAGCCGGCCTTCCCTGACGTGCTGCGTCCCCACCCACAGCACCGCCGCGGTGCCGGCGGCCATGAGCACCGTGACCGCTCCGGAGTACACGGTCTGCCACGTGTAGAGGCGCAGGCCGGCGGCCAGGCTTTGCATGCTCCGCGCCATGAAGCGGCGGTTCTCGTCGTCCTCCCTGGTGAAGGCCTGGATGAGCGGCACCGAGGACATGGCCCGCTGCACGACCGAGAACACCGCGCTCTCCTCCTGCCGCATGCGGGTGGCCGCGACGGAGATGGGCGTGTCGAGGAGGCGGATGGCCACAAGGAGCGCGGGGCAAACGGCCAGGGCGAGGAAGGTGAGCTCCGGGTCCATGCGGAACATGATCACGGACATGCCCACGAGCAGCATGGCGGCGGAGAGAGCGGGGAACAGGCAGTTCATGGCCAGCGTCTGCACGGCGAAGGTATCCGCCGTCACCCGGTACAGCAGGTCGCCGACCTCGCGGCGGCTGTGAAAGGACGGCGAGAGCCGGTGGAGATGGACGTAGAGGTCCCGGCGCAGGTCGGTCACCATGCGCTGGCCGATGCGGATGCTCGTCCGCTGGCTCCAGATGGAAAGGCCGCCCGACAGCACCGCGATCAGCACGAGGCCGGCGCACGCCACGAGCAGGATGGTACCCGGAGCGAGACCGCTGACCAGGGCCGGAGCCGGCTGGCCGCCGAGGAGGTGGTCGATGACGACCTGGAGCGGCCAGGGCCGGGCCAGCTCGAGCGCGCTCATCAGGAAGACCTGCAGGAGGGCCAGCCCGAACACGAGCCGATACGGGCCGAGGTAGTGGAGGCCTCGGCGGATGACGGCGCCCACACCCGGGCTCATGAGCGGAGCGCCTCGGGGCGGCCCGTCTCCTGCGGGACGTACCGCAGGCGCACCTGCCGCGCCGCTCGATTCAGAACCTCGTAGAGGCTGCCCGCCAGACTCGCCGCCTCCGCCCCGGCCGCCGCCAGCACCGCGAGCCCGCCGAGCGCGGCGGCGATGGCCAGGGCGGGCAGGTGGAGAACCGCGGCCGCCGCAACGGCCGAGAGCAAGCACGCGCAGACCGCGAACGTGACCGCGCCCGAGGGTCGGAGCGCGCTCCGGACCCGCAGGACGCGCTTGTCCCCGCCGTGGTGCTCGGCGCACGCGCGGATGCGCGCCACCGTCCAGATGCCGCCGCGGATCTCAAGATCCCAGTCGCTCCAGCCCTGGTCGGGCGTCACCTGGTACCGGCGCGCGGCCATCTCGTCGCGGAGACCCTCGAGGATGCTCTCCTTCTCCACACCCGTCTCCGTCCAGTACGAGACGGTCAGGGCGAGCGTCCGCCACGAGAACGGCAGGTCCTGGAGCGCCCGGGGCGAACCGACGTGCACGGCCCCGGTGAGGCCTCGGATCATCCATCGGTATCGCTCGAGGCCACGGGCCAGGGGGCCGAGGTACGTCAGGAGGGCCACCAGCAGGCGGCCTTCCAGGCGGTTGGCGCCCCGGTCGAGCCGCGCGCGCAGCGCGGCGTTCAGACAGACCCCGAGAGACAGAGCGAGCGGGAGCGCGCCCAGCCAGGCCATTCCCCCCTGCGCCACGGCCCAGGCCAGGAGCAAGATGGCCAGCGCGTTCCACTCGAGAGTCAGGGGCAGGAAACCGGCAAGCCCGGAGGGTGGCTGATACAGGGTCTGGAACAGACCGCGCCCGAAGATCCCGGCATAGACCACGGGACGGCGGAGCGACAGGAGCGAGGCCAGCCCCCCGTAGATCCGGCCGCGCCAGCGCGAGTGCCCGAGCCGGTTGAATCGGTGGGGATGTCGCAGGTAGAGCAGCCCCTCCGCCTTGCCGTAGCCCCGCTGCTGGCGAATGTAGGCGCCGACCGTGTTCCGCCGATGGTGCCACACCATCGCGGCGGGGCTGAAGGCGATCCGATGACCCCGGTCCTGCAGCCGCCAGCACAGGTCCACGTCGTCGCCCGCCGAGCGGTAGATCGGGTCGAAACCTCCGACCTCCCGCAGCACGTCCCGGCGAAACGCCATGTTGCAGCCGGGCACGTGTTCCGCCTCCTGGTCGTCGAGCAACACGTGGAGGGGGCCTCCAGGCGACACCGCCACGCACGAGGCGACCAGCGACTCCTCGTGCGGCGGCAGGTTGGGTCCCCCCACGGCGGGCATGCCCGTCGACCGGAAGGTGGCCACGAGGTAGTCGAGCCACTGCGGGTCGGCCAGGCAGTCGGAGTCGGTGAAGGCCACGATCTCGCCTTCCGCGGCGGCGATACCCGCGTTCCGCGCCGCGCTCAGCCCGCGGTTCGCCTCGAAGTGGATGGCGCGGATGTAGTCATAGCGCCCCATGATGGCGGCGGTCGCGTCGGTGGAGCCGTCGTCGACCACGATGACCTCGTACGAGGGGTAGCTGAGGGCGGCCAGCGAGCGCAGACACCCGTCGAGCGTCATCTCGGCGTTGTACGCACACACCACGACCGACACCATCGGGGACACCGGAGCCGGAGGAGGCGCGGGCTCCTCGTACCGCCGCCGCACCGCCTCGAAGGCTGGCTTCGGGCGCCGCTCCCGGTCGACCACGCCGAACGCCCAGTCGCGGATCTCCTCGCCGGCGGTGAACCACTCGTCGGTCCAGGAGAACACCATCGTGCCGGCAGCGCCCAGCTCGTAGGCCTTGCTGAGCTGCCAGTCGAGCATCGCGGCCTGTCCGGCCCGACCTGCGCGGATGGAGTCGGCCCCGAGCTCGGTCAGCAGCAGCGGGCGATCGTCGGCGAGAACCTGCAAGCGCGCCAGATAGCGCGCGAATGCCGCCTCGTCGTGCAGGTATACGTTGAAGCCCAGGAAGTCCGCGAAATCGGTGCGGAGATACTCCGTCGAGGGAAAGCTCGCGTAGCCGACCAGGGCGCCAGGATCGGCGTCACGCACCACCGCAGCCAGATCGGCGAGGAACCGCTCGATCCGCCGCGGCCCGTGCCAGCGGACGATGTCGGGAGGAATCTCGTTCCCGATCAGGTAGGCCGCCACCGCCGGGTGGCCGCGGCCACGGGTCGCAACCGTCTCGACCTCCTGCCGGATGCCGGCCCGCGATTCCGCCGAGTCGAGAAAGCAGAGGTGCTGCGCCCACGAGATGCCGGCCAGCACCCAGATGCCCTGCTCGCCGGCGGCATCCAGGAGCCATCGCGGCGGCGCCGTGTACGTGCGCAGGCAGTTCGCGCCCATCTCGCGCATCAGGGCGAGATCGCGGAGGACGGCGTCGCATTCGGGGAACTGCGCACCGTGGCGGCCCGGCGGAAACGGCCCGTAGGTGACTCCCTTCAGGTACTCCTTTCGCCCTCCGGCAACGAAGAACTTGCCGGAGGTCGCGATGCGCGCGCATGCCCCAGGTCCGGAGAGCGCTGTGGCGGTCTCCTCGGCGGGACCCTCGAAGACAACGGAATCGGCAACGATCATCGGATTGCTCTGCCCTCCTGGTTTCCCGGCGCCGCTGTCGGGCTTCGGGGCGTGGCAGCGGCCGGTGGCGCCGCCCGCTGGTACCCCACCACCCGATGAATCCGAACGCCCTTTAGACGGCCCTCATAGCGAACACCTTCAGGAGCTTCAATCGCAATGCCAATGTGAGGAATTCAATCCGAGTGCCAACGAGGCCATGGCGCAAGTCTGCGCAATGGCGTTACATTTCTCCTAACCGGATCAAGCGACTGTCAAGGAAACCGACGGCGTCGGGACGCTGACGGCCGCCGTCGCCGGCGGCCGGAGCGCTCTGGCGCGATCTCCAGGGAAAGAATTACCGCCGCCGTGCCGCGCGGAAGGCGTTCACCGGCGAATCGGCACTCCTCTGCCCGGGCGCTAGTGTCCTGAGTCAGAAATGTGCCGACAAAGCGCCGGGCGGGGGGGCCCTCCCCGCGGGACACGCCTGTAACGCGGGAGCGTCGCCGGCGCTCAATACGAGATGGGTGGTGGGTGGCTTCGGCGATCCGCAGAAGGCACGGTCCCGCGGGGAGGGCCCCCACCCCACCCGGGGCCGGGAGTCAACGAACGTCGACTCAGGACACTAGGGCTGTCCGCCTCTGCCGCGCCAGGTCGCGATCCGGGCCAGCTCCCCGGCGGGGACGAAGTCGCCGATCACCCCCATCAGCAGGGTGAGCAGGGCCGGCTGGCGGTGGAGCAGCTGTGCGGTTGCGTTGGCGCGCCAGCGCCCCGCCAGGACGAAGTGGAGCGCCCGGGTGACGCGCTCCTTGGCGGAGAAGGCCCGGCGGCGGGCCTCGTCGTAGGAAGAGAGCCCCGCCCGTGAGACGTCGCCCACCGCGAGGGCGCGGTCGGCGGTGTCGGCCAGCATCTCGGCCGAGCGGAGCGCGCTGAACAGCCCCTCGCCCGTGAACGGATCGTAGAAGCCGGCGGCGTCTCCCGCCAGCATCACGCCCCCGCAGCGCGGTCGCCGCACCCGGTAGGCGAGCGGGCCCATCGCCATCACCTTGCCGAGCGGCTCCATCCCGGCCAGGCGCGGCCAGAGGTGGCGGAGCTGCCTGAGGCGCGCGTCCAGGAATGCGTCGAGCCGGCCCGCGAACGGCCGCGCGTGCGCGAGGGGTACCACGAGGCTCAGGTTGACGACCCCCGGCGCCACGGGGTTCAGGATGCAATAGTCCGGCGGATCGACGTAGATCTCCCCTCGCCCGCCCAGATCTGCCAGCCCCCCCACGTGCTGCACGAGGGCCAGGCGGCGCCGCCGGTGCGGGTGCACGAGCCCGAGCGCGCGCGCGACGACCGACGCCCGCCCGTCCGCGCCGACCACGATGCGGCTCGCCAGATCGAAGGGCACCCCCGTCGCGTCCTCTCCGCGCACGCCCACCACCTGCGCCCCGTCCCGGAGCAGCCCGGTGACGCGATGGCGCTCCCGCACGTCCACGGGAAGGCCCCGCGCGCGCTCCACCAGCAGATGGTCGAAGACCTCGCGCCGGATGGCGACGGCGTGGTCGCGGTAGCCTCGCCACCGGCCGGTCGCGGGATATCGGCCCTCGAGCACGGTCCCGTCGGGAGCGAGCAGGCGCATGCCGTCGAGGCGCTGGGCCCCGGCCGCATCGACGTCCTTGAGCACGCCCAGCCGATCGAGGATGCGCGCGGCCTCCGGCGACAGATACTCGCCGCAGATCTTCCCCCGTGGAAACGAGGCCTTGTCGAGCAGGGTCACCGCGCGGCCGCGCTGGGCCAGCAGGATGGCGGCGGCGCTGCCGGCAGGACCCGCCCCGACGATCACCACATCCGGCCCGCCCTCCGCCGCCCTCACGCCTTCGACCGCACGGCGGACAGCCGCATCCGGAGCGGATGGTGGCGCACGTCGATATTCGCCAGGCCGGCCCGTTCGGCGAGATCGCGCAGCTCGGCCGGCGTGTACGCCCGGAGGACCGACAGCGGGCCGTCGTGTCGGGACAGGTAGCTCCGCGCGAAGATGCGCGTGGCCAGCCACACCGCGGCGTAGGCGAGGCGACCGCGGGCGAGATCGTTCACGACGACCCCGATCCGCGCCACGCGATCCATGGCCGCGAGCGCCCGGGCCGCGGGGCCCGGCTCGAGGTGGTGCAGGATGAGCGCCGAGATCGCGACGTCGACGCTCCCCGCCGCGAGCGGCAGATCGAGGGCGTCGGCACGCACCAGCGTGATCTCGGGGTACCCGGCGAGGGCCGCCCGCGCCGCGCGAAGGACCTGGCCATCGCGGTCCACGGCGATGACGCGGATCGGGCGACCCGCCCGGCGCGCCCGGCGCACGAGGGCCCGCGGGATGTCGGCGCTCCCCGTCCCCACGTCGAGGACGGTCGCGAGCCGACCGGGGGGCACGTGCCGGAGGAGGCGCGCGACGGCGGCCAGCGTCACGGCGCGGCCGCCGAACAGCGTGTTCAGCCGCTCGATGTCGCGCAGGCTCCGCACCAGGTCCGCGTACGGCACGGGTCGGTCCAGCATCTCGACGGCCCCCGCCGCCCGGGGCAGCAGAGCGGCCCGCCCGTCCCGGGTGGGCCGTCGCGGAGCTCCGGCCATCTACCAGCGGAGCAGGGCGCCCTCGGCGGCAAAGCCGGGCCCGAGCGCGATCATCAGCCCGTAGTCGCCCGGCGCCGCGGCAGCCCGGCGCAGGACCTCGTCCAGCACGAACACCACGGTGGCAGAGGACATGTTCCCGAAGTGGCGGAGCACGTGGCGCGGGGCGCTCACCTGCTCCTCCGACAGCCCGATGAGCTTGCGCGCCTGCTCGATCACCCTGCGGCCGGCCGAGTGCAGGACGAAGTGCCGGACGTCGGGCAGCTTCAGCCCGTGGGAGGCCATGAGGAGATCGGCCATCTCCTTCATCATGGTCCCGCCGATGCGCCGGACGTCCTTCGAGAGCACGACGCGAGGGCGCCCGCCCGGGTACTCGAAGCCCATCGCGGGCAGATGCTCGGAGCGGAACAGCGTGCGGTGGGCGATGATCGCCGGTCCCGCTCCATCCGCCGAGAGCGACACCGCGCCGGCCCCGTCGGCGAAGATGGCATGGGCCACCGCGCTCTCCAGGCGCTCGTCGTGGAAGTAGGCGGCGGAGCAGATCTCGACCGCCACCACCACCGCGCGGTGATCCGGGAAGGCGTGCAGGTGGTTCCACGCCTGCTGCAGCGCCACCATCGCGCTCGCGCAGCCCGTGTCGCCCACATGCACGCGCTGGATCTCCGGCCGGAGACCGAGGGCCGCGATCAGCTGGGCGTCCAGGCTCGGGCACACCCGGCCGGTGCACGTGGTGGTCGCGATGAAGTCGACCGCGTCCGGGGCCCAGCCGGCGCCGTCGATCGCCCGCCGCACCGCCGCGCTCGCCACCTCGATCGCCCCGCGCCGGAAGCGGTCGTTGAGCTGATCGACCGTCTCGTCCGGCGTGAAGGTGGCCGGATCCATGTAGAGATAGCGCGCCTCGATCTGGCTGTTGGCGAAGAAGCCCGCGCGCTGTCCGTCCTGGTAGCCGGCGCGGCGCAGGACCATCTCCTGGTCCCATCGATACGGGGGGGTGGCCGTCGCGACCGCAGCGATCCGGGGCGCGATCATGGCGGCCAGGGTACCGCCCGGTCCTTGCCTTGTCCATGCGGCGGGTGCTAAATGGGCTCGGCGCGCGCCGCGCTCGGGCAGCGAGGCCGCGGGCGCGCGAGGCCGTCACGAGGAGCTTGTCCATGCCGCTCTACGCGTTCGAGGGCAAGGCGCCGCGTATCCACCCCACCGCGTTCATCGCCCCCTCCGCGACCATCGTCGGCGACGTCACCATCGAGGAGAACGCGTCCGTCTGGTACAACGCCGTGCTCCGCGCCGACTTCCAGCCGATCGTGGTCCGGCGGGGCGCCAACGTGCAGGATTGCGCCGTCCTACACGTCACGCCGGCGGGCGGCGTCGAGGTCGGCCCGGGGGCGACCGTGGGGCATCTGTGCCTGGTCCACGCCGCCACCCTCGGCGAGGAATGCCTGGTCGGCAACGGCTCCACCGTCCTCGATGGGGCCCGCATCGGCTCCCGGGCCATGGTGGCGGCGGGCTCGCTCGTGACTCCTGGCACGGAGATCCCCGACGGGATGCTCGGCATGGGCGCCCCGTGCAAGGTCAAGGGCCCGCTCGCGGGCACGGCCGCCGAGCACTGGGTCACGATGAACCCGAGCGGCTACCAGGCCCTCGCCCAGCGGCATCGGCTCGGCGTCGAGCCTGTGACGCGCTGATGGCGCCTCGCCGTCGCCCGTCCTCCGGGCGTCGATCCGCGGCCCGGCAAGGGGCGGCGCCGCCCCGGCGCGTCGGCGAGCGAGCGGGCGGGCGCCACATCCTCATCACCGGCTTCGAGCCGTTCGCGGGCGACCGCCTGAACCCGTCGCGCGAGATCGCACGAGCGCTCGGGGGTCGCCGCGTGGACGGAACCGCCGTGCGGGCCATGGTTCTCCCGGTGCACCACGAGACGGCGCGCGACCTGCTGGCGCCCGCTCTCCAGGCCCCC
This sequence comes from Binatia bacterium, assembly GCA_035544455.1. Taxonomy (GTDB): domain Bacteria; phylum Methylomirabilota; class Methylomirabilia; order Rokubacteriales; family CSP1-6; genus DATKEI01. The sequence goes on along the minus strand of DATKEI010000296.1, from coordinate 4,682 downwards.
GGGCTCACCGGCGTGCTGCAGTTCGGGCTGGCCGGCGGTCGGGCCCGAATCGCGATCGAGGCCATGGGTGTGAACACGCTCGACTACATGATCCCCGACGCGCGGGGCGACCGGCGCCGCGACGAGCCGTGCGCGTCCGGAGGACCGGCCGCCTACTGGTCGACCCTGCCGCTGCGCGCGATCCTGGACGGGCTGACGGCAACCGGGATCCCGGCGTACGTGTCGTACACGGCCGGCACCTACCTGTGCAACTTCACGCTCTACTCGACGCTCCACCGGCTCGCCGGCCTCGGGCGGGACGTGCCGGCGGGCTTCATCCACGTGCCCTACCTGCCGGAGATGGTGGCGACCCACGGCCTCGACGAGCCGAGCATGGACCTCGGCGTGATGCTGCGCGCGGCCGAGGTGGCGCTGGCCGCGGTCGCCTCGGGCCGCGGCGGCGACGCCCTCGCGCCCCGCGCCCGTTGAAGGGTGGCCGGCCACCGGGTTGCGGCAACGGCCCTTGACGCCCACGGGACGCGCAGCGCAGTATCGGCGGCAGATGACCCGGGGCGCCAAGGGCCCCGCACCGGAGGATAGACCGTGCCCATCGACAGGAGCTGGATCGGGCGCACCGGCGAGCCCGTGACGATGCACGTGGAGCTCGGCAAGGTCAGGGAGTTCGCCCGCTCCATCAAGGACGACGACCCGGTGTACTCTGACGCCGAGCGCGCCGGAGAGACGGGCGGGGTGATGCCACCGGTCACGTTCCTGCAGACCCTCTCCCACTGGAGCGACAGCCCGCGGCTCCGCCCGCCCATGGACCTCCGGCGCGTCCTGCACGGCGAGCAGGAGTTCGAGTTCTTCAAGCCCATCGTCGTCGGCGACATCCTCACTGCCGTGGTCCGCATCGCCGACCTCTACGACAAGCCCGGCAAGCGGGGCGGCACCATGACCTTCTGCGTGATGGAGACCGACTTCACCAACCAGCGCGGCGAGCTCGTGGCCCGGGGCCGGGCGACATCGATCGAGACCGGCCAGGTCGTCAAGGACTGAGAGGCACAGGGAGACCATCCATGGCCACGGCCAAGCGCTACTGGGACGACGTGAAGAAGGGCGACCGGCTGCCCGAGGTGCGCGTGGACAAGCTGACCCGCACCGATTTCGTCCGCTACGCCGGCGCCTCCGGCGACTTCAACCCCATCCACCACGACCAGACCTTCGCCGAGGCCTCCGGCAACCCCACCGTGTTCGCCATGGGGATGCTCAACGCCGGCATCCTGAGCCGCGTGGTCACCGCGTACGCCGGGCGTCCGGCCGTGCGCCGCTTCAAGGTGCGCTTCGTGACGCGGGCCTGGCCGGACGACAGCGTCATCTGCACGGGCACGGTCACGGACACGCTCGAGGAGGGCGGAGAGAAGCGGGTCCAGGGCGATCTCCTCGCCGTCAACCAGAAGGGCGAGACCCTGATCAGCGGGAGCTTCGCGGTCGCCCTGCCCTCGCGCGGAGCCTGAGTCGCCTTCCGGCCGGCGCGCCCTGCTCGCCGCCCTCGTGCTCGCCGTGGTCGGGTTCACGATCGTCCCCCGGTTCCTGGCGACGCGGGAGCCCCCCAAAGCCCATCCGGCCCGGCGCGCGGCGGGCGATGCCGTGGCCCTCTACCGCGAGCACTTCCACGCCGCGCGCCACGAGCGCATGTTCCTCGCCTCGGCCGCCTTCTTCGCGACGTTCGCGGCGGTCAGGGCGATCACCCACCTGATCCGGGCCGGCCGCGGCCCCTTCCGCGACGTGGTGACCCGGGGCGGGCACATCCATCATCTCGTGTGGGGAATCCTGCTCCTGCTCGGCGTCGGCTATCTCTGGCTGATCCAGGTGGGGACGGGCGGTGAGACGGGGCAGGCCTGGGCGTCGCGGCTGACGGCGCTCCTGTTCGGCGTCGCCTCCGCCCTGACGCTGGACGAGTTCGCCCTGTGGCTCACGTTCCGCGACGTCTACTGGGAGCGGGAGGGGCGGCTGAGCATCGACGCCGTGGTGCTCTTCGGCTCCCTGCTCTCGATCGCCATGTGGGGCGGACCGTTCCTCAACGACCTGATCCGCCTGTGGGGCCGCCTGCCGTGACGGCGGCGAGGCGTCAGATCACCCCGGCCGTGCGCAGCCGGGACAGCGCGTCCTCGTCGAGGGCCAGCCACTCGCCGTCCACCTCGGCGTTGTGCTGGCCGAGGAGGGGAGCGTGCGTCACCGTGACCACCATGCCGCGCTCGCGCAGGTGCGGGTCGTGCAGGATCTCGCGGGCGGTGGGACAGGCGCCCGCCGGCACGCCGGTCGCGCCGTGTTCATGAGGAGGTCTGCGTTCAGTCCTTGGCCAGGCCGAGCACGCGCTCGCCCAGGATATTCCGCAGGATCTCGGAGGTCCCGGCGCGGATCCCGCTCCCCCGCGCGAGCAGGCAGTAGAACTCCCACTGCCCCTCGTCCGGCGCCCACTGGCTGGGAGCGGCGATCTGCGAATAGGGGCCGATCACCTCGGTGGCGACCTCGGCCAGCTCCTGGTCCACCTGGCTCCAGAAGAGCTTGGAGGTGGAGCCCTCGGGTCCGGGGGCGCCGCCCTGCAGGATCCGGGTGAGGCTCCGGTAGCCGTTGAGCTGCAGGCACCGCTCCGCGATCACGAGCTGGGCGATCTTCTGCCGGAGCACGGGGTCCGCGCCCGCCGGGCGGCCGTGCTTCCGGGTGCGCCGGGCGAGCCCGATCAGTCGCTCGAGCGCGCTGCGCAGACTGATGTGGCGGATCATGGTGAGGAGGTCGCGCTCGTACATCAGCGTGGTCAGCGCCACGCTCCAGCCCCCGTTCTCCGTGCCCACGACGTTCTCGACGGGCACGCGAACGCCCTCGAGAAAGACCTCGTTGAACTCCGCCTCGCCGGTGATCTGGCGCAGGGGCCGGATGGTGATGCCGGGGGTCTTCATGTCGATCAGGATGAAGCTGATGCCCTTGTGCTTGGGGGCGGCGGGATCGGTGCGGACGAGGAAGAACCCCCAGTCCGACACGTGGGCCATGCTCGTCCAGACCTTCTGGCCCGTGACGACGTAATGATCGCCCTCCCGCACGGCCCGGGTCGCGAGGTTGGCGAGGTCGCTGCCCGCGTTGGGCTCCGAGAAGCCCTGGCACCAGATCTCCTCGCCGGTGAGGATCCTCGAGAGGTGCTGCGCCTGCTGGGCGCGCGTGCCGTGCTTCATGAGGGTGGGGCCCAGCATGCTGAGGCCGCCCCGGTTGATGGGCTGGGGCGCCTGGGCGCGCGACATCTCCTCGTAGAGGATGCTCTGCTCGACGAGCGAGGCCCCGCGGCCCCCGAACTCCGCCGGCCAGTCGATGCCGACGAACCCCGCCTTGTGCAGCGCGGCCTGCCAATCGCGCAGCCGCTCGACCTGGGCGCGGTCGGCCCGGGTGGACGCGAACCCGCGGCCCCTGAGCTCGGGCGGGACGTTGGCGGCGAGCCACTCGCGCACCTCGGCGCGGAAGCGCTGCTGATCAGGCGTGAAGTCGAAGTCCATCGCTCTCCCTCACGCGGACGCGGGTCAGGGGCGGCCCGCCGGCGCCCGCCCGTAGCGGCGCTCGACATAGTCGTCGAGGATGCGGATGAAGTCGGCGACGATGGCGTCGCCCTTGAGCGTGAGCTTGAGCGCCCCGTCCACGAACACCGGGGCCTTCGGCTCCTCGAAGGTGCCGGGCAGCGAGATGCCGATGTGAGCGTGCTTGGACTCGCCGGGCCCGTTGACCACGCAGCCCATGACCGCGACCTTGAGCTCCTCCACGCCGTCGTAGCGCTCCTTCCACACCGGCATCTGGTCGCGCAGGTAGGTCTGGATCTGCTCGGCCATCTCCTGGAAGAAGGTCGACGTGGTGCGCCCGCACCCGGGACACGCCGTCACCTGCGGGAGAAAGCTCCGGAAGCCCATCGACTGGAGGATCTGCTGGGCGACCTGGACCTCCTCCGTGCGATCGCCGCCGGGCCGCGGCGTGAGCGAGACGCGGATGGTGTCGCCGATGCCCTCCTGGAGGAGGATGGCGAGGGCCGCCGTGCTGGCCACCACGCCCTTCGTCCCGAGCCCGGCCTCGGTGAGGCCGAGGTGCAGGGGGTAGTCGCAGCGGGGGGCGAGCCGGCGGTAGACGTCGACGAGGTCCTGGACCCCCGACACCTTGGCGGACAGGATGATGCGATCGTGGGCCAGCCCCACCTTCTCGGCGAGCTCGGCGGAGCGCAGCGCGCTCTCGACCATGGCCTCCATGGTCACGTCACGGGCGTCGCGCGGCCGAGGGGTCCGGGCGTTGTCGTCCATCATCTGGGTGAGGAGCTGCTGGTCCAGGCTCCCCCAGTTGACGCCGATCCGCACGGGCTTGCCGTGGTCGAGGGCGACGCGGACGATGGCCGAGAAGTTCTCGTCGTGGTGCTTGCCCCCGACGTTGCCGGGGTTGATCCGGTACTTGGCGAGGGCCCGGGCGCACGCCGGGTACTTCGTCAGCAGCACGTGTCCATTGTAGTGGAAGTCGCCGATGACCGGCACCTCGACCTGCCTCACGATGTCGGGGACGGCGCGGGCCGCCGCATCGTTGTTCACGGTGACCCGCACCAGCTCGCTGCCGGCGGCATGAAGGGCCCGGACCTGGGCCACCGTCCCGTCGACGTCGGCGGTGTCGGTGTTGGTCATGGACTG
>DATKEI010000295.1:0-16106 GCA_035544455.1 Binatia bacterium | reverse complement strand
GTGCGGGCGATGTGCGAGCCGGAGTTCGGGCTGCACGGCTGCACGGCGAGCACGGGCGGCAGCGCGCCGTTCGCGGTGGTCAACGGGCCCATCCGCCGCGATCTCGCCATGAACGCGACCCACAACGCCCTCGCCAACGGCGGCCGGGCCAACGCGGCCATCGGCCGGGCGCTTCGCCTGCTCATCATCAACGTGCTGGGCGGGGTGCCCGGGCGCCTCGACCGGTCCACGCTCGGTCACCCCGGCAAGTTCACCTTCTGCGTGGCCGAGGACGAGGAGGACAGCCCCTGGCTGTCGCTCGCCACCGAGCGGGGGGTGCCGCCCGGGATGTCGGCGGTCACGGTGCTGGCCGCGGAATCGCCTCACCAGGTCATGAACGAGTGGACGCGCGAGCCGCGCGAGATCCTCGAAACGTACGCCGCGGCCATCCGGGCCAACATGCTGACGTACTCGATCTGGGCCGGCAACTACGCCATCGTCATCGCCAAGCAGCAGCGCGACACCATCGCCGCCGCGGGGTGGAGCAAGCGGGACGTGCGCGAGTACGTGTTCGAGTCGGCGCGGGTCCGCCGGGCGGAGTGGCGCACCGTCGGCAAGGCCGCGGTGGCCGCGCGCCAGGACGAGGACAGGGTCTACACCGCTCTCCGCTCGCCCGACGACCTGCTCGTGGTCGCGGCGGGGGGCCCGGCCGGCGGGTTCGGGGCGGTGGTGCCCCCCTGGTACGGGACCAAGGCGCTCGCGGTCACCCGGGTGATCGAGCGCCCCGGGTAAGAGATCGCCGCGACCGGTCCCCTGCCCGGGATGGAGACGGCGCGCAGGGCCGAGGAGGGTGCGATGACCATCAGGGTTCTGGATCCGCGAGGGGACGCCGAGGGCGAGGCGATGGCAATGGCGCCCCCGCTCGCCTCGCTGAAGGGGGCCACCGTCGGCTTCATCGACAACGCCAAGATCGGGACGGCCGAGTTCTACGACCACGTGGAGGCGATCCTCCGCGCGCGCTTCGGCATCCACGAGGTGATCCGCCGGCGCAAGCCCGACTCCAGCCGGACGGTGCCGCCGGAGATGCTGGCCGAGCTGAGCGCGGCGGACGCCATCCTCTCCGCCGTCGGCGACTGAGGGAGCTGCTCGTCGTGCAGTCTGCACGACGCCATGTCGGCCGAGAAGCTCGGCATCCCCGCGGTGGCCGTCATCACCGACCGCTTCGAGGGCAGCGCGCGGGCCATGGCCGAGGCCAACGGCCGGGCGGACTATCCGTTTGCCGTGATCGCCCACCCCATCGCCGGCAATGGCAGCGATGAGCTGCGGGACAAGGCCGAGCGGGCGGTGGAGGCGCTGGTGCCCCTGCTCACCAGGCGCTCGTCCGGATAGCGCTCTCCGGCGACGAGCCGCGCCGCCGCCTCGCCACCTCGCCGGGAGCTGGCCCGGCGGCGCGGTTCGCGCTCCAATCGGCCTCGCGCCGGCCATCGGGATCACGTCTCAAGTGACCTGCTCATGAACGCATGCGCTTTCCGCCTCGTGTGCGCCCCCTCACCCCAGCCCTCGTCCCCTCCGGGGGCGTCCGGAGGCGAGGGAACCGCACCGACTCCCTCGCCCTCGGAGTCTCGGAGAGGGAGAGGGCTGGGGTGAGGGTGGGCGTCTCATTCCCGCGTGATCCGGGATAGCATCGGGATCGCGCCTGCCATCGGGATCACGTCTACCGGAGGAGACCGGCCATGAATGCTCGCCGCCGTGACGCCCGCCCTCGACGCCCGCTCGTCGTCGGCCTGATCGCGAGCCTCGCCATGCTTGCCGCGCCCGGCGCCGCCCCCGCCCAGGGGCCGCCCGGGCGCCTGGGCCCGCCGCGCCCGCCGGTCTCGACGCTCGAAGCGGTGGGGGAGGCGGTCGTCGCGGAGGCGCCCGATCTCGCCATCGCGACGGTGGGGGTAACCACCCAGGCCCGGACGCCGAAGGAGGCCATGGACCAGAACGCGGCGACCGCCCAGGCGGTGATCAAGGCCCTCCGCGACCTCGGGCTCACTGCCCCCGACGCCCTCCGCACGCGGACGGTCTCGCTGAATCCCATTCCGGAGGTCCACCCCGGCCAGGCGCCGCGCATCATCGCCTATCAGGCGAGCAACCAGGTGGAGGTCCGCCTGACCCAGATCGCCATGCTGGGCGCCGTCCTGGACGCGGCGCTCGCCGCCGGCGCCACCGACATCGGGGCCCTTCACTTCGCCCGCACCGACGCGCGCCCGGCCCAGCTCCGGGCGCTCCAGGATGCCGTGAAGGACGCGCGGGCCCGCGTCGACGCGATGGCGCAGGCCCTCGGCGTGCGCATCACTCGCATCAGCGAGGTGCGCGCTCTCGACGGCGGAGCGAGACCGATGATGGAGGCCGCCGTGATGTCCCGGAGCGCGGCCTCCGTCCCGGTAGAGCCTGGCCTCCAGTCCGTGGCGGCGCGCGTCCTGCTGCGGGCCGAGTTCCAGTGAGACACCCGCCTGATCAGCGGTTGGCCGCGAGCCGAAGCAGGATCAGATTGCCGAAGGCTCCCTGGTGAACGGCGACTCGCTCGAACCCGAGCTTCTCGAGGACGCGAACCGAGGCGGCGTTGATCTCGTCGACGTCGGCCACGATCTCCGCAAAGCCGGGCCGGGTCCGCGCCTGCGCGATCGATGCACGGGCCATTTCCGTCGCGAAGCCCCTGCCGGTGAAGCGCTCGAACATCGCGTACATGAGGTGGGGATCGGGGCGGCCGGGTACGCTCCCGAACCCGCAGAACCCCACGAGCTGATTCGTGCCCTTGTCGTAGGCCAGCCAGGTCCCCACACCACGCCGTTCGAACAGCGCCTGGCTTGCCCGGATGTGCTCGGCGCTCCATTCCCGGGGAAACAGGTTGCCGTCCATCATGTAGCGTCGAACGTGCTCGTCCTGCACCAGACGGTGGAAGACATCGAGATCCGCTGGCCCGGCCGGATGATATCGCAGTCGCTCGGAGACCATGTGCGGTGGATCTCCCATGCGCCCCCCCCCGCGACGAGAGGTCGGATCAGGCCGTCGGGATGGCGCCAGACCGTGATCTCCACGCGTATGCCGCCATGTCGGTATCGTCCGGCGCCGGCCTCACGATACCCGAACGGGCCGAACCGCGGCAACCGCCCCCAGCCGGGTCCCGGCGCACCCGACGCGTTCCGCGATCCCCGGCCGTCCTCGTGCGGTCCCACCGGCGGAGGCGCTCGCGCGGCTCGGCCGGCTGCGCTTTATCGCTTGACGAGACCGGGCGCTGCCGGCCATAAGCGGGCATGAGCTACCAGCCGATCGAGCACTACGGGATCATCGGCAACCTGCACACAGCGGCGCTGGTCGGCATGAACGGCTCCATCGACTGGCTGTGCCTGCCCCGCTTTGACTCGCCGAGCGTGTTCGGCGCCATCCTGGACGACGGGCGCGGCGGCCGCTTCCGCATCTGCCCGTCGCGCGAAGGCCAGCCCTTCGAGGACATCCGCCAGAAGCAATTCTACTGGCCCGACACCAACATCCTCATCACGCGGTTCCTCCACCCGGACGGCATCGGCGAGATCGAGGACTACATGCCGGTCGGCGGGGCCGGGGGCGCGCCGAGCGACCAGCTCGTCCGGCGCGTGCGCGTGGTGCGGGGGCGCATGCCGTTCCGGCTGGAGTGCCGGCCCGCCTTCGACTATGCGCGCGCCCCGGCGGACGTCTCCCTGCGCGAGGGAGGGGCCTGCTTCACGGGCCCCGGCCTGAGCCTGGGGCTGGCCGCGTCGGTTCCCCTCCGGCGCGACGCCGACGGCGTGCTGGCCGACTTCATGCTGGATCAGGGCCAGAATGCGACGTTCGTCCTGCGCCTCCTGGGTCCCGGCAACCACACCGGTCCCTCGCCGGGAATCGACGAGGCCGAGCACCGCTTCCGGGAGACCGTGACGTACTGGCAGCGGTGGCTCTCGCGCTCCACCTACGCGGGCCGGTGGCGAGAGGTGGTGCATCGCTCCGCCCTGACGCTGAAGCTCTTGACCTACGAGCCCACCGGCGCCCTCGTGGCCGCGCCGACCACGAGCCTGCCCGAGGACATCGGCGGCGTGCGCAACTGGGACTATCGCTACACCTGGATCCGCGACGCCGCCTTCACCGTGTATGCGCTGATGCGCATCGGCTTCGTCGAGGAGGCCGGCCGCTTCATCGACTGGCTCGCCGCCCGCGAGCACGAGCGCCGGTCCGCCAGCGACAGCCCGCTGCAGCTGATGTACGGCATCGACGGCCGCGCCGAGCTCCCGGAGCTGGAGCTCCCGCACCTCGAGGGCTACCGCGGCTCCCGGCCGGTGCGCATCGGCAACGCCGCCCACCAGCAGCTCCAGCTGGACATCTACGGCGAGCTGATCGACTCGATCTACCTGTTCAACAAGTACGGCACGGAGATTGGCTACGACGCCTGGACCGACCTGCGGCGCCTGGTCGACTGGGTCAGCGAGAACTGGCACTGCCGGGACGAGGGGGTCTGGGAGGTCCGGAGCGGGCGCCGGCACTTCGTGTACTCCCGCGTGATGTGCTGGGTGGCGCTGGATCGCGCCGTGCGCCTGGCCGTCAAGCGATCCCTCCCGGCCGATCAGGAGCGCTGGACCCGGGTGCGCGACCAGATCTACGAGGAGGTCATGGAGCAGGGCTGGGATCCGGGGCGCCGGACCTTCGTGCAGGCCTACGGTTCGCAGGCCCTGGACGCCTCCACCCTGCTGATGCCGCTGGTCTTCTTCACCGGTCCCAACGACCCGCGCATCCTGAGCACCGTGGATGCCATTCGCCGGCCGCTGATCGAGGGTGGCCTGGCCGCCGACGGCCTCGTCTACCGCTACGACCCGCGGGAGGCCCCCGACGGGCTGCCGGGGACGGAAGGCACCTTCAACATGTGCAGCTTCTGGCTGGTCGAGGCCCTGACCCGCGCCGGCCGTACCGACCCCCGCCGCCTGGAGGACGCGCGCCTGCTCTTCGAGCAGATGCTCGGCTACGCCAATCACCTCGGCCTCTACGGGGAGCAGACGGGCTCGAGCGGCGAGGCGCTCGGCAACTTCCCGCAGGCCTTCACTCATCTGGCCCTGATCAGCGCCGCATTCAACCTCGACCGCGCGCTGGCTGGGTCGCGGCGGCGCTGACCGCGGCCGCGCTCGATACCACACCCGTCCCCTAGCCTGCCCTCAGGCCCGGGCCGTCCGGTCCACCCCCAGGTACCGCGACAGCACCTCGGGGGCCGCGCGCAGCTCGGCCGGGGTGGCAGTCATGCGGACCTCGCCCTTCTCCATGACGTGGACCCGGTCGGCCACGGCCAGCGCGGTCGTCAGGTTCTGCTCGACCAGAAGGATCGTGACGCCCTCTGTGCGCAGCCGCCGCACCGTCTCTTCGACCAGCGCGACCAGGCTCGGCATCAATCCCTCGGTCGGCTCGTCCAGCAGCAGGAGCCGGGGCTTGCCGAGCAGGGCGCGGCCGATCGCCAGCATCTGCTGCTCGCCGCCCGAGAGGGTGCCGCCCGGCTGCCAGAGGCGCTCCTCGAGGCGCGGGAAGTAGCCGAACACGCGGGCGAGCACCTGCCGGTCCAGCGCGCCCTGCACGCAGCCGATCTCGAGGTTCTCGCGCACGGTCAGCTCCGCGAAGATGCGGCGCCCCTGCGGCACGTACCCGATGCCCCGGCGCGGGATCTCGTGCGGCGGCAGCCCGGACACCCGCCGGCCCTCGAAGCGGACCTCGCCGCCGGTGACGTCCACGAGCCCGAGGATGGCGTCCAGCGTGGTCGTCTTGCCGACACCGTTGCGGCCGACGAGGACGGTGATCTCGCCCTCCCGGACGTCGAGGGTGACGCCGTGCAGGACGCGGCTCTTGCCGTACTGGGCCTGCACGCCGCGCAGCTCCAGCATCAGCGCCCGCCCAGGTACACGCGCTGCACCTCGGCGTTGCGCGCGATCTCGTCGGGCGTGCCCTCGGCCAGGGTCTGTCCAAGGTGCAGCACGGTGATCCGCTCGGCGAGCTCCATCACGATCTCCATGTCGTGCTCGACGATGACCACGGTGAGGCGGTCGCGCGCTCGGATCTCCCGGAGGCGCCGCACGATCTCCCACGACTCCACGACGCTCATGCCGGCCGTGGGCTCGTCGAGCAAGAGGAGCCTCGGCCGCAAGGCGAGCGCGATGGCGATCTCGAGCAGTCGCTGGTCGCCGTGGCCGATGCTGCCCGCGGGCTCGTTCGCCCGGCCGCCGATGCCGGCAAGCTCCAGGCACTCGTGCGCGCGCTCGCCCACCGCCGGGATCGCGTCCCGCGCCCGGACCGCGGACGGCCGCCCGAGGGGCCGCTGCGCGCTCAGCCACACGTTCTCGTAGACGGTGAGGTTCGGGAAGACGCTCGTGACCTGCATCGTCCGCGCGATACCCGCCCGGGCCCGCCGCGCCGCCGACCACTGCGTCACGTCCGTGCCCTGCCAGCGGATCTCGCCGCCGCTGGGCGGCAACAGCCCGGAAAGCAGGTTGATGCAGGTGGTCTTGCCCGCGCCATTGGGGCCGATGAGGGCCCGGAGCTCGCCGTCGTGGATCGCGAGGTCCACCCCGTCGACCGCCATCAGCCCCCCGAACCGCCGCGTCAGCATGCGCGTCTCCAGCACGACCTGGCTCACGCCGCTCCCCGCCTCGCCGGCCAGGCCCGCCACACGCCGGCCAGCCCGCGGGGGAAGAACAGCACGATGAGGATCAGCAGGATGCCAACCGGGATCTGCGTGTAGACGATCCACCCGCTGACGATGTGGGTGAAGGCGAGGACGAACGCCGCGCCGACGGCGGGGCCGAGGACGCTCCCGGCGCCGCCGATCAGGGTCCAGATCACGGCGTCGACGGAGACCGTGACGTCGAAGAGCTGGGCGTTGACCTGGGCATGCGTGATCGCATACACGCCGCCGGCGAGGCCGGCGACGGCGCCCGAGAGCACGAAGGCGAGCCACTTGTAGTGCCGCACCTCGTACCCGATCAGCATCGCCCGGCGCTCGTTGTCGCGCAGGGCGAGAAGGACGAGCCCGAGCGGCGACCGCCAGAGCTGCCGGAGGGCCAGGTAGCCGGCGAGCATGAACACGAGCGCCGTGTAGTAGCCGACCAGGGGGGTCGCCAGCGACGGGCCGTGGGCGCCGAACAGGGTGAGCGGCGGGAAGACGATGCCGTCGTCCCCGCCGGTGATCTCCTTCTGCGAATGGGCGAGCAGCAGGAGGACCAGCGAGACGGTGATCGTGATGATGACGAAGGAATGGCTGACGACGCGCACCGCGAAGAACCCGACGAGCGCGGCGAGCGCGGCGGCGGCGGCGACGGCGGCGACGAGCGCCAGCCACGGGTCGCGCGCCAGGTACAGCACCGCGGAGGTCGCGCCGTAAGCGCCGAAGGCGAAGAAGGCCGCGTGGCCGAAGGACAGCATGCCCGCCATGCCGAAGCAGACATTGAATCCCATCGCGTACAGGGCCCAGGTGAAGATCTCCGCGCCGAAGAAGCGGCCGAAGCGGCTGAGCCCGAGGGGCAGAGCGATCAGCGCGGCGACGACCAGGATGCCCGCCGCGAGGGCCGGGCCGGGCGCGCGGGGGGAGCTCACCGGCCGAGGGCCCGCGGGCGGAAGATGCCCTCGGGCCGCGCGAGCAGGATCGCGCCCATGATCACGAGCGACACGATCCGGCTCCAGGTCGGTGTCGTGAAGACGGCGATCACGCCCTCCAGCATGCCGAGCAGCACCGCCGTGAACGCCGCGCCGAACAGGCTCCCGAACCCGCCGATCACGACCACGATGAACACCGTGGCCAGGATGTCGAAACCCATCTGGTACTGGATCACCACGATGGGCGCGGCGAGCACGCCGCCGAGGCCGGCCAGCGCGCCGCCCAGCCCCATCGCCAGCATGTAGACCCGGCCGACGGGAATGCCGAGCGCGGTCGCCATCCGCGCGTCCTGGCGCACCGAGCGCAGCCAGAGTCCATAGCGCGTCCGCGTGAGGAAGACCCACAGGAGCCCGATCGCCGCCAGCGAGGCGCCGGCGACCACGAGGCGGTACACCGGGTAGTGCAGGCCGAGGATCCTCACCGCGCCCGGCGCGGGGCTGGCGATGCGCTGCACCGCGCCGCCGAACGTCGCCAGCACGGAGTGCTGGAGGACCAGCATCACGCCGGTCGTCGCAATGATCGTGAGCACCTTCTCGTTCTCGATGGGCCGCAACACCACGCGCTCCATCGCCATCGAGAGCACCCCCACCGCGACGGGGGCCGCGAGCACGGCGAGGGCGAAGCTCCCGGTGGCGCCCAGCACGTACCAGGCGAGCACGGCGCCCAGCATGTAGAGCGAGCCGTGGGCGACGTTGATGACCTCCATGATCCCGAAGATCAGGGCGAGGCCCAGGGCGATGAGCGCGATCACGAGACCCCACACGAGGCCGTTCAGCATCTGGAACAGGACGAGGGTCGGCAGGTCCATGGGGCGGGCGGCGGGTCAACCCGGGAAGTGCCGGACGATCTCCTCCTGCCAGAGGTCGAGCTGCCCGAGGTCGTAGTCGACCGGGGAGAGCACCAGGTACTCGAGCCCGGCGGCGGCCAGCTCCCCGATGCGCGCCCGGATCTGGGCGGGGGTGCCCATCAGGTAGCAGCGGGTCAGGTGCTCCCAGCTCCGGTGCGTCCCCATCACCCGCTCCAGCCGGGGCCGCTGCTCGCGGTGCGCGACGTCCTCGCGATCGGTGGCGACGACGTGGGTGAAGTTCAGGTGGCCGAAGGTCAGCGACGTCCGGGGGCGGCCGATCTCGCCGAGGCGCCGGAGGATCTGCGTCCAGTCGTCCACGATCATCTGGTTCGTCCCGGCCGCGCGCGCCAGCCAGCCGTCGGCGCGCCGGACGATCCGCTCGAGGACGCTCGGCGCGATCTGCGGCGGATCCGGCGACAGCGACGTCGGCACCTTGGCGCCCCCGGCCAGCCAGAGCCGCGGCGGCCTCGGCAGCGGCGGGTCGATCGCCACGCGCTCGAACGCGTAGTACCGGCCCTTGTGCGTGACCTCCTGTCCGGTCCAGAGCTTGGCCCAGATGTCGAGGATCTCGTCCGTCCGCGGACCCCGCTCGGCCAGCGGCACCCCCGCCACCTCGAACTCGTGAGCATCCCACCCCACGCCCACTCCGAGCTCGAAGCGGCCGCCGGACAGGAAGACCAGGCTCGCGATCTCCTTGCCCAGGAACACCGGGTTCCGGATGGGCGGGATGATGATGCCCGTCGCGAGCGCGATCCGCGACGTGGCTCCCGCGGCGAAGCTCAGCACCTCGAGCGGAGACAGCCACGCCGTCCCGTACAGGCCCCGCGCCGTCAGCAAGTGCTCCGGCACCCACAGCGCGTCGTACCCGAGCGCCTCCGCGCGGACGCAGAAGTCGCGCAGCCGCCCGCACGTCTGGTAGTCGAGTCCCGGCAGGGTGAACGAGGGCAAGCACAGGCCGAACTTCATGGGCGCCTCGCCGGCGTCAGGGGACGCCGATGGGCTCGTTCGGGGTTCATTGCCCAGGGCACCGGGCCGCCCTACCCCGGCTCCTTGGTGTAATCGGTGCCGGGCGGGTTGACCGGATACACGGAGGCCTGGCGGTCGATCTTCTTCACGACGTCGATGCCGCCCTTGTCGTTGATCCGGCTCAGGTAGAAGTCCAGGAAGGCCTGGTGATCCTGGGGACGCACCTCCTTGGGTCCCTGGGGGAACTCGATCCCCTCCTCCATCTTCATGCCCTCGAGGGCGCGCACGAGCTTGCCGTTGTCGGCCTTCGAGCGCCACTTCGCCTCTTCCATCCCCCGCTTGACCATGTAGATGTTCTCCCACGTGGCCCAGAAGTAGGAATCGGCCAGGTAGCGGTTGCTCCCGATCTCCTTGCCGTGCTCGTCGACCCCCACCGCCTTGCGCAGCTCGCGGATCCCGGGCGTGTCCTTGTACCTGAGCTCGCGCGGCAGGCTCTCGGGGACGAGCGTCCCGGCGGCGTCCTTCAGCACGTCCGGCGACACCGCGGCCGTGACGCCGGTCACCCCCATGACGGGGACGGTGATGCCGAGGTCGCGGCGCTGCTTGAGCAGACCGATGATGTCGCTGGCGAAGAACACGGCCAGCATGGCCGTCGAGCTGCGGTCCATCTTGGCCAGGTGCGGGAAGAAGTCGTTCGTCTGCAGCGGCACCGGGATCGCGCTCGTGATCTCCACGCCCATCTTCTTGAGCCGCGGCGCCCAGTTCTCGAAGTGCGACTGGCCCCACGCGTAGTCGGCATACAGCACCGCCCAGCGCTTGCCGTACTCCTTGACCAGCTCGGGGGAGACGGTGGCCTGCGCGATCATCTCGGCGTTCGTGATCGTGCGGAAGACCCAGCGGTTGCCGTTCTTGCCCGTCACCTGCTGGGCGTTCGCGGTGGGGATGTAGACGGTCCTGAGCTGCTGCGCGATCGGCGCCGAGCCCAGCGCCACCCCGGAGTGCAGGCTGCCGAGGACGACGTCCGCGCGGTCCTCCTCGATGAGCTTGCGCAGCCTGCGGATCCCGAGGTTCACGTTCGACTCCGTGTCCTCGCTGACCAGCCGGACCTTCTTGCCGGCGATGCCTCCCTGGGCGTTGATGCGCGCGATGACCGCCTTGGCCGTCTTGTCGTACCAGTAGCCATAGGGGGCCAGGATGCCGGTGAGGTCGTTCTGGAAGCCGATCACGACCTCGTCCTTCTCCTGTGCTCGCGCCCGCCCCGGGCCCGCGCCGCTCGCGGTGAGGGCGGCGGTGACGGCGGCGGCGCCGCGGATGAAGCCGCGCCGGGAGGCGAGCGCGGACGAGGTCGCACGACGGGGGTCAGCGTCACGCATGATGGACTCCTTTCTGGAGCGCCGGAAACCGGCCACGCGCATCTTAGCATCCGAGCGCGCCGGGAACGGTACGCCTCGACCGCGCGCCGGCGCCGCAACCTCGATGACGCGATCCTCGATCCCTCGGGCGCCCCGGCGGCGCCGGCGGCCCCGCCGGGGGTCAACCTCGTTCGCGTCCTGGTGCGCGAGGGGTCACCCCGTCGCCGGGAGCGCGTCGCTCAGCTCGTGGAGGCGGGCGAGCGGCACCTCGAGCCCGCCGGGATCCGCGGCAACGCGAAACACGGCGCTGCGCGCGACCGCCGCGATCTTCCAGAACATGAGCGGGGCGTCCGCCACCGGCTGGCCGCGGCACGCCGCATACGTGTCGAGGAAGAGCGCCCAGGCGGCCCCCGGCATCGGCCAGCGGTACCAGACGCGCGCGAGATCGTATCCGAGCGGGCCGACCATCAGCCACTCGTTGTCGATCACCCAGAGGCGCCCGTCGCATCCCCTGACCATGTTCTCCGCGCAGAAGTCCCGATGGATGAGGCCGGTGGCCGCCGGCAGTGGATCGAGCCGGTGCACGGCATCCGCCAGGGCGCGGGTCCGCTCGGGAGAGAGCGGCTGCCAGCCGCGGCCTCGTGCGAGCGCGCGCTCCGCCTCGGCGACGAGGGCGAGGTTGCGCTCCGCCTCCGCACGCCACGTCGCCGTCAGTGCCGCCCCACCGGCGCCCATCGCCCCGAGCGACGCCACGCGGTGAAGCTGCGCGAGCAAGCGCGCCGCTTCGACCACGGGCGGGGACGCTGCCTCCCTGTCGGGAAGCGGCGCGCCCTCGATCCACTCCTCGACCAGCACCGCCCCGTGCTGGGCGTGCACGCGCGCGAACCCGTCGAGGGCGAGATGACGCCGGATCTCCCAGAGCTGCCGCGCCTCGCGTTCGGTCCGGCAGCGGCGCGCCTTGACGGTGCGTCCATCGTCGAGCACCAGCCGGTACACGGCGCGCGGATCCACCGCCGGCCGGGGAAGCGTGATCCGGGTCCAGCTGACGGGCCGGACGCCGTAGTGGGCGAGCGCGGCGGCGACACGCTCGTCCAGCCCGGAGCCCATCCTCACCGCCCCCCTCCACCCGCCATCACATCCGGGGGCGCTGGCCGGTGACTCATCGAAGGTCCAGGATGCGCTGGATGACCGCCTCTCGTCCCTGCATCACCTCGATCTCCCACGAGCGGGCGCGGGCGAGGTTCGCCTGCAGATGTCCCCACCGCTCGGCCAGGCGAGCGAACGCGGCGTGGACGTCGCCCTCCGCGAGGACGCCCTGGACGGCGCCGGCGAGGGGGATCGCCAGCCCGAGCTCCTGACACCGCATCGCCAGTCCGGGCTGGTCGACGAAGAACGGGTGGGAGATCATCGGCACGAGGTGGTAGATGGCCTCGTGGGTCGAGTTCAGGCCCTGGTGCGTGAGGTACACGGAGGCGTCCTGCAGGACGCGCCACTGGTCGACGTAGTCGACGACCTCCACGTTTGCTCGCTCGAGCTGGGCCCGGGCCGCCGGCGCCACCGGGTGCCCGCCGAGACTGATCACGGCTCGCGCGTCGTCTCGCGCGCCGAGGGCTCTCGCGATGACGGCGAGGGCCCGGAGCGCCTCGGTCTCGAAGTATCGCCACACCACCGTTCCGAACGACACGTACACACGGACGGGGGCCTCGCGCCAGGCGCGCGAGGGCGGCTCGCCGAGCGCGGGCGCCTCGCCGGCCGGATCGGGAATCCGGACGGAGCCAAAGAACGCGACCGGCTCGAATGCCGCGCGCTCCTCGGGACGGAGAAACGCGGCCGGTTCGCAGTACACGTTGAGAAACGGGCTCAGGCCCGTGAAGTAGGACATGGGACTGGCGTCGAGGATGCCCCACCGCTCGCGGAGGACCTCGACCGCGCGCCGACACGCATCGGATGGCGTCACCCGCGCCTGCTCGACGGCGATCGCCCTCGCCGGACTCATGTTGTGCCCGGCGCACACGTTGACGTAGGGCACGCCGAGATGGCGGCCAAGGACGCGCCCGATGACCGCGAACGTGTCGTACACGACCAGGGCGGGGCCGAGGCGCGCCACGTCCTCCAGCAGGGGCGCGACATAGCGCGCGGCAAAGCTGACGTAGCGAGACGGAACGGGTCTGGAGAGGGCATCGGCCGCATCCAGCGGATAGCGCGCGAAGAGGTCGATCAGACGGCCGCCCGCCCTCTCCACCGGGTCGCGGAAGATGGCGTTGCTGAAGACCACCGGCTCCATCCCGTGCCGGGCCAGCCCGGTCACGAGGGGCAGCAATCTCTGCAGATGACCTCGCCCCGCCATGCAGAAGATCGCCGCGACCCGCCCCATGTCCCCCGTTGCCTCGCTGCCACGCCGCCTGTCGCACCCAGCGGGGCCTTCGCACCGTGCGCGTCGGTGCCGGGCCACCCGATGGTGACGAACCGGGCGGGCAGGACCGCGTCACCCGCCCGGTGGCCGTCAATATGAAGCCGGGGTCGCAGAAGAGCAACCTCGCGCTGGTGTCCTGAAAAAAGCGGCTCGTCTACGTGACGCGCGCGACGGGCGCGTCCGGCCCGCGCGCCAGCGGCCACGCGACGGGCGCGACCGCCACCAGCGCGACCGCGCCGTTCAGCGCCATGGCCGCGGGCGCGCCGAACCCGGTGGCGACCAGCCCGATCCACAGCGAGCCGAGCGGCTGGGTGCCGATGCACGCCGAGAGGATGCCCATCATGCCGCCCCGCGCGTCCTCGGGCGCGGCCAGCAGCACGAGCGTGCTCTGCATCGCGGCGTAGCACGACTCCGCCACGCCGATGGCCACGAGGACCACCAGGCAGACCGCCTTCCAGTGCGCCCCCGCCAGCGCCAGCAGCAGGAGGGGGAGGACGACGATCGAGCCGGCGAACAGCCGCCGGTGGTGGAGCACTCCGCCGTGGGATGCGAGGGCGAGGGCGGTCACCAGCGAACCGAACCCCTCCGCCGCCAGCATGATCCCGAGCCACGCCGGGCCGGCGGCGAGCACATCGCGCACGAACACCGCCAGCATGTGCTGGAAGGGAAAGAAGAGGACGTTCATCGCGACGGTGGCGAGAAGCACCGCGCGCACGGTGGGGATCGCCCATGCCGCCCGCGCGCCCGCGCCGAGGCTCGCCGCCAGCGAGCCGCGCGCCGGCGCCGGCGCGGCGAGGTGTGCCCCGAGCCCGACGGACACGGCGAGGCCGGCCACGTACACGGCGGCGATGACGGCGAAGCACACCGCCGGGCCGAAGCGGGCGAGGCAGAGCCCAGCGGCGAGCGGGCCCGTCATCTTGGCGATCTGCATCGACACCGTCTCGAGCGACACCGCGCGCGCCACGCGCCCCGGGCCCATCAGCGTGTACAGGGCCGCGCGACGAGCCGGGAAGTCGATCGCCCACAGCGCCCCGAAGAGTCCCTCGAGGGCCACCAGGGGCCAGTAGCCGCCGCGGCCAGTGGCGAACAGCGCGCACAGGCCAAGGGCGACGATCGCGCCCGCCGCCTGGGCGACGATGAGGACGCGCCCGCGGGAGACGCGGTCGGCGATGATCCCGGCCAGGGGTCCGATGACGATCAGCGGCGCGGAGCGGATGAAGGCGGCGAGACCCACCATGAACGGCGAGCCCGTGAGCTCGAGGGCGAGCCACGCCAGCGCGAGCATGTCCATCCCGCGGGCGACGTTCACGCACAGGCCCGACACCCAGAGACGTCGGAACGTCGGATCGCGGAGGATGGCGCGCACGGCCAGCCCCCGCCGCGGCGCCATTGCCGTAGAGGCGGTGGTCACGGGTCCGCGCGCAGAGTGGCACCAGGCGCGCCTCGGTGTCAACCGCGGAGCGAGTTCCGCCCGTCCCCGGCCCGCGACGGCCTCCAGGCCTGACCCCTTCAGCTCCTGCGCGCCCTCCCACCCTGCCCCTCACATGCTCTCGGTAGCAGCAAGAGGGTTCACGGCGTGGGAGACGAGGGCCCACCGCGCCCGATCCCCGGAGGATCCGGGAGAGACTGTCCCGCTCTCAAGACGAACGGACCCAGGTTCAACAGGAAGGTCCCGACTCCCTCTCCTTCGGAGCCTTCGGAGAGAGAGGGTTTCTGTGAGGGTGGGCGTCTGAGCACGCATCGTCCGGGCCAGACCGCGGGCCCGGCGCGTCTTGACAGAGCGGAGCGAGCCGCCGATGATCGGCGGCAATCGCCCACGCGTGACGGCCGCGCCATTCCGCGCCGCCGCGATGGGCGGCGCACCTCGACGGAGAGGAGACATCCGGTCATGAAGACCATCGTCGCGCTGCCGGGGGAGGGCATCGGTCTCGAGGTCGTCGACGCGACCTGCGAGCTGCTCGCTGGCACCGGGCTGCCGCTGAAGATCGACACGCCACCGCAGGGCCAGGCCGCGCTCAAGAGCCACGGCGCCGCCCTGCCCGACGAGACCAAGCGCGCCGCGCGCGAGGCCGACGGCGTCCTGTTCGGCGCCGCCGGCGGCCCGGCCACGAGCGCGGTGGTGGCCTGGCTCCGCTGGGAGATGGGCGCGTATGCGGGCGTCCGCCCGATCAGGTTCTATCCGGGCATGCACTCGCCCCTGGCCGACCCCGCGGGCATCGACTACGTGATCCTGCGCGAGAACAGCGAGGGCCTCTACCCCGGGCGCGAGGGCGAGCTGGCCGACCTCGCGCGGGTCATGCCCGACCTCCGGGACCGCAGCGGGCGCACGATCAAGGAGTACGGCGAGGGGCGCTTCGCGGTCAAGGTGGTGACCCACGCCGCGGCCGAGCGGATCGCCCGCTTCGCCTGCCGCCTCGCCCTCGCCCGTCGCGCGAAGGGCAAGCCGGGCAAGGTCACCTGCGTGACCAAGTCGAACGTGCTCGCGCGCTCCGACGGGCTGTTCCGCGAGACCGCGGAGCGCGTGGTGTCCGAGGCCGGCCTGGCCTTCGAGCACTTCTACGTGGACGACGCCTCGCGGCGGCTCGTGCGCTTCCCGAAGGCCATGGACGTCGTGCTGTGCATGAACCTCTATGGCGACATCCTCTCCGACCTCGGCGCCGAGACGGCGGGCGGGCTCGGCCTCGCGCCATCGGCCTGCCACGGCGAGGGCTGGGCCTACTTCGAGTCGGTCCACGGCTCGGCCCCCGACATCGCCGGGCGCGGCATCGCCAACCCCACCGCGACCATCCTGTCCGCGGCCCTGATGCTCGATCACATGGGCCTGGGGGACGAGGCCGAGCGGCTCGAGGCGGCGGTGGCCCGCGTCTA
>DATKEI010000294.1:0-6595 GCA_035544455.1 Binatia bacterium | reverse complement strand
CAGCGCAAGGACTTCCCCGGCGTGCGCATGGACGACATCCAGGCCCTGCTCGACCTGCCGGACATGGGCGACCAGGCGATGGTCGACTACCTGACCCATGCCCTCCTCGAGCCCGGGAGCCCCCGGCCGTCCATCGAGACGCTGCTGCACGGGTTCCTCCCGGCGGCGGCGGTGATCCACACGCATGCCGACGCCGTGGTATCGCTCACGAACAACGACCGCGCCGGCGCGGTCCTGCAAGAGGTCTACGGGGACGAGGTGCGAGCCCTGCCCTACCGGCGCCCTGGCTTCCGCATCTCGCGCGAGGTGGCCGACGCCATCGGGGACGCGCCCCGGCTCCGGGCCCTGCTCCTGGAGAAGCACGGGACCATCACCTGGGGGCCCACCGTCAAGGACGCCTACCTCGCCACCGTGGAGCTGATTGGCCGGGCCGAGGAGGCGATCGCGCACCGCGCGCGGGGCCGCGTGCATTTCGGGGGAGTCGCGGTTCCGGCGCCGCTCGCCGAGGTGCGGCGCCGCGTGGCGGTGGCCGTCGCCCCCTTCCTGCGGGGCCTGGTGAGCCGCGACCGGCGCCAGGTCGTCCTCTTCGACGACGCGGCCGACCTGCTCGAGCTTGCCCAGTCCCGCGCGGCCGCCGAGCTGTGCGGCGTCGGCCCCGCCACCCCGGACCACACCATCTTCACCAAGCGCCTGCCGTGCTTCGTGTCCGTGGACCGCCCGGACGATCCGGCCGCGGTGCGGACCGCGATGGGCGCAGCGGTGGAGCGGTTCGCCGCCGATTACACGGCGTACTTCCACGCCCACAACACGGAGGACGCGGCTCTCGCCGACCCCTTCCCGCGCGTGATCCTGGTGGCCGGGCTCGGCGTGTTCGCCGCCGGCAAGGACCGGCGCACGGCCGGCATCGTCGACGACATCTATCGCCACACGGTGTCGGTGCTGGCCGGGGCGACGGCCTTCGGCCGGTACGTTTCGCTCTCGGCGCGGGAGGCCTTTGATGTCGAGTACTGGCCCCTCGAGCTCTACAAGCTCGCTCTCGCCCCGCACGAGAAGGAGCTGGCGCGCCGCGTGGCCCTGGTGACCGGGGCGGCCAGCGGGATCGGGCGGGCGGTCGCCATCCGGCTCGCCGCGGAGGGCGCGCACGTCGTGGTCACGGACATCGACGCCGCGGGTGCGGCCAAGGTCGCGGACGAGATCGTCGCCGCCTCCGGCGGGGGCCGCGCGCTCGGGATCGGCGTGGACGTGACCAGCGAGGCCTCGGTGCGCGCCGCGTTCGACGAGACGGCGCTCGCCTACGGAGGAGTCGACGTCGTCGTCTCCAACGCGGGCATCGCCCATTCGGCCCCGATCGACCAGCTCGCGCTCGCCGACTGGGAGCGGTCGTTCGCCGTCAACAGCACCGGCCACTTCCTCGTGGCCAGAGAGGCCCTGCGCGTGCTCAAGGCCCAGGGCCTGGGAGGCGCCTTCGTCTTCGTGGCCACCAAGAACGTCATGTCTCCGGGCAAGGACTTCTCGGCGTACTCCGCGGCCAAGGCGGCCGAGGCCCAGCTCGCCAAGGTGCTGGCCCTCGAGGGCGGCCCGCATGGCATCCGGTCGAACATCGTCAACCCGGACGCCGTCTTCCGCGACTCGAAGCTCTGGTCGCACGAGGTGCGCCAGGAGCGTGCGCGCGCCCAGGGCATCGGGGTCGGCGAGCTCGAGGACTTCTACCGCAAGCGCAACATCCTGGCCCGCCCGATCCTGCCCGAGGACGTGGCCGAGGCCGTGCTCTTCCTCGCCTCCGACCGCTCGGCGAAGACCACCGGATGCAGCCTGACCGTGGACGGCGGCGTGAAGGACGCCTTCCCCCGGTGAGAGGGAGCTGAGCCGCTCGTGACGGACATCCGCTTCGGAACGTTCCTGGGCGGGCATCCGCCCGCGGCCCAGTGGGCGCTCGTCCGCCGCGTGGAGACCCTGGGCTTCGATTCCGTGTGGACGGGGGACCACGTCTCGTTTCACAACCCGATCTATGAGTCGCTGACGCTGCTGGCCACCTACGCCAGCATCACCACGCGGATCAAGCTCGGCACCGGCGTGTTCCTGCTCGCCCTCCGGCATCCGACGATCGCGGCCAAGGTGACCTCGACGCTCGACGCGCTGTCCGGGGGGCGGCTCATCTTCGGGGTCGGCGTCGGCGGCGAGAACCCGAAGGAGTTCGAGGCGTCCGGCATCCCGCACCGGGAGCGCGGCGCTCGCGTCGACGAGGGTCTCGACGTCGTGCGCGCCCTCTGGCGCGACTCGCCCGCGACCTTCCGCGGGCGGTTCACCTCGTTCGAGGGCGTGAGCATCGACCCGAAGCCGGTCCAGGCGCCGCCGCCCATCTGGCTCGGAGGGCGATCCGACGCCGCCCTGGCGCGCGCCGGGCGAAAGGGCGACGGATGGATGTCCTACGTGGTGACGCCGGAGCGGTACGCGGCAAGCCTGGATCGGATCCGGGCGGCCGCGGCCGGGGCGGGCCGGTCGCTCGAGGGCTTCGTCACCGCCCACCTCACCTTCGTCACGATCGGCCGCGACCACGAAGCGGCCAGGGCCACCTGGACCCGCATCCTCAGCAAGCGCTACGCCCAGGACTTCACGCCGCTCGCCGGGCGCTACGGCGTCCTCGGCACCCCGGCCCAGGTAATCGAGCAGCTCGAGCGCTTCGCCGCCGCCGGGTGCGGCTACTTCGTCCTGAACGCCATCTGCGATCCCGAGGACGAGGGCGAGCAGCTCGAGGCGCTCGCCGCCGAGGTTGTGCCCCATTTCCGGGGCCGACCCGCGTTCTCGCCGCTGGCCACGGGCGCGTGAGCACGGCGCGCCGGCATGCGGTCCAGCGGCCGCGACGCTCGCCCTGGCGTCCTGGGTCCGAGAGGTGCCGACAACGCGCCGGGTGGCGGGCGGGGGCCCTCCCCGCGGGATACGCCTGTAACGCGGGAGCGTCGCCGGCGCTCGATGGGGCCGCGAGATGGGTGGTGGGTGGCTTCGGCGATCCGCAGAAGATATGGTCCCGCGGGGAGGGCCCCCACCCCACCCGGCGCCGTGAGTCCACGAGCTCTTGACCCGGAAGACGAGGAGGGAGAGCGGGCGGTGGCGGGCAGGCCGCGAGAGTGCCGGGCCCAGGTGGTGGCCACGCGACATCTCGCCCCGGAGATCGTGGAGGTCGACCTGCGAATGCTGGAGCCCGACGCCCTCGCCTTCGAGGCCGGGCAGTGGGTGTCGGTGCCGTTCGGGCCCAGGACCGTGCGCGCGTACAGCATGGTCTCGCCACCCTCGCGCGCCCGGACCATCACGCTGTCGGTGGACCTGGCCCCGGGCGGGCTCGGGTCGCGCTGGGCCCGCGCCCTCGCCCCCGGGGACCCGGTCTCGTTCAAGGGCCCGACCGGCGGTTTCACGGTGAAGCGCTCGGATCCGCGGCGCACCGTCTTCGTGGCCGAGGAGATCGGCATCGTTCCGATCCGGTCGATCCTACTCGATCTGTACGAGACCGGCTACGGGCGGCCCAACGGCCTCCTCTACTGGGCCCGGAGCGAGGAGTGGCTCGTGTACGATCGGGACTTCCGATCCCTCGCTCGGCGCCATTCCTCGTTCTCGTACATGCCCGTCCTCCGCGCGGGAGCCGCGGGGTGGCGAGGCGCGACGGGCGAGGCCCACGAGCTGCTGGACCGGGCCGTGGGGGACGTCGAGCGGCTTCTCGTCTACGTCTGCGGGGGCGGCGAGACGGTCGACCGGGTCCGGAGCGCGCTGGTCGCCAAGGGCATGGACCGCAGGAGCGTCCGGTGGGAAAAGTTCTGGTGAGCGGCGCGCGAGGCGAGGCGCGATGAGCGAGGGGCACGGCGGTCGCCTCGTTGCCCGCACCCTTCGCCAGGCCGGGGTGGGGCACGTCTTCACCCTGTGCGGAGGGCACATCCTCCCCATCTACGACGGCTGCCTCGCCGAGGAGATCCAGGTCGTCGACATGCGGCACGAGCAGGCGGCCGCCCACGCCGCGGATGCGTACGCGCGCCTGACCCGCAACGTCGGCGTGGCCCTGGTCACCGCGGGCCCCGGGGTCACCGACGCGGTCACCGGGGTGGCGAACGCCCTGTCGGCGCGGAGTCCGCTGCTCCTGATCGGCGGCGCCGCGCCCATCGCCCTCCGCGGATTCGGCGCCCTCCAGGAGACGGAGCAGGTCGCGCTGCTCCGGCCCATCACCAAGGGGGCGTGGTCGGTCACGGAGACCCGGCTCATCCCGGAGGTGTTGACCACCGCCATCCGGATCGCGCTCACCGGGCGCCCGGGTCCGGTCTTCGTGGAGATCCCGGTCGACCTGCTCATGAACGTCGTCGAGGACCGCCTTGCCCCCATCCCGACCGGGTACGTTCATCGGCGGCCGGCGGCGGCGGACGCTGGCTCGGTGGCCGAGCTCGCCGCGCTCGTGGCGGAGGCGGAGCGCCCGGTGATCGTGGCGGGCGGCGGCGTCTACTGGGACGACGCGGCGGCGGACCTCCGGGCGCTCGCCGGGCAGACCGGCGTTCCCGTGTTCATGAACGGGGCGGGGCGGGGATCCATGCCCAGTGTGCATCCCCAGGCCTTCGCGCAGGCGCGGGGCTTTGCCCTCGGGCGCGCCGACGTGGTGCTGGTCCTCGGCACCGCCCTGGATTTCCGGCTCGGCTACGGGCGGCCCCCGACCTTCGCCGAGGACGCGCGCGTCGCCGTGATCGACTGCGATGCCGCCGAGCTCGGCCGGAACCGCCCGCTCGCCCTCGGGCTGACCGGGCACATCGGGACCATCCTGCGCCAGCTCCGGGACGCCCTGCCGGCCGCGCCGGGTCCACGCGTCTCCGAGTGGGCGAGCGCGCTGCGGAAGAAGGAGGACGAGGGCCAGGCGCGGCTCATGGCCGAGCGCCTGTCCGATGCCGCACCCATCAGCCACTATCGACTGGCCCACGAGATCGCGGCGGTGGTCGACGCGGGAACGACGGTTGTGGGGGACGGTGGCGATGTCGTCGGGTGCGCGTCGAAGATCATTCCGCTGGAGCGCCCGGGCCAGTGGCTCGATCCCGGGCCGTTTGGCTGTCTCGGGGTGGGCCCGTCCTTCGCCATCGCCGCCCGGCTCTGCCGGCCCCGGGAGCGCGTGCTCCTGATCGCCGGGGACGGGGCCTTCGGTCTGAACGGCATGGACGTGGAGACCGCGGTGCGCTTCGGTTTGCCCGTCACCGTCGTGGTCGGCAACGACGGCGGCTGGGGCCAGATCCGGAACCCGCAGCTCGCGTTCTTCGGGGCGGAGCGCGCCGTGGCCACCTCGCTGCCCCTGACGCGCTACGATCGGATGGTGGAGGCGCTGGGCGGGCGCGGAGCCCATGTGCGCGAGCCCCGGCAGCTCCGCCCCGCGCTGGAGCGGGCGCTCGGCTCGGACGAGGTGTGGTGTATCAACGTGGAGCTGGACCCCGCCGCCTACCGGCGGACAGGCCAGGTCTCCATGGCCATCTAGCTCGGCATGCGCCGGAGCGAGGCGAGCGCGCCGCCCGGGGGGGAAGGTCGCGCCATGAGCTGGGTGATCTGGATCACGGGCCTGCCCGGGAGCGGCAAGACCACCCTTGCCCGCGGCGCCGTCCAGGCCCTGGCCAGCCGGGGCATCCGCGTCTCGCTGATAGAGTTCCCGGAGATCTACCGATCCCTCGTGCCGGAGCCCCACGGCTCCGAGGCGGAGCACGAGGTCGTGCACCGCGCCCTCGTGTCGATGGCCAAGGCCCTCAGCGACTCGGGCGTTCCCGTGGTGGTGGACGCCGCCGCCCCCCGCCGGGCATGGCGCGACCTGGCTCGCCGGACGGTGAAGTGCTTCGCGGAGGTGCAGCTCACGTGCCCCCCGGAGGTCTGCGGAACGCGGGAGCGCGCCACGCGCTGGGGACTGGTGGCCGAGGGCGGCGGCCCGCGGCCCGGGACGGCCGCGCCCCCGGAGCTGGCCACCGCCTACGAGTACTCGCTCCGTCCCGACCTCACCATCCCCACCGACATCAAGACCATCTGGATCGCGGTCGACGAGGTGGTGCGGCTGGCCCTCGGGCTCCACCGACAGGTGAGCGGCCCCCCGCGAGACTGACCCTTCAAGCGAGAGGAGCGACCATGCCCCCGATTCGCCGCATCCTGCACCCGACCGATTTCTCTCGGGCCTCGGGCGCCGCCTTCGCCCGCGCGATCGACATGGCGAAGAGCAATGGCGCCGAGCTCATCGTTCTCCACGTGATCGTGCCGGTGCTGGCCATCCCGGCCGAGGGCTACGTCTCCCCCGACCTCTACCAGGACCTCGATGCCTCCAACCGGTCGGCCGCCCAGAAGCAGATCGACACTCAGGTGGCGCGCGCGAAGAAAGCCGGCGTCAAGAAAGTTTCGAGCCTGATCCTGGAGGGGACGACGGCGGAGCGCATCGCCCAGGCCGCCAAGTCGCGCCGCGCGGATCTGATCGTCATCGGCACCCACGGCCGCACCGGTCTCGCCCGGTTCTTCCTCGGAAGCGTGGCCTCGCGTGTGGTCTCCATGGCGTCTTGCCCGGTGCTCACCGTCCGGGGCAAGTAGGGGCAGGGGCCCCGGCGCCCGGCCG
>DATKEI010000293.1:0-3006 GCA_035544455.1 Binatia bacterium | reverse complement strand
ATGACCGAGCGCCCGACGCTCGTCCTGGTCCACGGCGCCGCCAGCTCGGCCGGGGTCTGGCGCTTCTGGCGCGAGCGGCTCGAGGCGCACGGCTTCGCGGTCCGCGCCCCCGACCTGCGGGGCCACGGCCGCGCCCCGTGCGACGACCTCGGGCGGGTCACCATGAGCGACTACGTCGCCGACGTGGCCGCCGCGGTGGCCGGACTGCGGCGGCCCCCCGTCCTCGTCGGGTGGAGCATGGGGGGCTTGCTCGCGCTCATGTATGGCGCCGTCGCGCCGACGCTGGGCGTGCTGGCGCTCGGTCCGAGCACGCCGGCATCGCTGCTCGATGCGCCGGCGTCGCGACCGCCGGCACCGGGGGTCTTCGGCCCGGAGGCCTACGGCATCACCGACACGACGTCGCTGTCGCAACCCACCATGCCCGACCTGGACCCGGAGGAGATCCGCCTCGCCCTGGCCAGCCTCGGCTCCGAATCGGCCTTCGCCCGCCAGGAGCGCCGGTGCGGCGTCTGGTTCCCCCCGCGGGGGTTCACGGGCTCCGTCATGATCGGGGCCGCCGAGCGCGACGAGCGCTTTCCACCGCCCCTCTGCCGCCGCGTCGCGCGCTTCCTGAACGCTCCGTACGTGGAGTTCCCCGGCGCGTCCCACTGGGGGCTGGTGCTGAACCGCCGCGCCCTGGACGCCGCCTGGCCCGCGATCATCGCCTGGCTGGACCGGCTCCGCTGAGGACGCGGCGGGCGGGGTGCCGGGCCCGGCCGCGGCGTCTGCTCGAAGCTCAGCCCGCAGAGGTCGATCGGCCCGATCATCGGCGCTAGTCCAGGACCACTCGCGGAAAGTAGAACGAAACCACCCAGTTCGGCACGTCGACAATCGAGCTGATGCGCAGATCCGCGCAGACGCTGCACAGCATGTACGCATCGACGGGGTCGTAGCCGAAGCGCCGGCTCAGCAGCTCGATCATCTCGGACACCGCCGTGCGGGCCCCGGCCATGAGGTCCGGTGCGATGCCGGTCGTCACCTCGTAGCCCTGCCGGTCGAGATGAGTGGTGACGGGACCGGCGGTGACGTACCGCGGCGAGCGGAGATTGGCGCCCTTCACCAGATCGAAGCGGAGGGTCACGTCGATCGGGCTCTCGATCGCCGTGCCGCAGACCTCCCCGTCGCCCTGCGCGGCATGCGTGTCGCCGACCGAGAAGAGCGCCCCGTCGACCTCGATCGGCAGGTACAGCTCGGCCCCTTCTGCGATGTCGCGGGCATCCATGTTGCCGCCGACATTGCGCGGCGGGATGATGCTGTGCACGCCCGGGGCGGCCGGCGCCACACCGATCGTCCCCGTGAACGGCCGGAGCGGGACGCGGCCGCCCGGTCCGAACATCGCCGGCGCGAGGCCCGGATCATAGTTCCAGTGGTGCAGTCTCGCGTGCGGGAACTGATCGGCGAGCAGCCCGAACCCGGGGATGTTCCCGGTCCACGTTGCACACCAGGGCATCGATGCCGCCCAGCTCGTCGGCGGTTGCAGCAATCCATGCCGTCAATGCCGGTCCGTCGACCACGTCCAGCGCGCACCCGAAGGCGGTGACACCCTTTGCCTGCAACGAAACGACCGCGGCGGCGACTTCGCCGGCGTCGCGGGCGCAGATCGAGACGCTCGCTCCCTCGGCGGCGAACCCTTCGGCGACGGCCCGGCCGATTCCCTTGCTGCCGCCGGTGACGACGGCTCGTTTGCCCTTGAGTCCGAGATCCATGTCGATTCCCCCTGTCTGTGGCGGCATCCGAGCATCCCAGCGAGCCGTGGGCAGCATACCCCAGCTTCCCGGGGGGAGTGTCGGCTCCCGGGGCGGCCGGCGTCGGGCTCCGGCCGATCTCGTCACGGCGGTGCTCGGACGGGGCGACCACCGGCGGGGTCGTTGCCTGAACGTGCGCGCGCTCGACGCGATCCCGTCGCCACCGCCGAGTGCTGGCCACCGAGTCGGTCCGGCACCGAGATCGGGTCCCGGTCCGGATAGACCGCGGCCGGTGAACACATCGTCTCAGGGCACAGCGCCGCCCGACTGGGCCAGGGACGCGCCTTCCAGCGGCTCGGCACGCGGGGGCTCCCCGGCGCTTACCGGCGTCCCTCCGCCTCCAGCCCATCGCGTCTCGCGATGTCGTGGACCAGCCCGTCCTCGATCAGCACGATGCGGTCTGCCGCCTGGGCCAGGCGGGTGTCGTGGGTGATCATGACGAAGGCGACGCCACTCTCGCGATTCATCTCGCGCATCAGCGCGAACACCTCCTGGCCGGAACGGCTGTCCAGGTTGCCCGTCGGCTCTCGGCCAGGACGATGTCCGGCTCGTTGGCGAGGGCGCGCACCACCGCGCACCGTTGCTTCTGGCCGCCACGCATCTCCTCCGGGTGTTTGTGGAGCTGGTCCCCCAGCCCGACGCGCGTCAGGAGGTGCACCATGCGGTCGCGCTCGGCGGGGGTGGCGGCGCCGTGCCGGATCGTGATCGGCATGAGCACGTTCTCGAGGCACGTGAACTCCTCCAGCAGGTAGTGGAACTGAAAGATGAACCCGATCTGGTTGCTGCGCAGGCCGGCCAGCGCGTCCTCGGCGAGGGTCGCGATGTCGGCGCCGTTGGACCGCCAGCAGCGCCGCGATCGCGCCAACCGCTCGGCGACGCGCCCGCGGTGGCGCAGTGGCCGGAACGGCGGGGGGCGGGGGCAGGCGGGGCTCTGGTGGAGGGGGGGGGCAGGGGGGCCGCCCGGTGGTCAGCCCGATCGCTCGAGACCGTCCGGCTCACAGGTTCCAGTGTACCGGACCCGGCGGCCGGGACGGCGCGGCGGGCCTCGGGAAGTCGTGCTCACACCTGGATCGGGCGCCGCGCGATCTGACCAGGCCCCGGCGGCCGGTCAGTCCAGGCGGGCCAGCAGGGCCCGGATCCAGCCGGCGTGTTCCTCGTAGTGCTCGTACGTGTTCGCGGCGATCGTGGTGATGAGCGGCTCCTGCCGGGCTCGCGGCCGGAG
>DATKEI010000292.1:0-12290 GCA_035544455.1 Binatia bacterium | reverse complement strand
ACCGCGCGATCTTGGCCTCGTGCATCCAGACCTTCTCGTCGGCCCGCGGCGACCAGTCGATCCAGCTGGCGACGCCGTAGAGGTCGTGCTGCTGCCACAGGAAGACCCACGGCGCCTCCGCGTGCACGGCGCGCTGGATCTCGGCCCATGCCTCCAGCCGCTTCTTCGGGTCCACGATCGTCACCGCCTGGCCGATCTTCGCCTCCAGCTCGGCGTTGCCCCCGTAGGACGAGTAGGTCTGCTTGCCCGAGAAGAGCTGGTCGATGGTGTTCTGGGCATCGAGGGCCGGTCCCCAGCCCAGGAAGAACATGTCGCCGGTCGAGCGGTTCTTGATCTTGTCGAGATGAGTGCCCCACTCGTTCACGACCACGTTGACGTTGATGCCCAGCCGCTGGAGCTGGGCGGCGATGGCGAGCGAGATGTCCTTGTCGAGCGGATAGCGGCCCGAGGGGGTGTCGAGGGTGAGCTGGAGCTTGGCGGGATCGACGCCCGCCTCCTTGAACAGGGCGCGCGCCCGGTCCGGGTCATGTTTGTAGCACTCGATCCCGGCCGCGTAGTCGACGTTGATGGGCGACAGCGAGCCGCACATCTTCGTGGCGCGCCCCTTGAGGACCTGCTGGACCAGCTCGTCGACGTTCACGGCATGGTTCATGGCCTTGCGGACGCGCAGGTCCTGCATGGGCCCGGGCTTGAGGTTCACCAGGGCCAGGTAGTTGATGCGCGAGGAGACGGTCGCCCGCACCCTGGCCTTGCCGCTCCTGTCCACGAGGTCGACGGCGTGGGGCGGCACGTCCTTCATGATGTCGACCTCGCCGGCGAGCAGGGCGGCCAGGCGCGCGCTGAACTCCGGGATGTAGCGGAAGGTGACCTTGTTGAGCTCCGGGGCGCCCTGCCAGTAGTCGGGGTTCTTCTCCATCACCAGCCTCTCGTCGCGCACCCACTGCACGAACTTGAACGGACCGGTGCCGATGGGCTTGGCGGCGAGGGCCTGCACACCCTGCTCCGTGAGGGCCTTGGGCGGCATTGGCAGGAAGTCGGTGCCGGCGATGCGGTCGATGAGGCCAGGCCAGGGCTTGTCCGTGATGAACCGCACGGTCGAGTCGTTGACGACCTGGACCTCCTTCACCTGGGCCCAGCGCGGCTGGTAGTGCGTCTTGTTCGCCGGGTCCTTGATGTAGTCCATGGTGGCCTTGACCGATTGCGCGTTGAAGGGCTCTCCGTTGTGGAACTTGATGCCCGGGCGCAGGGTGAACTCCCACGTGGTGTCGTTGACGATCTTCCAGCCGGAGGCGAGGGCGGGAATCGGCTTGAAGGACTTCGCGTCGCGGTCCACCAGCCGGTCGTACATGTGCTCGAGCTGGTTGTTAGTCGTCCAGTCCACGATGGTGTTGGGCAGGAGCGACCGGGGCTCGGCGGCGAAGGCCACGATGACCTCCCTGGCTTGAGCCCGGCCCTGGGCGGCCGCAGGCGAAGGCGAGGCGGCGGCGGTCGCGATGAGCACGCCGGCCAGAAGTCTCAGGAGTCGCATCGAAGGATCCTCCCTGTCAGCGGGTTCGAGTCCGCAGTCCGTGCAGCGCTCCCGGCCGCCGGTGCCCGCTCGTGGATCACGGCGTCCATCCGGCCTGCAGGAACCTGGTGCGAGCCCGTCGCCAGGTCCCGTAGAGGCTACCACTTCCCCTGTGCCGGCGGGGCCCGGGCCCCGCCGGCCGGAGCGCCGGCGTCCATTGCCGCCTGCGGCAGCCTGCCCCGTCGCGATCGCCGAGAGCCGCGCGCTCCTGAACCGGCGCGCCCCATCCGGGCCTCGGGACGGGGGCCGGCGGGCCCTCCCGCCGCCCTGCACTTCCAACTGCCCAGCCGTCCAGGCGTTCCGGCCTCTCCGATCGTCGGGGTCGGCGCCGGGTTGGCTTTCCGCGCCTCCTGTCGTAGGCTGGCTGGCGGTCGATGGTCATGCGTCCACAGGTGCGCATCTCGGTCCTCGCGGCGGCGGTGCTGGCCGCCTGCCTCCTCGGGCCCAGCGCGGCAGGGGCGGAGATCGTGTTGCCGGCGGGATTCACCGCCCAGCTTCACGTCACCGGAGAAGGGTTCGACAGCGACACCGGGCGCAACGCGAGGGGCATCCGGGCCATCGCCAGCCTCGCCGTCGACCAGGCGGGCGTGATGTACGTCGCCCGGGCCGGCCGGCGGTACAGTGGCGGCGAGTTCGAGTACCTCTGGCCGCTCTACCGGATCCCGGCCGGCGGGGCGCGGCTCACGCCAGAGACGGAGAGCCGCTTCCTCTACGGGCCGCCCCTGACCAACGTCCAGATCGGGGCGCTCCGGGGGTCCCGC
The DNA here is from genome assembly GCA_035544455.1 of Binatia bacterium. Taxonomy (GTDB): domain Bacteria; phylum Methylomirabilota; class Methylomirabilia; order Rokubacteriales; family CSP1-6; genus DATKEI01. The sequence continues at coordinate 9,962 of DATKEI010000292.1, read as the reverse complement.
GAGCTCTTCGTGTCCACCTTCGACCGCGACCGCAAGCTGGGCGGCGTCTTCCGCATCGTCGACGGCCGCGCCGAGATCTTCGCCGGGGGTACGCCGGAGCCGGGCCACGCGCCGCTCTTCGTGCAGCCGGAGGGGGTGGCGGTGGACGGGGCGGGTGGCGTGTACGTGGCCGACCGGGAACGAGGTGTGGTGGTGCGACTCGACGGCGAGGGACGCGTCGTCGATCCGCGATATCTCGGGGTGAGCCGGCCCCGGCTGGTTCTGGCTGACGGTGAGGGCGGTCTCTGGATCGGAGCCGACGGCGATGCCCAGGCGCCCTGGCAGGCCGGACCCGGCGAGATCTGGCACGTTCCGTCCCAGGGCGACCCCCGCGTGGTGGCGCGCGGCCCCGTGGCCCAGGGGATGAGCCTGGGCCCGGGCGGGCACGTCTTCGTGGCCGATCGCCACGCCGGGCAGGTGTTCGCGCTCGGCCCGGATGGCACGCGCGTCGAGCTCGCCCGGTTCACCAACGGCGACGCGCCGCGCGGCCTCGGCTTCGCGCCGGTGACGCCGGAGACGCGCGCCGCCGGCATGGCCGGCAGCCTCTTCGTGGTGGTGATCCGCCGCAGCGCGTGGCCGGTGACGGAGGTCGTGAAGATCACCGGCCCGTTCGACGACCTCCTCCGCTCCGGCGGCCGCTAGCGTTCTGAAGTCCGAGATTCGTCGTCGCGATCCCGTGCCGAGGGCCGCGATCTCGGTCGCGGTCCTGAACCGGACCTTCCGCTCCTCACGGCGAGCGCGGCGAAACTGCGACTCTTCATGTCGGAGGTGCTCGACGAGAAGTCCTCGCTCGCTCACGGTGCATGCACTCGCACGTTAGCAGCGGGATCTCGCGCCCCATCAGCGCTTCGGTCCCGGGCTCGCGGTCGGCGGCCCGACGATGAACCCTATGACACGCCCCAGCCTGCGCGACTTGCTGCCTCACCCGACCCGGTCTAGGCTTGGACGAGGCTCCTCACGAGGAGCGGGCGAATCGCTCCGGATAGAGGTGACGGCCGGTGCGCGAGCCGACCCTCATAGCGAACGACATGCTCGACCATCTTCGGAAAGGCCGCGAAGCGTACACGCGTCGTGCGTGGCATGACGCCCATGGCGCCTTGCTCTGCGCGGATGAAGCGACTCCCCTGGAAGCCGACGATCTCGAACGGCTGTCGACCGCGGCGTACCTGATCGGTCGCGAGGTGGAGTTTCAACGGCTCATCGAGCGTCTCCATCGGATCCATCTCGAGGCAGACAATTCAGAGGGGGCGGCGCGCTGCACGTTCTGGCTAGCGCTCGGCTTCTTGTTCCGGGGAGACGTGGGCCAGTCGAACGCCTGGACCGCGCGCGGGCACAGGCTCGTTCAGGACCGCGACTGCGCGGAGCGCGGCTACTTGCTGGTGCTTGCCGCGACCGAGCAGCTACATGGTGGTCACGTCGAGTCTGCACAGGAGACCGCTACGAAAGCCGCGGCAATTGGCGAGCGCTGCCGCGACGCCGATCTGACGGCTTCTGCGCGGCACCTGCAGGGCCGAGCCTTCATCCGCCAGGGTCAGGTGGTGCCCGGCCTGAAGTTGCTCGACGAGACGATGCTCGCAGTGGTCGCGGGCGAACTCTCGCCCATCATGACGGGGTTGATGTACTGCAGCGTGATCGACGCCTGTCGTGAAGTCTACGAGGCCCGTCGCGCCCGCGAGTGGACGTTCGCGTTGTCGCGGTGGTGCGAACAGCAATCCGAGATGGTGGCATTCACCGGCGCGTGCCTGGTCCATCGCGCGGAGATCATGCAGTTCCACGGGGCGTGGTCTGAAGCGTTCGCCGAGGCCGGCCGTGCGTACGAGCGCTCCCAGCAGGCCCCTCCCAAGCCACCCGGCGCGGCGCTCTACCTCCAGGCCGAGATCTATCGGATGAGGGGCGACTACGCCAAAGCCGATGAGGCGTATCGGGACGCGAGCCGGCTGGGATACGAGCCGCAACCCGGACTGGCCTTGCTACGGCTCGCGCAAGGGCGCACCGACGCGGCGTCCGCGGCAATCCGCCGGCTCCTGATCGCCACGACCGATGGGCAACGCGCCAAGCTGCTGCCGGCCTCTCTCGAGATCATGCTGGCGGCGGGCGAGGTCGAGGACGCACGCAGCGCCTGCCAGGAACTTCAGGCGCTCGCGGAGGCGTTCGACACCGACGTTCTGCGAGCCGTAGCCGCGCAGGGGCACGGTGCCCTTGCCCTCGGCCACGGCGACGCTCGGGCGGCGATCGGTCCGTTGCGTCGGGCGTTCGAGCTGTGGGAGCGGCTCGAGGCGCCCTACGAGGCGGCACGCGTGCGCGTGCTCGTCGGACAGGCGTGTCAGGCGCTCGGTGATGAAGAGGCGGCTGGGCTCGAGTTCGATGTTGCGCGATCCGTGTTCGCCCGGCTTGGCGCCCAGCCCGACCTCGCGCGTCTCGACACCACGCGGGCCCCGACGTCGTCGCTCGGTCCGCTCACGGCGCGTGAGCTCGAGGTGCTTCGCCTGATTGCCGCCGGTCACACGAACAAGGGCATCGCCGGCAAGCTGTGTCTGAGCGAGCGCACGATCGACCGGCACGTGAGCAATATCTTGAGCAAACTCGACGTCCCTTCCCGGGCCGCCGCGACCGCGTACGCCTACGCCCACAAGCTGATCTGACGGCTCCCTGGCCTGGCGGAGATTACCCAGGTCGCGATTCCGCAGATTGGGTAGTTTCGCCGAAGCGCCGGCCGTGGCTCCTGGTGCACGTTTGACTGCGGGACACTTTCCGCAGATCGAACAGGAGGAGGCCATGGCGACCGAGCGCTACACGTGCAGCTCAACCGCTGCGCTCCCACGCGGCCATCAAGGCACGCCATTCGAGAGCCTTCGCGAACGACGGCTGGCAGGACTCGCGGTCACCGAGCGGCACGATCTCCTGCACGCAGCCGTTCACGACGCCGTCAACGGCATCGAGCGTCGCTACGAGCCTTACACGATCGACCTGTCGTTTCCGGGCGCCTCCGTCGATGCGGCCGTGGCACGGGCGGCGCACGACGTCCTCGCCGAGCTGGCGCCGAGTCATCGGGAACGGATCGGTCGCGAGTACGCGGCGGCCGTGGGCGGGGTGCCAGATGGTCCCGCCAAGGACGCGGAGAGCGCGGCATGAGCGCCCGCGGATACGACGTGATCGTGGTCGGCGCGCGGTGCGCGGGCGCCCCGACGGCCATGCTGCTCGCCCGCAAGGGCTACCGTGTGCTCGCGGTCGACCGCGCGACGTTCCCGAGCGACACCGTGTCCACCCACCTCATCCATCCACCCGGGGTTGGCGCGCTGAGGCGATGGGGTCTGCTCGACCGTGTCATCGCGACCGGATGCCCGGCGATCCACACGTACGCCTTCGATTTCGGCCCGTTCACGCTCACCGGATCCCCCGGAGAGGACCGCTCGGACGTCGCCTATGCGCCGCGCCGGACGGTGCTCGACAAGATCCTGGTGGACGCGGCCTCCGCCGCCGGGGTCGAAGTCCGGGAAGGGTTCACGGTGGAGGAGATCGTCTTCGACGGCGACCGCGTCGCCGGCATCCGCGGGCGCGGCCGGGGTGGCGCGACGGTGACCGAGCGGGCGCGTGTCGTGGTCGGTGCCGACGGGCTGCGCTCGCTCGTCGCGCAGGCGGGGGATGCGGAGCGGTACCGGGAGAAAGCGCCCTTGCTCGCCGCCTACTACTCGTACTGGAGCGGGCTGCCGATGGGGGGCAGGTCCGAGGTCTACACCCGGCCGCACCGCGCGTTCGCGGCGTGGCCGACCAAGGACGGTCTCACGTTGGTCATCGGAGGCTGGCCGTATTCGGAGTTCGAGTCGAACAAGGCGGACATCGAAGGAAACTTCCTCAAGGTGATCGACCTCGTGCCGAACTTCGCGGATCGCCTTCGGAGCGCGCGCCGCGAGGAGCGGTTCGCCGGCATGGCCGTGCCGGGCTACTTCCGCAAGCCCTTCGGGCCCGGGTGGACGCTGGTCGGCGACGCCGGATACAACAAGGACTTCATCACGGCGCAGGGGATCCAGGACGCCTTCCGCGACGGCGAGCTGTGCGTCCGGGCGCTGGACGAGACCTGCTCCGGTCGGCGCCCCTTCCAGGAGGCGATGGCCGACTACCAAGCCGCGCGCGACGAGCACGTCATGCCGATGTACGAGTTCACCGCGGAACTCGCCTCGCTGGAGCCCCCACCCCCGGAGCTGCAGCAGATCCTCGAGGCGGCGCACGGGAACCAGGACGCGATGGACGGCTTCGCCCGCGTCAATGCGGGGATCACGTCTCCCGCGGAGTTCTTCGCCGAGGCAAACGTCCGGCGCATTCTCGCGGCCGCCCGCTGACGTCCCGTCCGGCCATGGGAGCGGCCGGCAGCCTGATCGGACCAGGCGGCGGCACGTCGAATGATCGCCGGGGCTCCCCGAGCGTTTCGGGCACGACTGGGGCTAGTCGCGGCCCCCCATGTGACAGATGAGCCGCCACTCGGCATCGGTCACCGGCTGAACCGACAGCCGGGGCAGCCTGACCAGGGCCATGCCGGCGAAGCGCTTGTCCGCCTTGATCCGGTCGAGGCCGACCGGTGTCGGCAGCGGCTCGAGCGCAGCGACGTCGATGGCGCGCCAGGCCGGATCGGTCGAATCCGGGTGCGCCTCCGCGATCACCTCGACGATGCCGACGATCGCCCGCTCCTTGCCGGTGTGGTAGAAGAACGCCTGCTCGCCCTTCTTCATCGCACGCAGGTGGTTCTGGGCCGAGGAGTTGCGGATTCCGGTCCACTCCGCGCCCTGACGGCCCTTTGCGACCTGCTCGGCCCACGACCAGTCGTCGGGCTCGGATTTCAGCAACCAGTGGGCCATGACAGCCCCTCCTCCTTGCCGGGCATTCCCGCCAGGCTAGCAGATCGCCCCCGACGGACCGCCTCAGGGGCCAGGTTCCCTGCCTCGGCAGGCTTGCCCGCCTGCCAGGGGCCGGGTCTGCTTGCAACCCTCGAGCCCGATCAGTTCGGGGCCGGCGTTACCGCCGCTCGGTCCGGGGATCGAGCGCGTCGCGCAGATAGTCGCCGACGAGGTTGATCCCCAGCGCGGTCAGGGCGAGCGCGGCCCCCGGGAATGCGGCGAGCCACCAGGCGATGTAGAGGAAGTCGCGGCTCTCCGCGAGCATGCTGCCCCAGGCGGGGGTCGGCGGCTGGATGCCGAAGCCGAGAAACGAGATGGCGGCCTCGGCCACGATGAACTGCGAGAACTGCAGGCTCGCCACGATGGCGATGGAGGGCGCCACGTTCGGCAGGACGTGGCGAAACAGAATGCGCAGACGCCCCGAGCCGAGCGCCGCCGCGGCCTGGACGTAGTCGCGCTGCTTGACCGAGAGCACGTCGCCCCGCACGACGCGCGCGTAGACCACCCAGCCCGCCGCGGTGAGGCTCAGGATGATGTTGCGCAGGCCGAGGCCCACGATGGCGTTGATGGTCAGGGCGAGCAGGATGAACGGAAACGAGAGCTGGACGTCGGCCACGCGCATCAGGACCGCGCCCGGCCAGCCGCCGAAGTACCCGGCGATCAGCCCTACCAGCCCGCCGATCACCGCGGTGGCCGCCGCCGTGCAGAGCCCGATGAACAGGGCGATGCGGGCCCCATAGATCACGCGCGACAGGAGATCGCGGCCGAGCTGATCCGTGCCCCAGGGATGCCCGGGGGTGCCCGGGGGACTGAGGCTCGCCGCAAAGTCGCTCCGGATCGGATCGTGGGGCGCCAGCACCGGGGCGAGGAGGGCCGCGAGGACGGCGGTGAGGGTCAGCGCGACCCCGAGGGCGCCGAGGCCGTGGCGCCGGATGGCGCGGACCATCGCCCCGGGCTCGGCGGCGCCGGTCGCGGCCACGGCCTCTCGACCGAACGCGCGCGGCTGGTCGGTCGGCCCGGGACGGGCGGCGGCGCTCACGCCGCGGGCTCCCGGCGGGTGCGCGGGTCGAGCCAGCCGTACAGGAGGTCGACGCCGAGGTTGACCAGCGTGTAGGTCGTGGAGATCACGAAGACGGCGGCCAGCACCACCGGGAAGTCCCGGTTCAGGAGCGCCTGCACGGTGAGGCGACCGACGCCGGGCCAGGCGAAGATGGTCTCGGCGATCACCGCGCCGCCCAGGAGCTGGGCCGTCTCGAGCCCGGCCAGCGTCACGATGGGAATGGCGGCGTTCTTGAGGGCGTGCTTGCCGATCACCACCAGCTCGGCCAGCCCCTTCGCCCGCGCGGTGAGGACGAACTCCTCGTTCAGGATGTCGAGCACGGAGGAGCGGGTGAGGCGCGCCATCCGGGCCGCGTAGAAGGCGGCCAGCACGACGCACGGCATGACGAGGTGAGCGAGCCCTCCCGTGCCGCCGGTCGGGAGCCAGCCCAGGCGGACCGAGAAGACGTAGATCAGCATCAGTCCGAGCCAGAACCCCGGGATGGCCTGACCCAGGACGGCCAGGCCCATGCCGAGAAAGTCGAGGACGCTGCCCCGCCGCACCGCCGAGATCACGCCGATGGGCACGGCCAGGCAGAAGGTGAGAGCCAGGGCCGCGCCGGCGAGCCCAAGGGTGGCGGGCAGGCGCTCGAGCACCAGGCCGAAGGCGTCCTGCTTGTAGCGCAGGGACTCGCCGAAATCCCCGCGGACCGCGCCGGCCACGAAGCGCCCGTACTGGGTGAGGAGCGGGTCGTTGAAACCCAGGCGCTCGCGGAACTCGTCGACGTCCTTGGCCTGGATGTCCATGGGAAGGAACAGCAGCACGGGATCGCCGGCCAGGCGGACCATGAAGAACACGGCGGTCAGCGCCAGAGCCACCACCAGGACCGTCTGGGCCAGGCGCGAGACCACGTAGGCGCGCACGCGAGGAGTCTACCCGAGCGGCCGCGTCAAGAGCGCCGATGCCGCGGTGGAGCTCCGGCCGGGCGGCGGGGGACGACGCGGCCCTCTCCGCCGCCTTGCGGACGAGCACGTCGAGCGCCGGGGCGACGGGGACCCGAAGAGGTGCGAGGGCGCTCACGGTGCGGTGTTCGGGGGAGCGCGTCGCCGGTGCCCCGCCGCCGTGTGGACAGGCGCGGCCGGCCCGGATACACTGCGCGCGCTCTCGCGGGTCGCGGGCGCGCCGCGGCCCACGCGGCCGGGCGCCGATCCGGGTCGCGGCTCCGGAGAAAGGGAAGAGGAAGGAGTGGCAATGGGCAAGGCCGCCAACTTCACCACGGCGTTCCGCGTCAGCGACGGACGGAGCTTCCGGCTGCGCGACTTCGATCCGGGGGGCCGCGCGGGGATCAAGTCGAAGCAGCGGGCGCGCGAGTCGCTGGCCGAGGGCATCCAGGCTCTGAGCGACCTCCAGGGCCGGCTCTACGCGCAGGATCGCTGGACCTTGCTCGTGGTGCTCCAGGGGATGGACGCCGCGGGCAAGGACAGCACGATCGAGCACGTGATGTCCGGCGTGAATCCCCAGGGATGCGAGGTGCACTCGTTCCGGGCGCCCTCCCTGGAGGAGCTCGACCACGACTACCTCTGGCGCGCGGTCCGGCGCCTGCCCGAGCGGGGCCGCATCGGGATCTTCAACCGCTCCTACTACGAGGAGGTCCTCGTCGTCCGGGTTCATCCGGAGCTGCTGGCCCGGCAGCACCTCCCTCCCGGGCTCGTCACGGACGGCATCTGGGGCCAGCGCTTCGAAGACATCAACGGGTTCGAGCGATACCTCGGGCGCAACGGCGTCGTCATCCGCAAGTTCTTTCTTCACCTCTCGCCCGACGAGCAACGCCGGCGCTTCCTCAAGCGGCTCGAGAACCCGGAGAAGCACTGGAAGTTCGCGGCGGCCGACGTCACGGAACGGCAGTCCTGGGACGCCTACATGCGAGCGTACGAGGACATGATCCGGCACACGAGCACTCCTCACGCCCCCTGGTACGTGGTGCCGGCCGACCACAAGTGGGTCGCGCGCCTGGTCGTGGCGGCGGCGATCGTCGACACCCTCCGGGGCCTGGACCTGTCCCCGCCGCCGCTCGACCCGGAGCGGCGCCGGGCCCTGGCGGCGGCGCGCGCCACCCTCGAGGCCGAAGGTGGCCGGACGTGACCGATCGGGGGCGAGGGGGGCGCGCGAGTAGCGGGGGGCCCGGCCGGCGCCCATGAAGTACTGGGAGGACTTCGCGGTGGGCGAGGCGACCGATCTCGGATCGTGCGCGGTCGCCGCGGAGGAGATCGTCGCCTTCGCCCGGAAGTACGACCCCCAGCCGTTCCACCTGGACGAGGCGGCGGCGAAGGCGAGCTTCTTCGGGGGACTCATCGCCAGCGGCTGGCACACCTGCGCGCTCGCCATGCGCCTCAGCGTGGCGGCGATGGAGCGCGAGCACGCGGCGGGCGCGGGCTCGCCCGGGGTCGACTCCTGCCGCTGGCGCCGGCCCGTCCGGGCCGGGGACGTCCTCGCCGGGCGCACCGAGGTGCTCGAGAGCTGGCCGTCGCGCAGCAGGCCCATCGGTTTCGTGCGGCGGCGCATCGAGCTGGCGAACCAGCATGGCGAGGTCGTCCTGAGCCTGGTCGGCATCTCGATGTACCACCGGCGTCCGGACGGGTCCCGGTGAGCGAGCTGCTCCACTTCGAGGACGTGCGCGTCGGCGACGTGCGCCGGTTCGGCCGCTACGAGGTGACGCGGGAGGAGATCGTCGAGTTCGCGCGACAGTTCGATCCCCAGCCGTTCCACGTGGACGAGGAGGCCGCCCGCCACAGCCTGTTCGGCGGTCTCGTCGCCAGCGGGTGGCACACCGCGGCCATGCTCATCCGGATGATCTGCGACCACGCCATCGGGGGCACGGCCACCACCGGTGCCGCGGGGTTCGACGACCTCCGCTGGATCAAGCCCGTGCGCCCCGGGGACGTCCTCTCGGTGGAGACGACGGTGCTGGGCAAGTCCGAGTTGCCGCACCGCGCCGACGTTGGCACCGTGCGCATCCAGAGCCGCGTGCTGGACCAGGGCGGGGAGGCCGTGATGAGCCTCGTGTCCCTCGTTCTCTACCGCCGCCGGTCCGCCGGCTCCGCCGCGCCGGTGCACAGAGAGAGCCTGCCGCCGCGGGCCCCGTAGCGTCCGATCCCCTATTCCGGGCGCGTCCGCGATCGGCGGATCCGTGCCCGGCCGCCATCAAGGGCCGCGGTTGGTCTGGCGGAGGCGGGCAATGTCGGCAAGGTCCTTGGGTCGACCCGATGCCTCCTTGTTCCGGATCAGAGCGGCTCGCCCGATGAAGCTCACCGGTCGTCCCTGCACCTCGCCCTGCGCCCGGGAGGCCCAGGCTTCATCGAAGGGAACGCCGGAGATCTCCGTCAGGATGTCGATTCGCCGCGGCGGCAGGCCGACTTGATACACGGATCCCGGTCGGCTGAAGTCCTCCGCGGTGATGCCGGCCGCCTCGAGGGGCGCGCCGAACCGCGCCAGGGCGTCGAGCACGCGCACGGCGTTGGCGGGCGTCGGATTGACGAGCAGATCGATATCGCCGCTGGCTCGGGGCGCGCCGTGGAAGGCCAGGGCGTAGGCGCCGACGATCACGAACTCCACCCCGGCATCGGCAAAGAGGACGAGAAGGTCCTGGAAATCCTCGTTCAGCCCCTCAAGCGTCATCGTCGTCGGGGCGAGGGGATCCCGCCCGGAAGAGGCGAGCGGGCAGGCAGGAGCGGTCGTAGGTCGGCAGGGGACGCCCGGCCATCTTCCACGCCGCCTTGGCGAGAGGCCACATCATCGCGATCCGCTCGCCCGGCGTGGTCTGGTCCGAGAGATCGTCCGAGGGCTCCTCCCCCAGGCGGTAGCGGGCCACCGGCCACGCGCTCCTGGCCGCGCGCCGGGCCTCTCGTGCCTCCCGCGAGTCAACCACGAACCCGATTGTAGCCGAGACTCCGGCGTCGGGTGGCGGCGCAGATCGGCGTCCGAGCAGCGCGAACGCA
>DATKEI010000291.1:0-10136 GCA_035544455.1 Binatia bacterium | reverse complement strand
CCACTCGCTCGCGCCGAGGGAGTAGAGGTCGGCGGCGAAGCAGGTGTAGTCGGGGAGGCACGCCACCGTGCGATCCCAGAACTGCCAGCACCCGAACCAGGGGTGCAGGAGCACCACGGGCGCCGACGACGCTCCCGGGGTTCTCCGGTACTCGAGGGCGGTATCTCCGACCTGGATACGCCGGCGTATCGCTGGCCGGTCCCTCATGGCCCCACCCTCAATTGCGCAGGCGTCCCTCTCCATGGTCGTCCTCATCTTCCGGCTGCCGGGGGCTGAGCGATCGTCCCCAGCATGGGATTCTCCGGGGGCCGATACTACAACGCGCGCTGGCTCCACGCCCCGCCGGGACCCGCCTTCGCGGCGGAGCGGACACGTGCGGGCACCCTCCCCGCGGACTCGTCAGCCGAGCACGGCCCGGTCATCCAGGGCGACAGGAAGCGGTTCAGGTGGACCTCGGTCCTTCGCGATCACGCTGCGCACCACCATCCTGTTCTCGCCCGCCCTGCTCGAACGCTCGACCGCTATGGGCCTACCGGCGCGGCCGGGGCGGGCCCAGGAACGCGGCCTGCTTGCCCACCTCGAGCAACGCTCTGGCGTCCAGGAAGCCGTACAGCTGGATGGTCTTGGCCACCACCCCGGTCCATCCGGTCTGGTGGCTCGCCCCCAAACCCGCCCCGTTGTCTCCATGGAAGTACTCGTAGAAGAGCAGGAGATCCCGCCAGTGGGGATCGGACTGGAACGTCTCCGTCCCGCCATACACCGGGCGCCGGCCGCGGTCGTCGCGGAGGAAGATGCGGCCGAGCCGATCCGCGATCTCCTTGCTCACCTCGAAGAGGTTCATCGCCATCAGTGTCCTCCGGCCCAGCGAGGCACGAGCGGATGCGTGCCCTCCCTCCGGCCGGGAGCCATCCTGTTCCACCCCACGGAGGTGGTCAAGGAGCGCGAGCGCGAGAGGCCTGGCGGCACGATCCCGACGCGGTGGCCGGGACGATCTCGCCGGGGCTGCGGAGCTCTCAGAGGGCGCGGAGGGCGATGCCGAGCGCGCGCGCGGCGGCGAGCAGTCGCGCGTCGTAGCTGGCCAGCTCGACGGGGTAGCCGTGCCCGCGCAGGAAGTCCATGGTCGCGAGGTGAAGCGCATCCAGCGTCCGGACCGGAGTCGGGAAGGGCTCGATCGCGCGCGCGAGCACGTGCGGAAAGAGCTCGACGATGGTCACCCCGCCGAGGAGGTCGCGGACCTGGTCGCCGTGAGCGCGGGCGAGCTGCCTCGACTGGACGCGGGTCCACACCTCGTAGTGGAGGAGACGGCTCGACAGCAGCGGCTCGTCCCACAGGTCGTCCGGGGGTCGGCGGTTCTCGGCGAACAGGTAGGCGAGGGCGACGGACGAGTCGAGATAGGTCATCGATCGGCGCGATCCGCGTCCAGCTCGCGCATCAGCTCCTCGAACGGGAACAGGGGGGTGCGTGGAGGCGGGCCGGCGAGGGGGCGGGCGGGGGGAGTCACCCAGCCCTGGCGGATCATCTCGGCGAGCACGGCATCCGACACCGACGGGCCGCGCCCACCGCGCGGCGGGACCAGCTCCGCCACGACCCGATCCCGGTCCGTCACCAGGATGGTCTCTCCGCCCTGGGCGAGTCGGACGTACTCGCTCAGCTTGTTCTTCAGGACCTTCAGGCCGACCGCGCGCACGACCGAACGGTAGCTCCTGGAAGCTACCGTGTCAATCAGCGGGTCGAGACCCGCTGGCGAACGCGAACCGGTAGTGCGGGCTCCACGTGCTGTCGAATCCCTCGAGGCCGAGCTCGCGCCGGCCCGCGTTGTGCCAGAGGCAGAGGACGTCTCGACGGCCGAAGAACCCGAACCACGGGCTGTGGAGGAACACGACCGGCCCGTCGCATTGCACGTCGGGCCATTCGATGCCGAAGTAGAGGGCATCCTCGTAGGTCGGCGGCTCCAGGCCGCGCCGAGCGGCCTCGGCGGTGACGTCCTCCGACGTCACGGGGCGATCGAACGCGAGGAGGGCGATCTCGCACACCCGTGCCGGCCCGGACCGTCTCGCCGGAAAGTTCTCCGAGGTGACGCAGGAGTGCGCATAGCCGTAGTGGCCCGCGGCCACGAGCTCCTCGGTGGACCGGCCGTCGCCCACCCGCACGCGGTACATGGGCACCTCAGCGCGCGATCTCGCCGACGACCCGGACCCGGGTGCGCAGGGAGTTTCCGGGCAGGTAGGCCAGGGGCAGGTCCTCGACCTCCACGACCGCAATGGTCGCGCGGTCGGCGCCGGCGGCCACCGCCTTGTCCTCCGCGAGCTGTCGGGCTCGGTCGATCGCCTCGTCCCGCGGCAGATCCTGGAAGATCTGATCGACCTCGCCGCTGACCTGGGCGATCGCGGCCCCCACCGCGTTGGCCACGGCCTGGTGCGGCACGTTGAGGACCTCGGAGACCCCGGCCAGGCGCGCCGGCACCAGGAACGACCCACCGCCCACCGCGATCAGGGGCGCCTCGCCGGCGTCGGTCTTCATGCGGTCCACGCCCTCCTCGATCATGGCGCGGATGCGGGCGAGGGCCGCATCGACGCGCGCGGCGGGCAGCGACGCCACGCGCGTGCGGTCGCCCAGATCGATGAGCCCCGCGGCCACCGCGATGTCGGTGACGGTGAGGACGTCGCCCCCGAACACGAGCGCCTGCTCGGTGAGGCGATATCCCACGCTGGCCGGCCCGATGGTGGGCGCGGGCGTCCCCGTGAAGACCAGGGTCCCGCCGCCGAGACCCAGCGACAGCAGGTCGGGCATCCGGAAGAGCGTGCGGACCCCGCCGATCTCGACCACGTTGTTGGCCTCGCGGGGAAAGCCGTGCCGGAGGCTGCCGATATCGGTGGTGGTGCCCCCCACGTCCACGACCAGCGCCTCGTCGCGCCGGGAGAGGAACGCGGCCCCGCGCATCGAGTTGGTCGGCCCCGAGGCGAACGAGTAGACCGGATATGCCTCCGCCACCTCCGCCAGCATCACGGTGCCATCGTTCTGGGTGAGGTAGAGCGGCGCCCGGATGCCGCTCCGGCGCAGGGCCTCCGTGAACGCGCGCGTCGTCTTCCGGGCCAGCTCGATGAGGCAGGCATTGAGCAGGGCGGCGTTCTCGCGCTCGAGGAGGCCGATGCGGCCGAGGCGGTGGGAGAGGGTGATGGCGACGTCGGGGCACTCGTCCCGGAGGACGGCAGCGGCCTCCTCCTCACCGGAGGCGTTGAGCGGCGAGAAGACGGCGGCGATGGCGACCGAGCGGATCCCGGCGGCGCGGATCCGCCGGGCGGCCTGGCGCATGCCCTGGCCGTCGAAGGGGACGAGCGGACGGCCGTCGAACTCGTGGCCCCCCTCCAGCATCACCACCTCCCCGCGGACCAGGGCGGCCAGGTCCTCCGGCCAGTCCACGAAGGGCGGGAGCGAGGCGCCCGAGGGGAGCCCGATGCGCACCGCGGCCACCCGGCCGAGGTCGCGCCGCTGCACCACCGCGTTGGTGAAGTGGGTGGTGCCGATCATGACCGCGTGGGCGCCGCGCGCGGCCGGGGCCTGCTCCACGAGCGCGGCGAGGGCGCGGGTGATGCCGGTGGTGACGTCCGCGGTGGTGGGCGTCTTCACCGCGGCCGCCACCGCGTCCTCTTCCAGGAGGACGGCGTCGGTGTTGGTGCCGCCCACGTCGATGCCGATCCGCCGTCTCATGCGAACACCGAGCGGAAGTCGAGGTCGTAGCCGAAGGCGCGCGGGCCGACGTGATCGAGCCCCTTCGGGCTGAGGAGGATCGGGGGCGCGGGCAGGGCGATGACGGTCACCCGCTGGCCGTACCGCAGCGTCTCGGTGCCGATGGCGTCGCCGGACACGGTGTCGAGCACGCAGATCAGGTCGGGCGTCATGACGCGGGGCTGGCCGTCGAGCCAGCCGACCGCGAACTCGTTCTGGAAGGCGAGGGAGAAGGTGTGGCCCCGGAAATCGTCGAGGCCCTCGATCGCCGCGGTCCCGCGGAGGAAGCCCTCGGTGGTGCGGCGCGCGATGTCGTGGATCTTGCCGGTGAACAGCTTCATCCCGGCCTCGGCCGCGAGCACGGCCTCGATCGGATCGCCGTGGGCCCGGCGCGCGGCCTGGACGGCCCGGCCGATCCCGATGGCCTTGGTGGTGGAGCCGAGGATCGCGCACTCCTTCACTTCCTTGCCGGTGCGGGGCGCCTTGCACGTGGAGGCGATGGAGCCGACCTCCACGCAGGCCTTGCGGCTGATCCGCTCCATCCACTTCCAGCTCGCCGCGCGCGCCACCACCACCGCGTTGTCGCGGACGTCGGCGAGGGTGAGCGGGTACATCCGGAGATCGTGGATGGCGAAGCTGGTCATCTGGGCCTCGGGGAACGCGCGCCCCATGCAATCGGCGTCCACGACGGGCAGGTCCAGCCGGGCGGCGGCCATGAAGGGCTGGATGGCGTTGCCGCCCCCGATCTCGAGCGACATCACCGCGCGGAACGTCCGGCCGAGGTACTCCTCCATCATGGTGACGGCGAGGGCCATCGTCTTCGGATCGGTGAGGCGCTCCTGCCCGACGAGGGGGGCGCCCATGTTGGAGACGACGGCCACCAGGTCCTCGTCGGCGAGCTCGGAGGCATCCATGAGCCGACACACCGTGCCCTGCCGGTAGAGCTGGCGCATGTTCAGCAGCGCGAGGTACGGGCTGCCGCCGCCTCCGGTGCCGAGGATCCAGGCGCCGATGGCCAGGCTCTCGATCTCCTCCGCGGCGACCGGCCGCATCAGAACCCCGTGAACTCCTCGAGCCCCATGAAGTGCGCGATGCCGAGGACGAGGACCAGGGCCACCCCGATGGCGAAGGCGGACACCGCGGCCGCGGTGGGGTCGAAGGAGTACTTGAGGTAGGCGAATAGCTCGATGGGGAGGGGGGTGAGCTGGGCGCTGGTGAGGAACAGTGACAGCGTGAAGTTGTCGAAGGAGATGGCGAAGGCGAAGATCGCGCCCGCCACCACACTCGGCTTGATCACCCCGAGGGTGATCTCGAAGAACGCGCGCACGGGATGGGCGCCGAGGCTCTGGGCGGCCTCCTCCAGCGCCATGTCGAAGTGGGTCAGGGTGGCGGTGACGGTCCGGATCGCGTAAGGCGTCGTCACCACGATGTGGCCGATGAGGAGCGCCGCGTACGAGGCCTGCATCGTGAGCAGGGTGTAGAACTGCAGCAGGGCGACGCCGGTGAGGATCTGGGGCAGGAGCAGGGGAGAGGTGACGAACGCGTTGAGCAGGTCCCGGCCGCGGAAGCGCCCGCGCACGAGCGCGAGGGCGGCCGCGGTGCCGATGACGGTGGAGGCGACCGCGGTCCAGAAAACAAGCTCGGTGGAGAGCCAGAGCGCCTGCATGAACTCCCGCCGCTGGAAGAAGTTGGCGAACCACTTGAGCGAGAACCCCTGCGGCGGGAACGTGAAGTAGTTGCCGGCATTGAACGCGGCCAGCACCACGACCACCATCGGGAGCAGCAGGAAGGCGTAGACCAGACCCACCGAGAGGCGCAGGATCACACGATCCCCCGCAGGGCGCGCTCGGTCACCTTGATGTAGACGGCGATCAGCGCCACCGAGATCACCAGCAGCACGAAGGCGTTGGCGGCTCCGAACGGCCAGTCGAACACCGAGAGGACCTGCTCGTAGACCACCACGGACAGGACGTGCACCTTGAATCCGCCGACGAGGATCGGCACCACGAACGAGCTGATGGCCAGGGAGAAGACGAGCAGGGAGCCGGCGAGGATGCCGGGCAGCGACAGCGGCAGGGTCACCTCGACAAAGGCCCGGCGGGGCGAGGCGCCCAGGGTCTGCGAGGCCTCGATGAGCTGGGGCTCGATGCGCTTCAGCACGCCGGTGAGCGAGAGCACCATGAACGGCAGGAACACGTGCACGAGGGCCACGGTGACGCCGAACTTGTTGTACATGAGCGGGAGCGGCCGGGTGATCCAGCCGTGCTCCATGAGGGTCGCGTTGATGAGGCCGCGGTCGGCGAGCAGGATCATCCAGCCGTAGCAGCGGATGACGATGCCGACCAGGAGCGGCGACAGGATGAACACGATCAGCAGGGGCTTCCACCGCGACCGGGTCAGGGCCAGGTGGTAGGCGAGGGGATAGCCGAGGAGCAGCGAGGCCACGGTGGTGAGCGCCCCCAGCCAGAGGGTGTCGGCGAGCACGCTCAGGTAGTACGTGTCCGAGAAGAAGCGGATGTAGTGGCGGAGGGTCAGCGCCCACTCGAGCTGTCCGAAGGACTGCGGCGAGAGGCTGATGGCGAGCATGAGCAGGAGCGGCGTGGTGAAGAACACCACGAGCAGCAGGACGTACGGCCCCAGCAGCAGCAGGCGGGCGGCCAGAGTCACGGGTCAGCGGCCGAGGAGCTCCGCGACCACGCGGGCCACGAGCAGGTTGGCGACCAGGGTCGGCGCGCCGGTGAGCGCGGCGATCTCGTCGCGCGTCTTGCGCCGGAAGCCGATGCAGTCCATGACCACGAGGCCGGCGTGTCCGGCGCGCAGCGCGTGGGCGGCGCGCCGGACGGCGGCGGGATCGTGCTCCTCGTAGGGCGACAGGGGCGCCACGTGCACGTCGAATCCCGCGGCCCGCCATCGCGCCGTGGTCTGCGGCACGTGGCGCTCGGACGGCGTCAGCACGCCGAGGCGACCGGGGAACGTCATGGCGCGGAGCAGGCCGAGCAGCAGGTGCTGCGGCTCGAGGAACGGCCGGCGCGCGGCCAGCTTCGGGAACTCGCCGGTGCAGAGCAGCACGGTGAGGGCGACGCCGCGATCTTCGAGAGCGGCGATCCGGGCCTCGATGTGGGGAATGACCTTGCTCTTCCCGACGAAGACCGGGGAGCCGTCGGCCAGCCGGGTGACGAGAATCTCGTCGTCCCCCTCCGGATCGAGCGCGGCGATCTGCTCGCGGCCGAGCCCGTCGAGCGCGCCCGCCTCGACGATCTCGACGTCGCCGCCCAGGATGGCCGCCATGTCCGGCACCACGTCGCAACGCGGCGATTGCCCCACCGTGATCAGCCCGATCGTTGTCATGTGCGCTCCTCCGGGATGATGCGCGCGTCGGCGGCGGCCCAGCCGGCGCGCACGCGGGCGCCGGCCGCGAAGCGCACCTCCCCCAGCTCGACGGCCTGCAGCTCGAGCCCCGCCTCGCTCTTCAGGATGTAGCGGACGGTCTCGCCCTGGTACACGACGTGGGCGATCGTCATCGGCAGCATCGTGTCCAGAGCGGCGGGGGGGTCGAGGCGGACGCGCTCCGGGCGCAGCGCCACCGCCACGGCGGTCCCGGCCGGCGCCGCGCCGGTGGCGGCGAGGGTGGCGGTGCCGCAATCCACCGTGTTCGCCCCGGCCGCCCGGCCGGCAAGCAGGGTGATGTTGCCGATGAAGCTGGCCACGAACGCCGTCCCCGGGGTCTCGTAGAGCCCGCGGGGCGGCGCGACCTGCTCGACCCGCCCGCGGTGCATCACCGCGATGCGGTCGGACATCGTCAGGGCCTCCTCCTGATCGTGGGTGACGTAGATCGTGGTGATGCCCACCTCACGCTGCAGGCGCTTGAGCTCGATCTTCATGTGGTCGCGCAGCTTCTTGTCGAGCGCGCCCAGCGGTTCGTCGAGCAGAAGCACCGCGGGGCGCGTGACCAGGGCGCGCGCGAGAGCCACCCGCTGCTGCTCGCCGCCCGAGAGCTGGCGGGGGTAGCGCCCGCCATGGCCGGGGAGCTGGACGAGGGCGAGGGCGGCCGCCACCTGGCGCGCGATCTCCGCCTTCGCGACGCCCTGCATGCGCAGGCCGAAGGCCACGTTCTGGGCAACGGTGCGGTGCGGGAACAGGGCGTAGTGCTGGAACACCATCCCGACGCGCCGCCGGTGGGGGGGGACCCCGGTGACGCTGGCGCCGTCGATCGCCACCTCGCCCGCGTCCGGGGTCACGAAGCCGGCCACCGAGCGCAGGGTGGTGGTCTTGCCGCAGCCCGATGGACCGAGGAGCGTGAAGAACTCGCCCGGGGCGATGGCCAGCGACACCCCGTCGAGGGCGACGGTCTCGCCGTAGCGCTTGACGAGGCCCGTGAGGGCAACGGTGCCCGTGGGGCGCTCCGTCAACGCATCTCCTTGTTCCAGCGCTCGGTCCACTGCGGGCGCTGCTTGGCGACGTGGGCCCAGTCGAAGAGCACCAGCGTGTCGACCTCGGCCGGCCCGCTGATGATCTTCTTCGCGACGTCGGGGGGCACCTTGACCGTCCGGTTGGTCGGGCTCCAGAAGAGCTCGGTGGCGAAGGCCAGCTGCACCTCGGGCGAGATGTAGGCGTCGATGAACTTCCACGCCAGCTCCTTGCGCTTCGAGCCGCGCGTGACCTGCACGATCTGGTCGAGGATCGGCTGGCCCTCGCTCGGGGCGACCCAGTCCACCGGGATGCCCCGCTTCTGCAGGTCGTAGGCGGAGGCGTCGTGCAGGACGGCGATGACGACCTCCTTCTGCTCGAGCTGCTTCTCCACGGTCCCCGTGAAGTCCACCAGCTTGGGCTGGGAGCGCTTGATGGCGGCGAGGCCGGCGTCGATGTCGAAGTAGTCCTTGCCGTAGAGCTTCGAGGCCATGAAGAGGAAGTTGATGCCGAGCGTGTTGCCGATGACGTAGGTGGCCCGCCGGCCCGTGTAGGCCTCGTCCCAGAAGTCCTTCCAGGAGGTCGGCTTCTTGATGCCGGAGTCGGTGCGGTAGGCGAGGCCGATGCGCCCCCAGAACATGGCGAGGCTCGTATCGCCGATGAGGGCCTTTGGATAGAGGTTCTTGATGTTCGGGGCCAGCGCCTCGTTGCGCTTCTCGAAGAAGCCCCGCTCGCGCGGGATCGGGAAGGCCGGCTCGTTGCCGAAGACCACGTCGTATGGCGGGTTGTCGGGACCGGCGGCCAGGAGCTTGGCCACCCACTCGGTGGTGATGCCGGTGACGACCTCCACCTTCACCCCGTGCTTCTTCTCGAAGGGCTCGACGAGGACCTTCTTCATCACCTCTGACCAGCGGCCGCCGTAGCCGGTGACGACGAGCGTCGGCGCCTGGGCCTCGGCGCCGGGGACGGGGGCGAGCGTGCCGGCCAGGATCGCGATCACGACGAGACGTGCCACGTGCCCTCTCATGAGTCAGCCTCCTCGGAGGAATTGGCTTCAGCTTGTCTCACGAACCTCCCTGGTTATCAAGAACACATGCCATACGCCCATCCCGGCCTCTCCCTCTTCCGAGGGCGAGGAAGCTTCTGGGGTGGGCCGCGGGCCGAGGGGCGAGCGGCGGCTGCCCTCCAGGCGGCGCCACGAAGTCCGCGTGCGCTGTCGCGACGGACTTCGACGCTCCAGGGGACCTCGGTACCGTTGACGCGATCGACCGCTCTGCGCTCCGGATCATGGAAGCGGGACATGCGCGCTTCGGGCCGGCGCGATCAAGAGGTCGGCATTCGCAGCCGCGTGCGCACCATGGAGCGCGCCACCTTCATGACCACCTGGCGCGAGAAGAAGATGCGCGGGCTCCTCATCGGCGCCACCGGCGCCGCCGGCAACGCCGCCGCGCGCGTCGAGCCGTTCTTCACCAAGGCGGGCATCTACGCCTACGGCACGCTGCCGCAGATCGACGATCTCTTCCAGCAGCAGGCCAGGGAGATGGACCGCAAGAAGCGGGAAGCCCTGCTCCACCAGATCCAGAAGATCGTCGCCGATCAGGTGCTGGCGGCGCCGATCTTCCAGCAGGGGTTCCTCTGCGCGGTGGGGCCGCGCGTGGTGGAAAGCGGCGCCGGGCTCATCCAGGGCTTCCCCTACTCCGCGCCGGGCGAGGATCTCAGGCTCAAGTAGGGGCTCGGCGCCGCGTTCGTTCACCGCGCCGGCGCGCTCAGGTGGCACCGCTCTCGTGCGCCGAGGAGGCCGGAGCAGGAGGTCCCGAGCGTCGTCAGCAGTCGGAGGCGCTGGCGGCGCCGGCCTCCGGACGCGCCTTCGGAGCGCCCTTGTGGAAGTACCGGTGGGCCTGGTCCTGGCCGCACGCGAAGAGGCGCATCTTCTCCTCCCGGCTCAGCTGGAACTGCAGGTTCTGGGTCCCTCCGACGTCGATCAGGATCGTGTCCGACCAGAG
>DATKEI010000290.1:0-3911 GCA_035544455.1 Binatia bacterium | reverse complement strand
ACGTGGGTGACGTGGAGTCCTTCAAGACACGCCGCGGGAAAGTGGCGGGGTTCCGGGACTATCTCGACGCGGGCGACCGGCAATACGCGAGCCGCGCCATGGAGCGGCTCGACCCCCGGCTCGGCTACGATCGCGGGATGTAACCAACGAGCGCCGTCCCGGCGGCCGGAAGGTCCCGAAGCCCGGCCGCCGGCCCGCGCGAACAGCCTTCCGGCCACGACCGTGATTGCCGGTGAGCCGGAGGCCGCCGCCGGCGCCGAGGTGCTCTCGCCCTGACCCTGGAGGCGGCCGACGTCTTCGCCGCCCGGGCGATCGCGGCGATCTTGTCGGCGAAGTTGACCTGGCTGTCGTCCTCCGGGGCGTAGCCGATCTTGTCGCGCGCGCTGGCGATGCTCCAGAACCGGTGGGTGTTGCCGCTGATCCCGTAGACGATCAGGAAGGGCACACCGTGCTCGTCGGTGATGTCCTTCGCCTCCACCATCTTGATCGCCTGCTGGACCTGATCGCGCTGTGAGAGGTATGCCCCGAGGGCGCGATGCATGACCTTGATGTCCCCGGGCTTTACCTGGTCGATGTCGTTGTCGCGCGGCCCCCCGATGCGCCACTGGACGACCTCCAGCTTGCGGCTGCCCACCTGGCCGCTGGCGAAGACGAAGCCGACGAGCTCGTAGGCGGCCTTCGACCAGCCGTACCAGTTGTCGGAGCGGGGGGGCATCTCGGGGGTGACCATCTCCATCTTGCCCGCCCAGATCAGCCGCTCGTAGTAGTCGGCGGCGTGATTGGAGCTGACCATCACGACGCGGCGCACGCCCTCCTCCAGCGCCGTCCGGTACACGTTGTAGGCGAGGGCCACGTTCTGGTGCTCGGCCCAGAACTTCGCGTCGCTGTTGTCCTGCCAGGTGGTGGCGTCGAGGCCGGGGGCTCGCACGTAGCCGCAGTGGATGACCGCGTCGGCGCCGCGGAAGTGCTGGCGATACGCGCCGCGGTCGGGCTGGGTGAGGTCCACGGTGACGATGCCGGGCACGGCCGCGCCACCTCCGGTCGTGGCGCGCACGTCGATCGGCACGAGATCCCACCGCGCGCTGAGCTCCGTGAACATTCGCTGGGCGACGTATCCGGCCGCCCCCGTCAGCACCACGCGTCGCTTCGCCATGTCGCGCTCCTCTATGGGTGAACGCAGGAGGGCTTCGTGTCTGGGGGGTTGGCCCGAGCACCGTGACCACGACGGGAGGTTGGCTCGCGTCCTCCGGCGGGTCGGGTCGGCGCCCGGCTCAGGCCCCGCCGCAAGGCTTCCTGCGTGACGTCGGACAGCGTAAGATTTTCCTCGGCCGCGCGCTTCTTGAGCTCCCGGAACAACGCATCATCGATCATCAGCGTGGTGCGTACACGAAAAATCATATTGGCGACGCATAGTGATGTCAAACCGCCGGGACCGACGATCGATGGAGCCAGCGATCAGGAAGCGAGCCCCCTGGGTCCGTGATCGATGAACCTGAGTCCTCGCCCGGCGCTTTGTCGGCACACCAGTGGTGGGCGAAGGCGGTTTACCCCTTGAGCCCCGTGAGCCCGAAGCCCCGCTTGGCCGGTGCCCCGGGGAGCGCAGGTGAGCAATAATACGGCGCACGCGACCTTCCAGGAGGAGCCTGTCATGCGCGTTGGATTCATCGGGCTCGGAAACATGGGTGGGCCGATGGCCCTCAACCTCATCAAGGCCGGCCACACCCTCATCGTCAACGACGTGCGGCGAGAGGCCGCCGCGCCGCACCTGCAGGCCGGCGCGACGTGGGCGGACAGCCCCCGGGCCGTCGCCCGCGAGAGCGAGCTGATCCTGACCTCGCTGCCCTCGCCCCGAGAGGTCGAGGCGGTGGCGCTCGGGCCCGACGGGATCATCGACGGCGCGGTCGCCGGGACCATCTACGCGGATCTCTCGACCGGCTCGCCCACCGTGATGCGGAAGCTGCACGCCGCGTTCAAGGACAAGGGGGTCCACGTGCTCGACGCGCCCGTCTCCGGCGGCGTGTGGGGCGCCCAGCGGGGAACCCTCCAGGTGATGGTGGGCGGCGACGAGGGCATCTACAACGAGGTCAAGGACGTGCTGAAGGGCGTCGGCGACAAGGTCGGCTACATGGGCGCGATCGGATCGGGGACGATCGCCAAGCTCGTCCACAACATGATCTCGATCGCCGCGCGCAGCCTGGTGGCCGAGGGGTTCACCCTCGGGGTGAAGGCCGGCGTCAAGCCGGAGGCCCTGCTGGAAGCGATCCGCGGCGCCTCGTTCGGCCAGGGATTGATGCTCTCGCAGATGATCCCCAATGTGATCTTCAAGGGCGACTTCGACAGCGTCCGCTTCGCGCTCAGGCTCGCCCGCAAGGACATCGGGCTGGCGACCGAGCTGGCGCGCGAGTACGACGTGCCGATGCCCATGGCTGCCGTCGCCGAGCAGATCATGATCGAGGCGCTCGCGCGCGGCTGGGGCGACCGGGACTCGACGGCGCCGTGGATGCTGCAGGAGGAGGCGGCCGGTGTCGTCGTGAGGGAGACGACATGACCGGCGCGCTCGACGGCGTCCGCGTCCTGGAGCTGGCACGGTTCCAGGCCGGGCCGCGGGGCGGGATGCTGATGTCGGACCTCGGCGCCGAGGTCATCAAGATCGAGCCGCCCGGCGGCGAGGAGACGCGTCGTCATCCGCCGATGGTGCGCGGCCAGAGCGTGTATTTCTCCGTCTACAATCGCGGGAAGAAGAGCATCTGCCTCGATCTCCGGAGCGCCAGGGGCAAGGAGGTGTTCGCGGCCCTGGTGACCAAGGCCGACATCGTGCTGGAGAACTTCCGCCCCGGCGTGATGGCCGCGATGGGTTTCGCCTACGACCAGCTGTGCGCGCTGAACCCCGGCATCATCCTCGTGTCCGTGTCGGGCTTCGGCCAGTACGGGCCCTACCGGGACCGGCCCGCCTTCGATTCGCTCGGTCAGGCCATGGGCGGCCTCATGGCGCTGACCGGCCAGCCCGAGGGTCACCCCGTCGGGACCGCGTCGTCCGTGGTGGACCGCTACACCGCGCTGCACGCCACGATCGGCGCCCTCGCCGCGCTCCGCCACCGCGAGCGCACCGGCGAGGGCCAGCTCGTCGACGTCTGCCTGCTCGACTCTGCGCTCACGATGGTCGAGATCCCGACGTCGTACTACCTGGCCACCGGCGCCGAGGGGGGTGAGGGCGGTCGCCCGCCCTACCGGGCCCGGGACGGCTGGGTCGTCATCGCCGCCGCTGGCCGCGAGATGGCCGCGCGCCTCATGCAGATCGTCGGCGGGCCCGTCGACGACACGCCACTGGCCGGCAGCTCACCGGCCGGCGACCGGCGCCTGAAGATCGAGGCGTGGTGTGCCGCGCACACGGTGGACGAGGTCTGCGCGGCGCTGCACGAGGCCGGGATTCCGGCGGCGCCGGTGCGCACCATCCCCGAGGTCGCGAAGGACCCGCACCTGTGGGACCGCCAGATGCTGGTCAAGATGGAGGACGCCGTGGCGGGCGAGATGTACCTGCCGGGCGCGACGGTGAAGCTGTCGAAGACGCCGGGGCGCGTGGGACCGGTGCCGACGCCGGGACAGCACACCGGCGAGGTGCTCGGCGAGCTGCTGGGCTACGATCGAGCTGCGCTCGAGACGCTGCGGAGCATGGGCGCGATCGCGTGATCGGGGAGAGCGCGCCCCGGACGGTTCACCGGGACACCTGACCGACCGACAGAGGAGAGGACATGTCGATCCGACTCGTGGTCACGATCACGGCGGCACCGGGCAAGGGCGCCGAGCTGGCGCAAGCGTACAGGGCGCGCTGCGCGGACGCCATGACGGAGCCCGGCTGCGAGCAGTTCGAGATCTTCCAGGGTGTCGCCGATCCCGATCGGCTGACGCTGCTG
>DATKEI010000289.1:0-8266 GCA_035544455.1 Binatia bacterium | reverse complement strand
CGCAGATCGCGAGGAGGCGAGCATGGCGAGATCCGAAGAGGTCGACCTCCGGACCCGCGAGGCCTACTGGCGGGAAACCTCGCGGCTGACCTGGACCATCGTGGTCGTGTGGTTCGTATCGTGGGTGGGACCGCTGGTGCTGCACGCTCCGTTGAACCGCATCGTGATCTTCGGGTTTCCCCTGTCGTTCTGGTTCGCCGGTCAGGGATCGCTGGCCATCTTCATTGTCCTCATCGTCTGGTACGCCGTGGCCATGAACCGGATCGACCGCAAGTACGGCGTCGCCGAGGAGGTCTAGGCGCATGTCCTGGGGGAAGATCTTCGGCCTGTACACCGGCGCGTTCGTCCTGTTCACCATCCTTCTGTCCATCCTCGAGTACTACCAGGTCGTGAGCAATCCCTTCATCGCGTACACCTACCTCGTGGTCACCATCGGCGTGTACGCGCTGATCGGCGTCCTGTCCCGCACGGCCAGGCCCGATCAGTACTACGTGGCCGGCCGTGGCGTCCCCGCCGTCTTCAACGGGATGGCCACCGGCGCCGACTGGATGAGCGCGGCCTCGTTCATCTCGATGGCGGGCGCCCTGTACGCCACCGGGTACGACGGGCTCGCCTACGTGTCCGGCTGGACCGGCGGCTACGTGCTGC
Organism: Binatia bacterium; assembly: GCA_035544455.1. Classification (GTDB taxonomy): domain Bacteria; phylum Methylomirabilota; class Methylomirabilia; order Rokubacteriales; family CSP1-6; genus DATKEI01. Next base: position 7,618 of record DATKEI010000289.1, on the reverse strand, counting down.
TCGCGGTGTTCCTGGCTCCCTACCTCCGGAAGTTCGGCGCGTACACCATCCCCGACTTCCTGGGCGAGCGCTACGGCGGCAACACCGCCCGGGTGGTCGGGCTCCTGATGGCCATCGGCGCGTCCTTCACCTACCTGATCGCCCAGGTCACGGGCGTCGGCATCATCATGGGCCGCTTCCTCGGCATGGATTTCAACCTGGGCGTATTCGTGGGGCTGGCCGGCATCCTCGTGTGCTCCATGCTCGGCGGGATGCGGGCGGTGACCTGGACCCAGGTGGCGCAGTACATCATCCTGATCATCGCGTACATCACCCCGGTGGCGTTCCTCTCCGCCAAGACCTTCGGAGTGCCGCTCCCGGAGTTCACCTACGGGCAGGTCCTCCAGGAGATCACCGCCATCGAGCAGCGGGAGGGCGTGACGAAGCTCTGGGTGGACCTCGCGCCCGGCGGGATGCTCAACTGGTTCGCCCTCTGCTTCTGCATGATGGTGGGCACGGCGGGACTGCCCCACATCCTGATGCGGTACTACACGACGCCCTCGGTCAAGGAGGCCCGCGACTCGGTGGCGTGGTCGCTGTTCTTCATCTTCCTCCTCTACTTCACCGCGCCTGCCTATGGCGCCTTCGCCCGGTGGACGGTGCTCACCGACGTGGTCGGCAAGAAGATCAGCGAGCTTCCGGGGTGGGTCAGCCGCTGGGGCGACAGCATCAACGGGGTCTCCACCGGGAAGACCCTGGGTCTGTTCGACATCATCGACCGCAACAACGACGGCATCCTGCAGCTCAGCGACTTCGTCATCAAGTCAACCGATTTCGTGGTGCTGGCCACCCCCGAGATCGCCGGGCTGCCGTTCGTGATCACCGGGCTCGTGATGGCGGGCGGGCTGGCCGCCGCTCTGTCCACCGCGGACGGGCTCCTGCTGACCATCTCGAACGCCCTGTCCCACGATCTCTATTACAAGATCATCAATCCCGGCGCCTCCATCCTGCGCCGTCTGACCACCGCCCGCATCCTCCTGGTGGTGGCGGCCCTGGCCGGGGCGTACGTGGCCACCTTCCGCATCAACATCATCGTGGCGGTCGTGGCCTACGCCTTTGCCCTGGCCGGATCCGGCTTCTTCCCGGCCCTGGTCATGGGCATCTTCTGGAAGCGGGCCAACAAGCAGGGCGCCATCGCCGGCATGATCGCCGGTTTCCTCACCGCCCTGATCCTGATCGTCCTCGGGCGCAACTGGGGGATCTATCTCCTGGGCGTGAAGGAGATCGGCTCCGGACTGTTCGGAGTCCCGGTGGGCTTCCTGGTCATCTGGGCGGTGTCGCTGATGTTCCCGCCGCCCGACCGGAGGACGCAGGAGCTGGTCGAGAGTGTCCGCTATCCCCGCGGGGCCGTGAAGGTCACCGGGATCGAGTAGCGGTCGAGCTCGTCTTGGCCCGGCCGGGGCCTCCCGGCCGGGCCGCGCGCCGCGCCCCGTGAACCCGATCGCCGTCGTTCTGAACATCGTGCTCGCCACCGCCATGTGGCTGGTGCTCGGGCGCCTGGCGCTGCGCCTGTTCATCCGGAATCCGCAGAATCCGGTCTGGCAGATGTTCCTGATCGCGACCGAACCGGTGTACCGGGTGAGCCGGGCGCTGACCGCCGGCCGCGTGCCCGAGCGGTGGCTCTGGCTCGTGTCCCTCGTGTGGCTCCTGGTCGCCCGGGTGGCGCTCGTCGTGCTGGCCCCGGCGTCCCGCGCCTGACCGCCCTCCCGCCGGGCGCCGCCCGCCGCGGTATCATCCACGAGAGGGTGGAAGGCGGCATGGGTTCCCGGATTCGCCGCGTGATCGGCTCTGTCCGCCTCCTGGCGCGGCTCGTGATCGGACTGCTCGCACTGGATGTGGTCCTCGCCTGGGGCGCCATCATGGGGGTGGCGACCTACGTCGTTCGCGTGTGGCATGGGCTGGCCGGCGAGGTGCTCCCGTCGGGGACGCTTGCCCAGCACGTGAGCGATTTCGAGATCCTGCGCGCCCTGCAGGGGCTGGTCTGGCTCGCGACGGCCGTGGCGTTTCTGGCGTGGGTGCACCGCGCCTACCGGAATCTGGAGATCCTGGGGGTTCCGGACCTCGGCTATTCCCCGCGCTGGGCGGTGGGCGCCTTTATCGCGCCGATCCTGAACCTCTTTCATCCCCTGCGCGTCCTGCGGGAGCTGTGGAAGGGGAGCGATGTGGCAGGATCGGGCGAGGCCCGACCGTACGAGCGCTCGACCCCCGCGTGGCTCCTCGCGTGGTGGCTGGCGTTCCTGGCCAGCGTCGCCGCCGACCCGGGCATGCTCCGCCTCTTCGCGGACGCCGGGCCCGCTCTGCACCTGGGCGGGGGCGCGCAACGGGTCGTGGTCGGAGCCCTCCTCGAGATCGCCGCGGGCGTCCTGGCCATCATGATCGTGAGCCGCATCACCCGTGGCCAGGAGGAGCGGCTCCGGCGCTCGGCCCGGAGCGCCGGGCCGGTGCGGTGAACGACAAGCTCGCGGCGACTCCGCCGGAGGCCGGAGGGGCTCTCGCCGGCGCCGCGGGAGCGGCGCCGGCGGCAGCGGTCGAGCTCGACGACGTTGCCGGCGCCCCGCGCGGCGAGGTGGCGCTGTTCGTCCGTCGGGCTGGCGACCTCGTCCGGGGCCCCGCCGTGACCTGCGGCCCCGCCACCACCTCGGCCGATGCCGCGCGCCTCATGACCCGGGAGGGCATCGGGTCGGTGATCGTGGTCGGAGCGGACGGGGAAGCCCTCGGCATCGTCACCGATCGCGACCTGCGGCGGAGGGTGGTGGCCCGGGACCTCGCGCCGTCGACGCCGGTGGCGACGATCATGTCGAGCCCGGTGGCCGGGATCGACCGGGGCCGGCTGGCCTTCGAGGCGCTGCTCGAGATGACCCGCCGGAGCATCCATCACCTGGCCGTCCTCGACGGCGAACGCCTGGCCGGGGTGCTCTCGAGCACCGACATCATGGGACTGCAGGGCGCCCATCCCGTCGCGCTCGCCCGCGACATCGAGCGACAGTCCTCGCCGGCGGGCCTCAGCGCGCTCGCTCCCAGGCTCCCCGCCGTCGTGCGATGGCTCTTCGAGGCCGGGGTCGGCGTGCTGCCCATCGGGCAGATCGTGGCGGAGATCAACGATCGGCTGGTCCGGCGGGCGGTCGCGCTGGCCGAGCAGGAGATGGCGGGCCACGGAGCGGGGCCGCCCCCGGTGTCGTACTCGTGGGTGGCCCTCGGGAGCGAGGGCCGGCGGGAGCAGACCCTGCGCACCGACCAGGACAACGCTCTCGTGTACGCGGACCCCTCCGGCGGTGATGAGCCCGCGGTGGCGGACTACTTCGGCCGCCTGGCCCGCCAGGTGAGCGCCACCCTCGTCGATGCCGGCTTCCCGGTGTGCGCGGGCGGGTTCATGGCGTCGAATCCCGAGTGGTGTCAGCCGGTGTCCGCGTGGCGCGGGTACTTCGACCGGTGGATGGCGACGCCCCGTCCCGCCGCCCTGCTCAACGCTGCCCTGTTCTTCGACTGGCGGCCGGTGGCCGGGAACCTCGCCGTCGCACAGGAGATCTGGCGGAGCGTGTGCGAGCAGGTGCCGGGCCGCACCGTGTTCCTCCGCCACATGGCGGCGGCGGCGGTGGAACGCCGTCCGCCGATCGGTGTGTTCGGCCGGTTGCGGGTGGAGCGCTCCGGCCCCCACCGCGGGACGATCGACCTCAAGGCGCGCGGGACGTTCCCGTTCACCCACGCCATCCGCGTTCACGCCCTCGCCCTCGGCATGGGCGAGACCAACACCGATGCGCGCCTGACCGGGGTCGGCGCGCGCGGTGTTCTCGGCGCGGCCGCGGTGCGCGAGACGCGGGAGGCCTTCGAGGTGGTGTGCCGTCTCCGGCTGGCCCGGCAGCTCGAGTGCCTCGAAGCGGGCGTCCCCGCCGACAACGCGGTCGATCCCCGGAGGCTCGGCCGGGTCGACCGGATGTTGCTGCGGGAGGCCTTCGTGAGCCTGGGGCGCCTGCAGCGAGGCCTGGAGGAACGATTCCAGACGGCAAGGCTTGCCTGATGGGGAAGATGCGGCGATCTGTCGCCGGGCACCTCGGCATCGACGGGGGGGGCCCCGCCGCGGGGCCGCCCCGACCCTCCGCCCGCTTCTGGAGCTCCGAGCGAAGGCTCCTCCTCGGCCTCCTTCTCTTCTTCGGGTTGCCCACCGCGCTGGCGCTGGCCGCGCTGGTGGTTCTCCATCAGCGCGGCGCATTCGCGGAGCCGAACACCCTCCTCGTCGCCGTGCTGGTGGGCCTTCCCCTCCTGATGGCCGTGCTGGCTCTGCTCGCCGAGGGAGCGGGGCGGACCCTGGTGCGGAGAGTCGCCGAGATGCGACGCGGCACGGAGGTGATGGCCACCGTGGATCCCGCGCGTCGCCTGGACGTGGGCGGCGGCGGTGAGCTGGGCGCTCTCGCCGGAGAGATCAACCGGCTGGCCGATCGGCTCGACGAGGCCCGGACGGGGCACGAGGCGGCGGTGGCGCGTGCCACCGCCGCGCTTGCCCTGGAGCGGGGCAAGCTCTCGGCGATCCTGGACGATCTCGACGAGGGGGTCATCCTGGCGTCGACCGACGGGGTTGTCACGCTCGCCAACGCCCGGGCCCGGGAGCTCCTGGGATCGGCGACGGCCGGGATGCTCGGGCAGAAGCTGTTCGATTTCGTGGACGAAGGCCGGATCTGCCACTTCGTGGAGCGGCTGCGGGCGGGCGGGCACTCCGCCGAGCGCTTCTCTCTCGACTCCCCGGGCGGCCGGATGCTTCGCGTGAGCATGACGCCGTACCGCGACGGGCCGGGCGCCCTCGTGGGTTTCGTCCTGTCCATGCGAGAGGGGGACCAGGCCCGCGGCGACGGCGATGGGCCGGTCGCCGCGGGGGAGGTCGATGTCGGGCGGCTGCTGTCCGCCGCCCGCGAGCACGTGCGGCGCGGCGGGGCCCGGACGGTCATCGAGATCTCCGCTCCGCCGGGTCTCCGGGTCCGGGCCGAGGCCGCCGCGCTCTCGGCCGCCCTCGCCCACTCCCTCCGGGGCCTGCTCGCGCAGGGGCGGGCCGACGGCGGCGCATGGCTCGAGGCGCGGCCGCATGGCCGCCTGATCGAGATCGACGCCGGCGCCATGGGCGCGGCGCCGATCGCGGCGATCGAGGACCTGCTCGACGCGCCGGCGGGAGCGGGTGGGGGGGATCGCTGGACGGTCCGGCACGTCGTCCGCCGCCACGCCGGAGAGGCCTGGGCGGTCGCGGACGGGATGCGCGTCATGATCCGGATCAACTTGCCGGCGGCCGGGCCGGAGACGGAGGGCGCCGGGGAGGGCGGGGCCGCTGCCCTGGCCGGCGCCGGCCTGCGATCTGGCGCCGCGGGTGCGGCGGCGGTGCCGCCCCGACCGGACCTCTACGATTTCTCCTTTCTCGATCTGGTCGAGCGGCACGTCTCGACGGCCGACCGCGAACGCTCCCTGCTCGAGACGCCGTGCGTCGCCTTCGATACCGAGACCACGGGGCTCCGCCCCGATAGCGGAGACCGGATCGTGTCGCTGGCGGGGGTGCGTATCCGGCAGGGGCAGCCCAGGGCCGGCGAGATATTCGACGCTCTCGTCAACCCGGGTCGTCCGGTCCCGGCGGCCGCCGTGGCCATCCATGGCATCACCGGCGCGATGCTGGCGGACGCGCCGCCCATCCGCGTCGTCCTCCCGGCCTTCGTGCGCTTCGCGGCGGGAAGCGTGCTCGTGGGCCACGACGTCTGGTTCGACCTGCGGTTCCTCGAGACGGCCGGGACGGCCCTCGGACTGCCGGCGCTCGCGGCGACCAGTCCGGTGCTGGACACGCGCCTGCTGTCCGAGTTCGCCCACCCATCGGCGTCGGATCATGGCCTGGACGCGCTGGCCGCTCGCGTTGGCGTGCCGCTGCGCGGACGGCACTCCGCGCTCGGCGACGCGCTGATCACCGCCGAGGTCTTCGCCCGGCTTCTCGTGCTTCTCGACCGCCGCGGCGTTCGCACCCTTGGCGAGGCGCTCGACGTGGCGCGCCAGGGGCGGTCCGGGCGCGCCGGCCAGCGGAGGCCCTAGGCCGACCTGTTCAGCGCCACCGTCAGGGCTGCTTCATGGCCCCGCCGGCACCTCCAGGTCGAGCTGGCCGTGGACGATGAAACCAGAGCGCTCGGGAAGTCGGCGCGTACCCGGATGCGGAGCGTGCCGGTGCTGGCCCGCACGGCGATCATCTCGTGGCGCCCGGCCGCGTCGGTGGCGGCCATGAATGACCCCGTCGGCGAGGCGAGGTGGCGCCGGTCACCTCGATGCGGAGGGTCGGGAGCGGATCGAAGATAGGCGGGTGCTCGGCGATGGCGGTGAGCACCTGGAAGGAGAGGGTGGCCGACTCGCCGAAGGGCAGCGCCGCGGGAAACGCGACGTCCACGATGCGCACGGCGATGCTCATGCTCTGCACCACCGAGGCCACGTCGACCCGGCGTCGCGAGTCGATGAACTTTCGACTCAGACACTAGCGAAATGGCCGGTGTCCTGTCACGTCCCGTATCGCGGCATCGCGCCGGGGAAGCCAGAGCGCGGATCCGGGGCCGAGCAAGAGATGAAGATCACGCCCCGATGTGGGGCCGGGACCCGGCGGGCCAGTATCGAGTGGCGCGGGTGGCGCCGGTCTTGAATACGATGCCCGCGGCCCTCGCCTTCCAGAGCAGCGCCTGGACGCGCTCGTGCGAGAGCCCCGTGGCGGAGGCGACTTCGCGGCTCAGGAGCCCGGGTCGGCGGCGGATCGCATCCGTGACCTCCGTGACCTCGTCCAGGGCGGGGTCGCCGCCGACGCCCCGGGGGCCGGCCTGGATCTCTGGCGCGCCCTCGGAGCCCGAGCCATTCCCCGCACGCTTCCCTGGCGACCGTGGAGGGGCCGCACGCGCGGGGGCAGGGCGTGGCGGCGCTCCCGATGTCGCGCCGGATTGCTCGTCGCCCACGGCTCCGAGCTGGCCTGCCCGCGCGGGCGAGTGCGCGCGCGCCGGCTGTGGCCGTTGGCGACGCCGCAGACCAGCCACGAGGTCGGGACGGCCCGCCCCCTCGGCGAGGGCGATCGCCGCCGCCCGGTCGCCGGCGATCTGGGCCGCGATGACGCGCGTCTCCAGGGCGCGGTCCGCGTCGTCCGCTCGATCGAACGCGTCGGCCGCTTCCGCGTAGCGCCCCGCCAGGATCAGGCGCTGGGCGTGGCAGCGCTCCGCCTCCCTCGTCTCCCCGAGCGAGGTCCAGTGCGTCGCGGCCTCGGCCCAGCGCCTCCGCCGCTCCAGCCGCCGCGCCTCGCAGCGGACGCGGCCGGCGTGCTCACCCGCGCGCTCCCACGCCTGGCCCGCCGCTTCGAACAGGCCGCGCCCTTCGAGCAGCGCCGCCGCGGCGGCGCCCTGGCCCGCCGCCTCGTGCCGCGCCACGCGGCAACGGAGGGCCTGGTCGGGATCGCCGAGCATCTCCCAGATCGCCGCGGCGTCGTCCAGCCGTCCCTCCGCCTCGGCCGCGGTGACCGCGCAGGCCAGGCTCCTGATGCGGGCGTCCTGGGCGGGAACGCGGCGGGCCGATCGGCGGCGCGATCCGGAGCGCGCCA
>DATKEI010000288.1:0-3235 GCA_035544455.1 Binatia bacterium | reverse complement strand
GGGGGCGGAGGCTACTCGCGCCGTCTGATCTCGTCGATCTTGCGATCCCGGTCCGAGGCCAGGCGGTCGAGGTCGCGCCGGAGTTCCTCGCCCAGCCGCTCGATTTCCTCGTGACTGCGGGCCCTGGTGAGCGCGTCCCGGTGCAGGATCTCGCGCTCGGCGACCCGGGCCCGGTGGACGCTCCGCGCTTCCGCGATCTCGGTCTTCTGCGCGTCGGTGAGCGCCTTCTCCTCCTGCCCGGCGTCCCGCTCCTTCTGCCGCAGGCGCGCCATCGCCAGCTCGTATGCCGTCTTCGGGGCCTCATCCGCCATGACGCTACCCAGTCTAGCATTTGCCGTGGGCGGCCCGGCCCGCGCCGGGCCAGCCCCGGCGCTCCGAGGTCGGCTGGCGCTCATGACCATTCCGCGGGCTTGCCGCGCAGGCGCTTGACCGACCCGCGCTGCTTCTTGCCGGACAGGCGCGCCTCCCGGGCACCCGCGGTGGGCTTCGTGGCCCGCCGCCGCTTGGGGCGGACGAGGGCGGCGGCGATGAGCTGCCGCACCTTCGTCCGCGCATCCTCGATGTTCTCCGCCTGCGAGCGCGTGGCCTGGCTCGTCACCACGAGCCGGCCCTCGCCGTCGAGCCGTGCCCTGGCGAGGGCGATGAGCCGGTGCCGCGCGGGCTCGGTCAGCCCCTCCACCGCGGCGAGGTCCACGCGCAGCTCCACCTTGGTCGACACCTTGTTCACGTTCTGTCCGCCGGGGCCGGAGGCGCGGGCGGTCCGCATGCTGACGGCGGCGGCGGGGACGCGCACGGTGTCGCTCACGACGATCGGGTCGCTCACGCCGCCATTCTAGCCCCGCACCATTCATGACCGCGCGTTCCGCATCCAGCCCAGCCCCTCACCCTGCCCCTCTCCCTCTCCGGAGGTGAGGGATCGCAGGCATCACGGCATCGCCCCTCCCCGGGAGAGACCCGGAGAGGGGAGAGGTCGTCCGGGCGAACGCTCCGGCCGGGGAGGCGAGATCTCCGCCCCGATCCGCCGCGCGCGCTAGTGTCCGAGTCAGAAGTTCGTGGACTCGCGGTGCCGGGTGGGGTGGGGGTCCTCCCCGCGGGACCGTATCGTCTGCGGATCGCCGAAGCCACCCACCACCCATCTCGTGGCCCCATTGAGTGCCGGCAGCGCTCCGCCACTCAGCGTGTCCCGCGGGGAGGGCCCCCACCCCGCCCGGCGCTTTGTCGGCACATGTCTGACTCAGCACACTAGAGTGGGGCGTGCCGGGGCCGGCGCCCGGCGCTTCACGTCCGAGATGGGCCGCGGGGGCGAGCGACAGCATGTGTGGGATCGCGGGGATGGTCATGCGGGCGAGGCCGGTCGCGGCGGAGCAGCTTCAGGCCGCGGCCGACCGGCTCCGCCACCGTGGGCCGGACGATCACGGCGTATACGCTGTCGGGAACGTCGGGCTCGCGCACACGCGGCTGTCCATCATCGACCTGGCGGGAGGACACCAGCCCCTCGTCGACGCCGCCGGCCAGCTCGCCCTGATCGCCAACGGCGAGGTCTACAACTTCGTCGAGCTCCGCGCCGAGATCGAGGCGGCGGGGCGCCGCTTCGCCACGCGCTCGGACAGCGAGAGCATCCTTCACGTCTATGCCCTCGACCCGGAGGGATTCGCCCGGCGCCTGCACGGCATGTTCGCCTTTGCCCTGCACGACCGGGGCCGGCGCCGCGTGGTGCTCGGGCGGGATCGGCTCGGGATCAAGCCCCTCTTCTACGCGGTGTTGCCGGACCGCGTCGTCTTCGCCTCCGAGCTCAAGGCCATTCTCCCGCTCCTGCCGGGGGCGCCGTCCGTCAACCCCTGGGCGCTGGTGCAGGTCCTGGAGAGCCGGTTCAGCACCGGCGCCGAGACGATCCTGCGCGAGGTGCGGCGCGTGGAGCCGGCCGAGACGGTGACCATCGACGTCGACACCCTCCACGTCCAGCGGCGCCCGTACTGGAGCGCGCTCGACGTCCGGCCGCGGCGTCTGACCCAGGAGCAGGCCGAGGAGGAGTTCACTCCGCTGGTCGCACAGGTGATGAAGGAGCACGTGCGCTCCGACGTGCCCTACGGCCTGTTCCTCTCGGGCGGCAACGACTCTGCGATCCTGCTCGCGTTGCTGAACGCGCATCAGCCCGGGACGGTCCGGACCTTCTCGGTGGGCTATGCCGACGTCCAGATCAAGGATGACGAGCTTGCCGACGCCGAGCGAATGGCGCGCGCGTTCGGCACGGCCCACGTCTCGCTGGCGCTCCGGACCGACGCGGTGTTCCGCCGGCTTCCCTACGCGGTGTGGGCGGCCGACGATCTCATGGTCGACTGGGCCAATCTGCCCACCTCGCTCCTGGCCGAGGAGGCCGCCCGGACGCTCAAGGTGGTCTTCACGGGGGAGGGAGGCGACGAGGTCTTCGCCGGCTACGGCCGCTATCGCCGGTCTCCCTGGCAGCGTTTCCTCACCAACCTCCGCGCTCCCGGGTCCGGGGGCTTTCGCACGCGCGGGGCCTGGTCGCGGCGCTGGTCGCGGCGCCTCTTCGGCCCGGCGCTGGCGGCGGCGGGAGACGCGTTCCGCGCTCCCTACGTCGCCGCCTGGCGGCGCACGCCGCGCTCGTGGACCCACATCCAGCGCGCGCAGTACACGGACATCGCCACGGCACTGGCCGACGGCCTGCTCGTCAAGGTCGACCGCATGCTCATGGGCTTCGGCCTCGAGGGACGCGTTCCGTATCTCGACCATCGCATCGTCGAGTTCGGCCTGTCGCTGCCCGACGACCTGAAGGTGCGGGGCCGCACGCCGAAGCGCTTCCTGCGCCGGTGGGCCGAGCGCCACATTCCCCGCGACCACCTCTACAAGCGCAAGCGCGGGTTCAACGTCCCCGTGAGCGAGTTCCTCACCGGCAAGCTCCTGGACCGCCTGCTCGAGAGGCTCCGCCACAGCCCGGCCATCGAGCAGTGGTTCCGGACTGAGGAGCTACCGGCGCTGTTTGCGGCCCACCGCGCGGGTGACAACGTGAAGCGCGAGATCTGGAGCCTCGCCTGCCTCGCCATCTGGCACCGGCTGTTCGTCGAGAGGCCCGGGGCTCGGCCGGGCGGGGACGAGGACCCGCTCGACTGGATGCACTAGTGTCCCGGGTCAGACGTTCGTGGACTCGCGGCGCCGGGTGGGGTGGGGGTCCTCCCCGCGGGACCGTATCTTCTGCGGATGGCCGAAGCCACCCACC
>DATKEI010000287.1:0-7019 GCA_035544455.1 Binatia bacterium | reverse complement strand
GCCATGTCGGGGTGGGCCTCGCGAAGCGCCTCGTAGAGCTCGTCCGGCTCCATGCGGACCGATCGCCAGGTGAAGGTCGAGTTCGCGTGGCCGGCCCCCCACGCGCCGATGTCCCGCTGGTAGCAGCCGTAGACCACGCCGGACACCTTGGTCCACACGCACATGGCGAGGCACATGGGGCACGGCGCGTGCGTCGCATAAAGGACGGCGCCCGGCCGCAGATGGCGATGCCCCTCGCGGAGCGCGGCCTTGCGCAGGCAGTTCAGCTCGGCATGGCCCGTCGGATCTCGATAGGTGATCACCTTGTTGCCGGAAGCGGTGACGATCTTGTCGTCGCGCACGAGCACCGCCCCAAAGGCGTAGTCCCCCCGCTCCCGGGACACCTCGGCCACCCGGATGGCCTCCTTCATCCAGCGCTCGCCGGGGTGCCCGGCCGGAAAAGCCGGACGCTCCGGATCCACGCGATCGCTCACGCCAGCGTGAACATCGGGACGGGCGGGCCGCCCTCCGTCGGCGCGAAGACCACCCGGACCGCCTGGCCGATCCGGATGGCGTCGAGGTCGCAGCCGACGATGTTGGTCATCATCGAGATGCCCTCCTCGAGCGTCACGTAGGCGATGGCGTAGGGCACGGGCACCCGGCGCATCACGCTGTAGGAATAGATGGTGCCCCGGCCCGACGCGGGGCGCCACTCCGTCCGGTCGCTGAAGCAGAAGGGGCAGAGCGCGCGCGGGTAGTGGTGGGCCTGCCCGCAGGCGGCGCACGTCTTGATCAGGAGCTCGCCCTCGGCCGCCGCGTCCCAGAAGGGCCGGGTCTCCGGGGTGACCTGCGGGGCCAGGATCGTCCGCTCGGAGGTGGCCATGGCTCACTCCCGCTCCAGGATGACGGTGGCGCTGGCGTGCCGCGTGCCGAGCGAGCCGCCAGTCCCGTGGGCAAGGGCGAGTCCGCAGCCCTTCACCTGCACCGCCGGGTGCGCCTCGCCGCGGAGCTGGCGGACCGCCTCCAGCACCTTGGTGAGCCCGCCCCGGTTGCCGGGATGGTTGTTGCACAGGCCGCCCCCGTCGGTATTGAAGGGGAGGGCGCCGACACCGGCGATCAGGTTGCCGTCGGACACGAACGCGCCCCCCTTGCCCTTCGGGCAGAAGCCCAGATCCTCCAGGGTCATCAGCACCGTGATCGTGAAGCTGTCGTAGATCGAGGCGTACGCGATGTCTGAAGGGGCGATGCCGGCCTCGGCGAAGGCGGCCGGCCCCGACCAGACGGCGCCGGTGTAGGTGAGATCGATCTGCCCGCCACACTGATGCTTGCACGCCTCGCCGGCGCCGAGGATGCGGACGCGCGGCCGCGAGAGCCGCCGGGCGACCTCCGGCTTGACCACCACGATGGCGCCCCCTCCGTCGCTGATCACGCAGCAGTCGAGCCGGTGCAGCGGATCGGAGATCATCGGGGAGCCGACGACCTCCTCGACGGTGACCACCTCGCGCAACATGGCGTGCGGGTTGTGCTGGGCGTGGTGCGAGGCCGCCACCTTGATCCAGGCGAGCTGCTCGCTGGTGGTCCCGAACTGGTGCATGTGACGCATGGCGCACATCGCGTACTGGTTCACGACCGTGGGCCCGAACGGAAACTCGAAGGGCACGTCCGGGGTGGCCGCGCCATAGTTGCGGGGGGCGGTGCCGGTGGCCATGCCCTCCGCCCTCGGCCGGCCGGCCAGGGTGATGAGGGCCACCTCGCACTTGCCGGCGACGATCGCTTCCGCGGCGTGGGCCACGTGGATCACGTATGACGATCCGCCGGTGTCGGTGGTATCCATGTGGCGGAGCCGGAGGCCCATGTAGTCGGCCATCGACAGGGGGCCGAGGCCGGGCGCGTCGCCCGCGCAGAAGTACCCGTCGACATCGTCCTTCGAGAGGCCGGCGTCGGCGAGGGCGCCGCGCGCCGACTCCGCGTGGAGCTGGGCGAGCGACTGGTTGTCGGCCTTGCGCGTCGGGTGCTCGAAGATGCCCGCGATGTACGCCTTGCCCTTGATCGTCATGGCCTCCCTCAATCCTTTCCCGTGCGCTCCGGCTCCCTGTCCTCTCACGCCCGGGAACGCTTCCCGGATCCATCACTCGCCGCCCGCGGGCGGCGTGGCGCGGCCCGTCTTCGGGAGCGAGCCCGAACCCTGCACGAGCAGGAATCTCGTGCCCGCTTCCCCTGCGCGTCGCCGGTCTCCGCTGCCTCTTCCCCGTTCCCGCGCCGCCGGCTCCGCCCGGCGGCGCCGCCGGCGGGCGGGCGCTCGCCCCTCACCCCCCGCCCTCTCCCCGGGGTCCCGGGGAGAGGGCGATCTGGCCCTACCGGTCGAGGTGGTTGAGGGCCAGGCCCGGACGGGGCCACTCGAAGGACACGAGCGTGCCTCCCATGGACAGGGTCGCGAAGGCCGTGCGCCGCTCCGGGCCTCCGAAGCAGACGTTGGTCACCATCATGTCCGGTAGCACGTACTGGTCGACGCGGCTGCCGTCGGGCCAGATGTCGCTGACGGCCCCCGTGATCAGCGTGGCGACGGCGATGTGGCCCTCGCTGTCGACGGCGAGGGAGTCGAACATCTGGTACCCGCCGAGGCCGACGACCACGCGGCCCTTCTCGCCCCGGTACGGCCCGTTCGCCGACTCGATCTCCCCCGGCGCCGACAGCTGGAAGGCCCAGCAGCGCGCGGTCGGGGTCTCGACCACGTAAAGCGTGCGCTCGTCGGGAGACAGCCCGATGCCGTTCGGCCGCTCCAGCGGAAAGATGGCCTCCTTGATCAGCGAGCCATCGGCCCTGGCATAGTAGACGGCGCCGCGGTCCTGGTCGCGGTCGCGCGTCTTGCCAAGGTCCGTGAACCAGAAGCCGCCAGCGCGGTCGAACACGAGGTCGTTCGGCCCCCGGAGCCGGCGCCCGTCGCAGGCCTCATAGAGAGTCTCGAACTTGCCGGTCTCGGGGTCGACGACCTCGATGCGCCCGCCGGTGTAGTCGGGGCCCTGTATGCCCGGGAACAGCTTGCCCGGCCGCTCGACCCAGGTGAAGCCGCCGTTGTTGGTGACGAAGATCTTGCCGCCCGGGCCCATCGCCGCTCCGTTCGGCCCGCCGCCGATGGCGGCGATCACGTGGATTCGCCCGTCCGGGGTGACCCGCGAGAGCGTCCCGCGGGCAATCTCGACCAGGACAACGGAGCCATCGGGCATCGCCACCGGCCCCTCGGGAAAGCGCAGACCGGAAGCGATCTGGGTCACCGCGGGTGTGATCTGGGCCATTGACCGTTCCCCCTTGGTCGCGCGAGCCCCGCCCCGCCCCAACGCCGGGACCGGCCGCGGCCGCCAGGAGACTCTACCCGAACTCGTGCGGCCCCGTCACCGGGAGACGCGTGCGCGCCCGGGGCCGCTCCGCCCGCCTGGCCCGCGGGACGCCGGCTCGTCCGATCGCCCTCCATGTACCGGTGAAGGCGCGTTCCGCGTCCGACCCGCGGCCCTTTCCCCCCGAAGGGGCGAGGGAATCGCAGGACAGAGCGCGGACGAGCGGGCGTTGACTTGAGGGCGGCGACCTGTGACGATCCGGCGCGTGCCGGAGCCTGCCCATCCGTCGACCACGCTCTCCCCCGCCCAGAAATGGTCGATCACCATCTCGGTGATGCTCATCACCGTCATGCAGATCCTGGACACGAGCATCACCAACGTGGCGCTGCCGCACATGCAGGGCTCCCTGTCCACGAGCGTCGAGGAGACCTCCTGGGTCATCACCTCCTACCTCGCGAGCAATGCCATCGTCATCCCGGCCACGGCGTGGCTCACCGGAGCCCTCGGCCGGAGGCGTCTCTTCCTCATCTGCACGATCATCTTCACCGTCAGCTCCTTTCTCTCTGGCCTCGCCCCGAACCTCGAGTTCCTGGTGGCCATGCGCATCCTGCAGGGGCTGGGCGGCGGCCCCGTCATCCCGATGGCCCAGGCCACCATGTGGGAGATCTTCCCCCTCCGGCAGCGCGGGATGGCCATGGCCGTCTGGGGCATCGGCATCATGATGGCGCCCATCCTCGGCCCCACCGTCGGCGGATGGATGTGTGACAACTGGTCATGGCGCTGGATCTTCTACGTGAACCTGCCCATCGGGGTGCTCGGGTTCTTCATGGCGAGCGCCTTCCTCTTCGACTCGCCCTACCAGCGCCGGCCGACCTCGGTCGACTGGCCCGGCGTGCTCCTCATGGTCGGCGGCTTCGGCTCGCTCCAGCTCGTGCTTGACCTCGGCGAGCGCGACGACTGGTTCGAGTCCTCACGGGTGGTTGCCCTCACCGCGATCGGAGCGGCCGCCGTCCTGGGCTTCGTCGTGCGCGAGCTCACGGCGCGCGAGCCCATCCTCAACCTGCGCGTGTTCAACAACCGGAACTTCGCGGCGGGCGCCGCCATCATGGCGACGGTCGGCTTCGGCTTCTACTCGAGCACGGTGCTGCTCGCCCTGTACACCCAGAAGCTCCTGGGCTACGATGCGTGGACCTCGGGGACGGTCCTGGCGCCCGGCGGCATCGGCAACATGATGGCGCTCCTCATCTCGGGCCGCCTCGTCCAGCGCGTCGACCAGCGCCTCCTCCTCGGCTTCGGATGCACGCTGAACGCCGTCGCCTTCGTCATGATGACCAACCTCACCCTGGGCATGGACTACTGGGCGCTGGCCGTTCCCCGCTTCGTCCAGGGATTCGGCCAGGGCTTCGTCTTCGTGCCGCTGCAGACCCTGGCGCTGGCCACGATTCGCATGGAGGGGCTCGCCAACGCCACCGCCGCCTTCAACGTGGTGCGGAACTTCGGGGGCAGCGCCGGAATCGCGGTGGCCACGACGCTCCTCGCCCGCCGGAGCCAGTACCACCAGGCGACGCTGGGCGCCCACGTCAACCCCTTCGACCCGGAGACGACGGGTCGCCTCCGGCAGTGGGCCGACCACTTCCTGAACCACGGCGCCGACAGCTTCACCGCGGAGCAGCGGGCGCTGGCCATGGTCTATCGCGACACCCAGGGGCAGGCGCAGGTGCTGGCGTACGGGGACGCCTACGTCATGCTGGTGGTGCTGTTCGTCGGTCTCCTGTTCGTCGTCCCCCTGATGCGGCGCGTGCGCGTGGACCAGACGGGAGTCGGCGCGGGCGCGGCGCGGGTGGAGCGGGTGCGAGAGACCGCGGCGGAATGACCCGCGACGGGATCGGGAGGTTCTGATGCCCGCGGCGTTCGACGTCATTGTCGTCGGCGCCGGCCACAACGGCCTGGTCACGGCGGCGTACCTCGCCCGCGCCGGCCGGCGCGTGCTGGTCCTCGAGCGCCGGGAGGTGGTGGGCGGCGCGTGCGTCACCGAGGAGCTGTGGCCCGGCTTCAAGGTCTCGACGGCGGCCTACGTCAACAGCCTGCTCCGGCCGGAGATCGTCCGTGACCTCGACCTCGGCCGGCACGGCCTCGCCCTCCTGCCCCGGAACCCGTCGTCGTTCACGCCGTTCCCCGACGGGCGCTCCCTCGTCATGGGGCCCGACCGGGAGATGACCCGCCGCGAGGTCGGCCGGTTCTCGAGCCGGGACGCCGAGGCCCTGCCCCGCTACGAGGCCATGCTGGAGCGGGTGGCGGACTTCATCGAGCCCACCCTGCTCATGACGCCCCCCGACCCGTGGTCGCGCTCCCCGCGCGATCTCCTCGCCCTTGGCCGGCTCGGTCTGCGCTTCCTGCGGCTCGGCCGGGACGGGGCCCGGGCCATCGAGATCCTGACCGGCGCCGCCACCCCCATCCTCGACCGCTGGTTCGAGTCCGATCCGCTCAAGGCGACCCTCGCCACCGACGCGATCATCGGGGCCAAGGCCTCGCCGTCGATGCCGGGCACGGCCTACGTGCTGTTCCACCACGTCATGGGCGAGTGCGACGGCGTCCGGGGCGTCTGGGGATACGTCCGGGGCGGCATGGGCGGGATCAGTAACGCGCTGGCCGCGGCCGCCCGCGAGCGCGGCGCGGAGATCCGGGTCAACGCCGCCGTGGCCAGGATCCTGACCCGCGACGGCCGCGCACGCGGGGTGGCGCTTGCCGACGGCACGGAGATCCCGGCCGCGAGCATCGTGTCCGGCTGCGACGCGCGCGTCACGTTCCTCGACCTGATCGAGCCCGGCACGCTGCCCCCGGAGTTCGTGGAGGCCGTCCGCGGCATCGACTACTCGAGCGGGAGCCTCAAGATCAACGTCGCCCTGAGCGAGCTCCCGGACTTCGCGGCCCGGCCCGGCCGCCAGCCCGGCCCGCAGCACCGGGGCACCATCCACATCGCGCCGAGCATGGAGTACATCGAGCGGGCGTACGACGACGTGAAGTACGACCGCCCCTCGCGAAACCCCGTCATCGAGGCGACCATCCCGTCGGTGGTCGACCCCACGGTGGCGCCTCCGGGCCTTCACCTCATGTCGATGTTCACCCAGTACTTCCCGTACCGGTTGCGCGAGGGCTCGCTCGAGGCGGCCCGGGAGGCGTACGCCGACCGCTGCTTCGAGATCATGGACGGGTACGCCCCCAACTTTCGCCGGTCCGTCATTGCCCGGCAGGTGCTGGCTCCCAGGGACATCGAGGACCGCTTCGGCCTGACCGGCGGCAACATCTTCCAGGGGGCGATGACCCTGAACCAGCTCTTCTTCCTGCGCCCCCTCCCCGGTTACGCGAGGTACCGGACGCCGGTGAGGGGTCTCTACCTCTGCGGGGCCGCCACCCACCCGGGGGGAGGCGTCATGGGCGCCTGCGGGTACAACGCCGCCCGAGAGATCCTGCGCGACCGGCACCGCTGACGCCGACCCGGAATGCCTGTCTCCCCGGTGTCCCGTCTGAGGGCGGCCCGAGTGTCTAGTCCTGAGTCAGAAGTTCGTGGACTCGCGGCGCCGGGTGGGGTGGGGGCCCTCCCCGCGGGACCGTATCTTCTGCGGATCGCCGAAGCCACCCACCACCCATCTCGTGGCCCCATTGAGTGCCGGTAGCGCTCCGCGACACAGCGTGTCCCGCGGGGAGGGC
>DATKEI010000286.1:0-12311 GCA_035544455.1 Binatia bacterium | reverse complement strand
GGTGGTCCAGGACAACGACGCGGCGATCTGGCGGCGCTACGGCAACTGGGCCTGGCCGGCCGCGGTGCTCGTGGACCGGGCGGGCGTGATCCGGTACACGCACGTCGGCGAGGGCGCCTACGCGCGCACCGAGCAGGTGATCCAGGAGCTCCTGGCCGAGCGGTGAGCCATTGCCGGTGAAGCGGTTCGAGCTCCTCGCCATTGCCGCCGTGATGGTCGCGGCCGCCGTCCTCGCCGTCCTCGGCTATGTGTCGCTCCGCCAGTGGCAGATCTCTGCCGATCTTCTCTTCCGGGCCCAGGCTCGCGACATGGCCGCGATGGCCGCCGCGAAGGTGGAGATGACCGTTCTCAAGGCCGAGGAGGAATGCCTGGGCGCGCTCCAGGTCCTGCTGTTCGACCCCGACTTTCGCCCGGAGATGGTGGAGGCCTGGAAGGCGCGGGCGCCTCTGGTGGGGCGCGTCTTCCTGTTCGACCGCACCGGGCGCCCGCTGCTTCCGGGGCCGGCGTCGAGGGACCCGGCCCTGACCGGCCTCCTCGCCGAGATCCCCCGGAGCGTCTGGGACCGGGGCGGCCGGCGCCACCTGATGCTCGGCCCGGAGGTGGTCCTGGCTGCCGTCCTGCCGAGCGCGAGCCACGGCCCGCTGCTGGCCATCCTCGGCCGCAACGAGGAGGCGCTGCGCCGGGACGTGCTCGACAAGGCCCTCGGCGGGGCGGAGGGCCCCAGCGTGCTGGCCGTGATCGACCGGAACGATCGCCCCGTCTACGCCCCGCGCCCCCTGGGGCGGGCAGAACCCGTCCTGACCGTCGCCTTCGGCGAGGCGCTGCCGACGTGGCGGGTGGCCGTGTACCGGCCGGAGGGCGCGTCGCCCCGCGATGCCATGGCACGTCAGGCCATGCTCTTCACCGGGGCATTCGCGTGCCTGCTCGTGGTGATCGGTCTCGGCCTCGCCGCCACCTACCGGCTCGTGCGCCGGGAATCCGAGATGGCCCGCTTGAAGGCGGACTTCGTGGCGAACGTCTCGCACGACCTGAAGACCCCCCTCTCGCTCATCCGGATGTTCGCCGAGACGCTGGAGATGGACCGGGTGCGGGACGATGCCACCCGGCGCCAGTACTACGGCGTGATCACCCGCGAGAGCGAGCGGCTGACCCGGCTCATCGACAACGTCCTCGACTTCTCGCGCATCGAGGGCGGCCGGCGCCGTTACGACCTGCGCCCCGGCCGCGTGGAGCCGGTGATTCACGAGGTGCTGGACAGCTTCCGCTACCCGCTGCTCCAGGGCGGGTTCAAGCTCGAGGTGGACGTGCCGCCCGGGCTGCCCGCGATCCGCATGGACGCCGCCGCCCTCGGGCAGGCGCTCGCCAACCTCGTGGACAACGCCGTGAAGTACTCCGACCAGCGCCGGGCCATCCGGGTGGCCGCCCGCGCCGGCAGCAACGAGGTGGTGATCGAGGTCGCCGACGAGGGGATCGGAATCTCCCCGGCTGATCTCGGCCGCGTGTTCGACAAGTTCTTCCGGGTGGGCCACAGCGAGACGCAGGGGCGGCGCGGCAGCGGGCTCGGGCTCAGCCTGGTCAAGCACATCGCCGAGGCCCACGGCGGCCGCGTCACGGTCGAGAGCTGCCCGGGGCGGGGCAGCCGGTTCGCTCTTCATCTGCCCGCGGCGAGTCCCGAGGGCGAGCCCCCGTGCCCCGCATCCTGATCGTCGACGACGAGCCGGAGATGGTGCGGGGCCTCGAGGACAACCTGCGCTTCGAGGGCTACCAGACGGTCGCCGCGCGCGACGGCCGCCAGGGGCTGTCGCTGGCCCTGTCCGAGGCGCCGGACCTGATCCTGCTCGACATCATGATGCCGGGCATGAGCGGATGGGACGTGTGCCGCGAGCTCCGCCGGCGCGGCGTCGACGTTCCGGTCATCATGCTGACAGCGCGGGGCGAGGAGGCGGACCGCGTGCAGGGCCTCGAGCTTGGGGCGGACGACTATGTCTCCAAGCCCTTCAGCCTGCGCGAGCTTCTCGCCCGGATTCGCGCCGTGCTGCGCCGGCCCAGCCTGCGCCGGAAGTTCGAGGAGCTCGCCTTCGACGACGTGCGCATCCACCTTCGGAGCCGCCAGGTGTTCAAGGCCGGGGAGGAAGTCGCGCTCACCCGGAAGGAGTTCGACCTGCTGCGCTACCTCGTCGAGCGCCGGGGGGAGGTCGTCACCCGGGACCGCTTGCTCGAGGAGGTCTGGGGCTACGATCAGTTCCCGACCACGCGCACGGTGGACACCCACGTGCTGCGCCTGCGGCAGAAGTTCGAGCCCGATCCCGAGCGGCCTCGGTTCATCCTGACCGTCCACGGGCAGGGCTACCGTTTCGCCTAGTGTTACCATTTCCCGCATGAGCGTCACGAGGCCCGTACCGCCGGAGCTGGCCGCCCGCGTTCCCCCCGGTCAGGCGCTGACCGCGAAATGGCCGGTGCTGACGTACGGACCGACGCCTCGCTTCGACCCCGGGACCTGGACGTTTCGGTGCTTCGGGCTCGTCGAGGAGGCGGCGGTCTGGACGTGGGAGGAGTTCCTCCGCCTCCCCCGCTCCGAGGTCACCTGCGACATTCACTGCGTGACCCACTGGTCCCGGCTCGACAATCGCTTCGCGGGCGTGCCGATTGGCGAGATCCTGAGGCGCGTCCGGCCCCGGCCGGAGGCGAGGTACGCACTGGTCCACGCCGATCCGGACTACACGACCAATCTGGCGCTCGCCGACCTCGCGGCCGACGACGTGCTTCTCGCCCTGAGCCACGACGGCCAGCCTCTCGCGCCGGATCACGGGGGGCCGCTCCGGCTCGTGGTGCCGAAGCTCTACTTCTGGAAGAGCGCCAAGTGGCTCCGGGGCTTCGAGTTCCTGGACGTGAACCCGCCCGGATTCTGGGAGGCGAACGGCTATCACATGCGCGCCGATCCCTGGGCGGAGGAGCGATATTCCGACCAGGAGACCCACGCTATGCAGCAGATGCGGGCCGAGGCCGCGCACCGGGTCCCCGGGCGATAGGGCTGGCCGGAGACAGCGGAATGGGACCCGACGGGAGGCGAGCGGGGAGATCGGGGGCCATCGCGATGGCGGTCGCCCTCGCCCTGCTGCTCGCGGCCGGCGTGCGGATTGCCGGCGCGGACGGTGCCGGCCCCCGGGTGCAGGCCCAGCTCGTGAGTGAGCTGGCGACCATCGAGCCCGGCGGTTCGTTCTGGGTGGCGCTCCGGCAGGTCATTGCCCCGCGCTGGCACACCTACTGGGAGAACCCCGGCGACTCCGGGGAGCCGGCGACCATCGACTGGAGTCTGCCGGCGGGGTTCGAGGCCGGCCCGATCGCGTGGCCGCATCCGGAGCGCATCCCCATCGGGCCGTTCATGAGCTACGGGTACGAGGGCGAGGTCCTGCTCCTGACCCGGATGAAGGCGCCCGCGGATCTCGCCCCGGGCCGGGCCGTGACGCTGCGCGCCCGCGCGGGATGGCTGGTCTGCGAGAAGGAGTGCATCCCCGAGGAAGCCGCGGTGGAGCTGACCCTCCAGGTCGGGCCCCGCGCGGCGCGCGATTCGCGGTGGGCCGATGCCTTCGCCCGCGCGATCCGGGCGGTGCCGATGCCGAGCCCGTGGCCGGCGGAGTTCACGGCGACGGCCGCGGAGATCGAGATCACCGTGGCCGCGCCGGGGCTCGCCGCCGACCGCGTCGCCGACATCTGGTTCTATCCGCGCGAGTGGGGCGTCATCGACCACGTGGGGCTCCAGCGCGCCGTCGTCTTGCGCGACGGGATCAGACTGGCCGTCGCGCGCGGCGCGCTGTCCAGGACGGCGGAGCAGCCGATCGAGGGTGTCCTCGTCGTCAAGGAGCGCATCGACGGCAGTGTGACCACGCAGGCCTTCGCCATCCGCGCCGTGCCGGCCGGCCCGGCTCGCCTCGGCGCGGGGAGCGCGCTGGCGCTCGCGCAGGCCGCCGGCCTGGCCCTCCTGGGGGGCGTCCTCCTGAACCTGATGCCCTGCGTCCTCCCCGTTCTTTCAGTCAAGGCCCTCTCCCTGGTCCAGCACGCGGGCGCGGCCCCGTGGGTGGCGCGGGCGCACGGCCTGGCCTACACCGCGGGCATTCTCGTCTCTTTCGGCGCGCTGGCCGGTGTGCTCATCGCGCTGCGGAGTGCGGGGGAGCAGATCGGCTGGGGATTTCAGCTCCAGTCGCCAATCGTCGTCGCCGTGCTTGCCTACCTGCTCTTTGCCATGGGCCTGAGCCTGTCCGGCGTGATGACGATCGGGGGGCGCATCGCAGGAGTGGGGAGCGGCCTGGCCCGGCGCCCGGGCTACGCGGGCTCGTTCTTCACCGGTGCCCTCGCCACCGTGGCGGCGACGCCCTGCACGGCGCCCTTCATGGGGGCGGCCGTCGGCTTCGCCATGACGAGGCCAGTCGGGGAAGCCCTCGCGGTGTTCGAGGCGCTCGGCCTCGGGCTCGCCCTGCCCTACCTGGCGCTGTCCTTCGTCCCCGCGCACCACCTGCTGCCGCGGCCGGGTCCGTGGATGGAGCGGCTCAAGCAGTTCCTCGCCTTCCCGCTCTATGCCTCGGTGGCGTGGCTGGTGTGGGTACTGAGCCAGCAGGTCGGCCCCGCCGGCGTTGCCGCTGCTCTCGCCGGCCTGGTGCTGATCGCCTTCGGTGCCTGGCTGCACGAGGTGTCGCGCGGGGCTGCCCCCCGCTGGCGGCGCGCTGCGACCGCGATGGCCGCCCTCGCCGTGGTCGCGGCCGTGGTGGCTGGCCAGGTGGGCGCCTCCGCCGGCCCCCGGGCCCCCGGCCCCGGGGTGGCCCGAGAAACCGAGCCGGAGGCCTTCAGCCCCGCGCGCCTCGCCGAGCTGCGCGCCCAGGGCGTGCCCGTGTTCGTCAACTTCACGGCGGCGTGGTGTATCACGTGCCTCGTGAACGAGCGCGTGGCCCTGCGCTCGCCCGCCGTCGCCGAGGCCCTCGCGGGCCAGGGGATCGCCTACCTCAAGGCGGATTGGACTCGTCGCGACCCGGAGATCACGCGGATCCTCGAGTCGTTCGGACGCAGCGGAGTGCCCCTGTACGTCCTGTACCCGCCCGCCCGTGGCACCGGCGCGGGATCCGGAGAGCCCGCCGTCCTCCCCGCGGTGCTGACGGAAGGCGTCGTCCTCGACGCCATCGCGCGCATCCGGAGCTCGGCGGTTCAATGAGTTCAGCGAAAGGAGATGCCATGACTCGACCCGAGCTCACGCGCCGCGTGTTCCTCGCCCGCGCCGCCGCCGGAGCGGTCGTCGCCGGAGCCGCCGGCTCCGCCCTCTCTCCCCGGCCGGCATGGGCGGCCGCCAAGGTCGGCGCCCCCGCACCTGCCTTCACCGCTCCCGCCACCACCGGCAACCCGGTCTCGCTCGGCGACTACCGTGGCAAGATCGTCGTGCTCGAGTGGACCAACCACGACTGTCCGTACGTGCGCAAGCACTACGAGACCGGCAACATGCAGGCGCTGCAGAAGGAAGCCACGGAACAGGGCGCGATCTGGTTGACGCTGATCTCCTCCGCACCGGGCGAGCAGGGGCATGTGTCCCCGGCGCAGGCCAATGGGCTCACCACGAGCCGCAAGGCCGCCCCGACTGCGGTGCTGATCGACGCCAAGGGCACGGTGGGCCAGGCCTACGGGGCGACGAACACGCCGCACATGTACGTGATCGACACGAACGGCGTGCTCGTCTACGCCGGCGCCATCGACGACCGGCCCACGAGCCGGCGGAGCGACGTCCAGGGCGCGCAGAACTACGTGCGCGAGGCGCTGCAGGCCGTGGCCAGCGGGCACCCCGTCAAGACCGCGACGACGCGCGCCTACGGCTGCACCGTGAAGTATCTCTAGTGTGCTGAGTCAGACATGTGCCGACACAGCGCCAGGCGGGGTGAGGGTCCTCCCCGCGGGACACGCGGCGTCGCGGGGCGCTGCCGGCACTCGATGGGGCCACGCGATGGGTGGGGGGTGGCTTCGGCCATCCGCAGCAGATACGGTCCCGCGGGGAGGACCCTCACCCCACCCGGCGCCGCGAGTCCACCACGAACTTCTGACTCGGGACGCTAGGCGAGTGTTGTGTCGGCCCATCTCTGCTGAGTCGGGAACACGAGAGATCCCGTGAAGGCGACGTTCCGGCTCGGGCGCCGTCAGCTCGTCCACGGGCTCGTCGCTGGGGCCGGGGCCGTCGCGCTGCCGCGCATCGCGCTGGCCCAGGTGGGCGACGTGGCCCGCACCGCCATGGAGCGAGCGGCGGCGGCCTTCCTGTCCGCACTGCCCGCGAACACGCGGCGGCGGGCCGTGTTCGCCTTCGCGGATGCGGAGCGCCTGGACTGGCACTATGTCCCCCGCCGCCGCGAGGGCGTGGCCTTCAAGGACATGCCGGCCCCGGCCCGGGCTGCCGCCCACGAGCTGATGAAGGCGAGCCTGAGCGGGGCCGGATACACGAAGGCGGCGAACGTCATCCGCCTGGAGGCGGTGCTGCGGCAACTCGAGACATTCGGGGGCCTCTTCCGCGACCCCGAGAACTACGCGGTGACGGTGTTCGGGGCTCCGCACGCGGCGGCGCCCTGGGGCTGGCGGATCGAGGGCCACCATCTCTCGCTGAACTTCACCGTGGTGCCTGGCCAGCCCATCGCGGTGACGCCGGCGTTCCTGGGCGCCAATCCCGCCGAGGTGCCCACGGGGCCGCTGAAGGGCCTGCGCACGCTCCCCCGCGAGCAGGACCTCGGTCTGACCCTCGCGCGCAGCCTCGACCCCGCCCAGCGGGCGCGCATGCTCATCGGGGACCGGTCTCTGGGGGACATCGTGAGCGGTCCGGGCCGGGCGGAGATGCTGACAGCGGCCCCCGCCGGCTTGCCGCTCGGCGACATGGCAGCCGACCAGCGCGACCTGGCCGCGCAGCTCGTCGAGGAGTACGTGCGGAACATGCGGGCGGAGATGGCCGAGGAGGAGCTCCGGCGGGTGCGCGCGGACGGTCTCGAGCGCGTGCACTTCGCGTGGGCCGGGCCGCTCGAGCCGGGCCGGGCCCACTACTATCGCCTGCACGGTCCCGCCCTCCTGATCGAGTACGACAACACCCGGAACGACGCGAACCACATCCACTCCGTGTGGCGGGATCCCCGCAACGACTTCGGCGTGGATCTCCTGCGCGCCCACCACCGGGCCGGTCACCGGCACGCATGACGGCGGCGGGGCGGGCTCCCGTGTGACGGCCGCCACGCCGGCCACGTTCGGCGACATCGCCCACCTGCTCGCCGCCATCCGGATGTCACACAGCTCCGGACCCCACCGGCATGGATGTGCGCCCGCGCGACCGATGGGAGCGCTCGCGTGTCCCGTCGCGCACGGAGGAGGAGGCCCTCGTCGGCGCCCCCGGGAGAGTGGCGGCCGGTGACGGCGCCCGGCCCCACGCGCGTCTGGCTCGAGCGGGAGGCGGGGGCGGCCGCGCCGTGGGCCGGGGGGCCCCCGGGCCAGCCGACGCGAGGGCAAGACTGCGCCGAACCGGCTGCGCAAGACCGATGTGTTCCTCGCGGTCGCCTATCCGGAGCTCGTGCGGACCTCGGCCGGCGTGTACGTGGACGTCGGCTACGGCGAGCGGCCGGTGACCTCGATCGAGACGCTGCACCGCCTTCGCCGCCTGGCCCCTGACCTCCGGGTGATCGGGGTGGAGCTCGATGCGGAGCGCCTGGCCGCGGCCGCGCCCTTCGCGCGGCCCGGCCTCGAGTTCCGCCGGGGAGGCTTCGACGTTCCCGTCCGGGAGGGGGAGCGCATCGCGGTCGTCCGCGCCCTCAACGTGCTGCGGCAGTACGGCGAGTCGGCGGTCGGGGCAGCGCTCACCGCGCTGGGGCGCGTGCTGATCCCGGGCGGGCTCGTGATCGAGGGCACGTCGGACCCGCTCGGGCGCCTGCTCGCGTTCACGCTGCACCAGCGTCGCGGGGACGGGCTGGCCGCGCTCGGCGTGGTGCTCGCGCCGGCTCTCGGCCCGGAGTTCGCGCCGCGCCAGCTCCGGGGTGTGCTGCCCAAGTCCTTCATCCATCATGCCGAGACCGGCGGGCGGATCGACCGCTTCTTCGCCGCCTGGGAGGAGGCCTGGCAGCGAAGCCGCGGCCCTGCCACCCCGCGGCGGCGTTTCCAGATGGCGGCGAGACGCCTGGCCGACCGGCACGGATACCGCGTCGACCGCCGTCCCGGCTTGCTCCGGCGCGGCTTCCTGTGGGTCGGCCCGGAATGGCCGGAGCCCGGTGTCGACGTGTCAAGCCGCTCCGGCAACGCGTAGAGTCGCCGGAGCTCAGCGAGGGAGGCTCGTATGGCGACCCAGCCGATAACCGATGTCGCGATCATCCTCAACCCGCAGGACGACGTGGCCATCGCCACGCGGGCCATTTCCGCCGGCAGCGTGCTCGAGGACGGGGCGTGCCGCATCGAGACGCGCCAGGACATCCCGGTGGGCCTCGAGGAGGACATGGACATCAACTGCGGGGTGATCCTCGAGGGTACGCCCCTGCACGAGGTCGGCCGGCGCATCTTCGAGGAGATCGTGGCCGTGGCCTCGGGCAAGCGGAGCAAGAGCGAGCTGTCCGGGGTGGGGGAAGAGGAGTTCGCCCCCTGGATCATTGGCCCGGTGATGTGAGGCGAAGCCCTGACATCCGCGGCGTTCCGGCCGCGAGGATCGCCCGGAGCATCGCCGCGGGAGTGCTGGCCACCCCACCCGGCGCCGTGAGTCGGCGCACGTTGAACTCAGGACACCAGATGGCGACCACGCGAGTCCGCGAGCGCTCGCGTCGCCCCGCGCTCGTCGTCGCGCCCTTGCCGGGGATGCCCGTCGGTGCGCACGGCGCCCACGAAGAAAGCGGTCCAGAAGCCCGCGCCCGCGGGCCTCACAGGACCGCTCCGGAACAGATCGGCGGCCCGGAAGTCCGCCCGCCACCGGTAGATGAAGCTGTAGAAGGCCACGAGGCTGTGGCCAGCCACACGGCCGTTGAAGACGATGTCGAGCGGCAGGTGCAGGGCCATGCCGAGGATGTATCCCCAGAGGGGAACCCAGCCCGTGGCCCACGCCACCAGAGCGAGCAGGACCATCAGCTCGTACGAATGCAGCATGAGCACCACGCGCTTGGCGCGTCCGCTCAGGTAGTATCGCAGGAAGGCGCCCGGCCGGAGCTCGCGGCGGCCCTCGAAGGCGACGTAGTCGACCATGTGGTCGACGTCGATCAGGAAGCCGCCGGCGGCAAGACCCGCCACCAGCGGGAGGGATCCGGTCGCCGCGTACAGCGCGCCGCCGGCGATGGCGGTGGTGACGAGATGGCCGCCCGGGCTCATCGGATTGGCTCCCGGCGGCGCCATGCCGCCATCAACGCGCGGCAGCCATCGGCCGCGCGCCCCAGGCCGTGGCGCCTGGAGTGGTGAGCACGCATCTCGCGACCGGATGCGATCCCGGCGTCGCTCGAGGGCGTGGCGCGGGCCAGGCGGCACAGCAGGAGCAACCAGCCGAAGGGAACGACCACGGCGACGACGACCTCCCAGAACTGCCGCTTCCGGTACCACTGGGTGCTCACGCATGTCTCCTGATCAAGCCCACCGGGACTCCGAGGCTTCACCGGTCGCGGGACCTGCGCCGGAAGATACATGGAGCAAGTCGAATGCCAGGGATGCCGCGAAACGGCGGCCTGCAGGACCGCCCGGAGGATCCGGTATTCGGCCGCACGAGCAGGCGACAGCGATGGCCATCCCGCCCCGGATTCCGAGACCCTCCGTGATCGAGGCGACACGCTTGGGGGCCGCCCATGAGCCACCCACGGCGCCCCCCCCTTCACGGACCTCAATGGAGGGCCGCGCCGCGCTTGGCCGCCGAGGTCGAGCGGGGTACCCGCGGCCTCAGGACTGGACGACGGTGACGACGAGCCCGATGGCGGCCAGCACGTTGCCGACGCGGACGCACTCGCGCTCGGGGCCCACCTTCACGACCGCCTTGCCCGTGTTGTGCACTTCCCAGGCGATCTCCCAGCCGCGAGACTCCGAGCACGCGATCGCCTTCATGAGCTGGCGCACCACCTGCTCGAAGGTGTGGCAGTCGCAGTTGTGGAGGATGGTGAGCCACGGCGGCGCCGCCAGGGTGTCGGTGCCCTCGCGCTCCTCCACCTCCGGCGTGGAGGCCGGTGCGTCGGGGGAGCGGCTCATCACCCGGCCTCTGCCTGCCCCGTGGCGCCCTCCGCGCATCGATGGCGTTCGTTCCGAGCACGGCGACGGCGGGCGCGGAGCCGCCGCGCCGCGCCCGTCAGGCCCGGCGAGTCGCCCAGGTCGGCGGCGCGGAGCGGAACCGTCCGGATCGACCGTCGCCGCGCTGCCGTCGCTGGCGCTCAGCACGGCACCGCCCACTCGCCGCGCGTGGCGTGGTGCGCTCGACCGGCCTCGTCCTCGACGAGGAAGCGCATAGCCATTGCGGCGAGCGGTTTCGAACGGAGCGGGCCCGCGGTCACCACGACCTCACTGGCGGCGAGTATCGAACTCGCGTCAGCCTAGCAAAGGGTTTGCTAGAATCGCAAGCATGAGGACCGCTGAGATGCATGTCACAGGCGCGGCGGCACGGCCGCGGGCGCAGCAGAACCTTGTCATCGCCAGCTACAACATCCACCGGGCCCAGGGGCTGGACGGCCGCGTGGACGTCGGGCGCATCGCGGACGTGCTGGCCGAGGTTGGCGCCGACGCGGTGGGACTCCAGGAAGTGTTCGAGGACCAGGTGGAGGCCATCGCCGGCGCCCTCGGCATGCGCGCCATCATGGCCGCCACCGCGCGGCGCGCCGGCGGGCCGTACGGCAACGCGGTGTTGTCGAGGCTTCACATCCAGGGGACGTCCACCTTCGACCTCTCCTTCCGGACGCGCGAGCCGCGGGGCGGCCTCCGGGTGGACCTCGGGGTGGGAGCGGCCACGCTGCACCTGTTCAACGTGCACCTTGGCCTGACGCCCCGCGAGCGCGCGGACCAGGTGCTGCGGCTCGTGGGGGAGCACGTCCTGGGCGCGTGGGTGGCGGGCCCGCGCGTCGTCATCGGCGACCTCAACGAGTGGTTTCCGGGTGCGGTGGGCCGGACCCTGCGCCGTGAGTTCCACGGGCCGCGCATCCGCCGCACGCACCCCTCGCCGATGCCGCTCTTCGCGCTGGACCGCATCTACTGGGACCGTCATCTCCAGGTCGAGGGGTTCCACGTGCACCGGAGCCGGCTCGCTCGCGTCGCCTCCGACCACTTGCCCGTGGTGGCTCTCCTCCGCGTGCCAGGGATGTCCGGGCGACCCCGGGGAGTTGACGGATCGGCCGGGACGCCGTAGCGTCTCGGTCCGAGATGAGCAAGCCAAGAGCCCGCCCCCAGCCGCGCCCTTCCCGTCCCGCGCCGAGCGCCCGCCCGCTGCAGGTGGTTCCCGAGGTCCCGGACCGGGCCATGGTCATCTTCGCTCATCCCGACGACGCCGAGATCGGCTCGGGGGGAGTCGTGGCGAAGTGGGTGGCCGCGGGATGCGAGGTCACCTACGTCCTGTGCACCGATGGCGGCGCGGGCACCGACGACCGGGCGCTGACGCCGGAGCAGCTCTCGGAGCGCCGCGCCGCCGAGCAGCACGCGGCCGCCGACTTCATGGGCGTCAAGCACCTCGTCATGCTCGGCTACCCGGACGGGGGCCTCGAGGATACGCGCGCGCTTCGCGGGGACATCGTTCGCGCCTTGCGCCGCTACCGCCCGCACACCGTGTTCGTCCACGACCCGCACCGGATCCGGGGGTTCCAGCACCGGGATCACCGCATGGCCGGAATCGCCACGACCGACGCGGTGTATCCGTTCGCCCGCGACCATCTGCACTTCCCCGAGCACATCACCGAGGAAGGTCTCGAGCCCCACAAGGTCCGCGAGGTCTGGTACTGGGGGGCGGACGATCCGGAGATCATCGTCGACGTCACGGAGTCGATCGAGACCCAGATCGCCGCTCTCATCCGCCACGAGAGCCAGGTGCCCGGCCTCAACGTGGCGCCCGGAGAGACGATCCGCGAGCGCGTGAAGAAGAGCGCGTCCGATCTCGCCGCTGGCTATGGCTTCGAGTACGGCGCCGTCTTCAGACGCCTCATCGCCCGGCGCTAGTGAGCTGAGTCAAGGTGAAGATGGCGAGACCCACGGGGTGACGGGTGCGCACCGCGTGGTCGTTCATGGCGCGGATGGCCTCGAGCGCGCACAGCACGCCGAGCTGGCCGTCGTAGCGGCCGCCCGTCGGCACGGAATCGGCGTGGGAGCCCAGGAGGACCGGGGGGCCG
>DATKEI010000285.1:0-14785 GCA_035544455.1 Binatia bacterium | reverse complement strand
CATGTTCAGCCGACCCGACGTCGACGAGGTGATGGGCTATGGACGCGCCCTCGGGTTTGATCTCACGCCCACCGAGGCGCGCATCATGCAGTCGCGGATGATGGACACCATCGACGCCCTCGAGGCCTTCCGCGAGCTGCGCGTCCCGGAGCAGCGGCCACCGCTCCGCTTCACCGACCGGGACCCGGGATACCGCCCGGACGAGGCGGAGGACCCGCTGAACGTCTTCATCCGCAAGTGCCGGATCGAGGGCGCGGCGGAGGGTCCGCTCGCCGGCAAGACCATCGGCCTCAAGGACCACATCAGCGTGGCCGGGGTCCCGCTCACGTTCAGCTCGCACCTGATGGACGGGTTCGTCCCGGACTTCGACGCGACCATCGTGACGCGGCTGCTCGACGCCGGGGCCACCATCACCGGCAAGCTCAACATGGAGGAGTTCTCCTGGGGCGGGCCGGGGCTGAGCGGGGTCGGCGACTACGGCCGCCCCTTGAACCCGCACCGCCCGGAGCACGTGACGGGGGCCTCGTCCTCCGGCTCCGCGGCCGCCGTGGCCGGCGGCTACGTGGACATCGCCTTCGGGGGCGATCAGGGCGGGTCCATCCGCCTGCCCGCCGCCTGGTGCGGCATCGTCGGGCTCATGCCGACGCACGGGCTGGTCCCCCACTCCGGTGTGTTCGGCCTGGAGCCGACCATCGACTACGTCGGTCCCATGGCGCGCACGGTGGAGGAAGTCGCCACCGCCCTTCAGTGCGTGGCCGGGACCGACGGGTCCGACCCCCGCCAGGCGCACGTGCCGGCCAGCCTGCCCCGGTACTCCGAGGCGCTGTCCCGGGGCGCTCAAGGCCTGCGCATCGGCGTCCTCGACGAGGGCTTCGGCATCGAGGGCGGAGACCCCGATGTGGACGAGGCGGTCCGCCAGGCCATTCACGTCCTCGAGCGCGCCGGGGCCCGGACCTGCCGCGTCTCGGTGCCGCTTCACGGCAAGGCCCTTCTCGGCCTCCTGCCGATCTACCTCGAGGGCGGCAAGCGGATGTACGACACCAACTTCGGGGGCTCGTTCGCGAAGACCTATTACCCGAGCTCCCTCATCTCCATCTTTGGCCGGCTCAAGCAGAGCCACGGGCGCGAGTTCTCGCCCAACCTCAAGCTCAACCTGATCCAGGGGTACTACCTGCAGCTCCACGACGGCGGGCGGCTCTACGCCAAGGCCCAGAACGTCCGGCCCGGGTTCGTCGCCCAGTACGACCGGGTGTTCGGCGACGTCGACGTGTTGGCCATGCCGACCATCCCGGTGAAGGCGCCGCGCTGGCGGGAGCCCCGCGACCACGAGGATGCGCTGGAGCTCACCATCCTCGGCGGCGCGCGGGGGCTGAACCTCGGGCCGGTGATCGCCAACACGTGCCCCTTCAACTACACGGGCCACCCGGCCATCAGCATCCCGTGCGCCAAGTCGGACGGCCTGCCCATCGGCATGATGCTGGTGGCCCCCTACTTCCGCGAGGACCTCCTGTTCCAGGCGGCCTCCGCGTACCAGCAGTCTGTCGACTGGGCGGCGCTCACGAGCGTGCCGGCCGGAAAGGCGACGACGTGATGGCCGGCTACCGGATCGGGGTCGACATCGGGGGGACCTTCACCGACTTCGTGCTGGTCGACGAGCAGACCGGCGCGATGACCTTCGCCAAGCACCTGACGACGCCGGCGGATCCGTCTCGCTGCGTCGTCGACGGCGTGCAGGACCTTGCGTCGGCGGCCGGCGTGCCGCTGGGAGCGGTGCTCGGCGTCGTGCACGGCACCACCCTCGCCACCAACGCGGTCATCGAGCGGCGGGGCGCCCGTACCGGCATGATCACCACGCGGGGCTTCGGTGACCTCCTCGACATGGGCCGCGAGCGCCGCTACGACCTCTACGACCTTCGCCTGACCTTCCCGCCGCCCATCGTGCCGCGGGCGCTCCGGCGGGAGGTTGGCGAGCGCGTGGCCTACGACGGGGCCGTGGCCGAGAAGCTCGATCCGGCCGAGGCGGAGCGGGCGGCGGCCGAGCTGGTCGAGGGCGCGGGCGTGGAGGCCCTTGCCGTGTGCCTGCTCCACGCGTACGCGAACCCCGTCCACGAGGAGCAGGCGCGCGCCGTGATCGCCGAGCGCTTCCCCCGGATCGCCGTCTCGACGTCCGCGGACGTTTTCCCCTACATGGGGGAGTTCGAGCGCTTCACCACCGCCACCATCAACGCCTACGTCCAGCCTCTCGTCGACCACTACCTCGGCCGCCTGCAGGAGGGCCTGCGCGCGCTCGGGTTCGGCGGCACGCTCCACGTCATGAACTCCGCCGGCGGCACGATGGGCCTGGCCACGGCCCGGCGATACCCCGTGCGGATGCTCGAGTCCGGGCCGGTGGCCGGTGCCCTCATGTCGGCCGCGATCGGGCGCCAGGTCGGACATGCCGACCTCCTGTCGTTCGACATGGGCGGCACCACGGCCAAGGGCTGCATCGTGCTCGGCGGCGAGCCGCGCAAGAAGTACGACCTGGAGGTGGGGCGGCGGCACGAGTTCAAGCCGGGGAGCGGGCTCCCCGTGCGAGGGCCGTTCGTCGACATGATCGAGATCGGCGCCGGCGGCGGTTCCATCGCCGAGGTGGACGACCGCGGCCTCATCCGGGTGGGACCCCGGAGCGCCGGCGCCGATCCGGGGCCGGCCTGCTACGGGCGCGGCAGCACCCATCCCACGCTGACCGACGCCAACCTGCTCCTCGGCTACCTGGATCCCGCGTTCTTCAACGGCGGGCTCATGCCGCTCGACCCGGACGCGGCCCGCGCGGCGGTGGAGTCGGGGGTGGCCGATCCCCTCCGGCTCGACGCGATCCAGGCCGCCTGGGGCATCCACGAGATCATCAACGAGGAGGTGGCGCGCGCCTTCCGGATCCACGCCGCCGAGCGCGGCGTCGACTACCGGCGCTGCACCATGGTGGCCTTTGGCGGCTCCGGGCCGATCCACGCCCTGCGGGTGGCGCGCAAGCTCCGGATCGGCCGCGTCATCTTCCCGGTGGGCGCCGGGGTCATGTCGGCGGTGGGCCTGCTGGTATCGCCGCTGTCGTTCGACGCCGCCCGCTCCCACCGCGTGCTCCTCGACGACCTGCCCCGGGGTGACTTCGAACAGATCTTCGCGCGCCTGGTCGAGGAGGCGGCCGGGCGCCTCGCCGAGGGCGGCGTGCCGCGCGCGGACATGCGCGTCGAGCGGCGGCTCGACGTCCGCTATCGCGGCCAGGGCTTCGAGCTGGAGATCGCGATTCCGGAGGCGCTGGCCGGCCCGGCTGCGCTGGCGCGCGTGCCCGCCCTGTTCGCCCAGCGCTACGTGGAGCTCTTCGCGGTGGCCGCCAACGACGCGCCGCTCGAGGTCGTCAACTGGAAGGTCACCGTCTCCGGCCCCCGTCCCCCCATGGCCGACGCCTACCGCCTGTCCGGGGGGCGGCGCGACGGCCCGAGCCACAAGGGGCAGCGGCCCGCGTACTTCCCGGGCCCCGGCTTCGTGGCCTGCGCGGTGCTCGACCGCTACGCGCTCCGCCCGGGCGAGGAGATCGCCGGCCCCGTGCTCGTGGAGGAGCGCGAGTCGACCTGTGTGATCGGGCCCGGGGAGCGGGCCCGCGTGGATGAACGCCTGAACCTCGTCGTCGCGCTCGACGACCCCGGAGCCTCGGCATGAACCACGACGACCCGGTGGCCCTGGGCATCATGTGGGACCGCCTCATCTCCATCTGCGACGAGGAGCAGTCGGCCCTCGTCCGCACGTCGTTCTCCACCATCGTGCGGGAGAGCTACGACCTGTCCGTCATGCTCTTCAGCGCGGACGGGTCCTCGCTCGCCCAGGGGACCTTCAGCATCCCGTCCTTCACGGGCACGGGCCCGCTCACCCTGCGCCACATGCTGCAGCGGTTCCCGCCGGAGACGCTGGCGCCGGGCGACGTGCTCGCCACCAACGACCCGTGGATGGGGACGGGGCACCTCTTCGACATCAACGTCATCGCCCCCGTGTTCCGGCGCGGCGCCATCGTCGGGTACGCGCTGAGCATCTCCCACCTGCCCGACATCGGCGGCCGCGGCTTCGCCGCGAACGCGCGCGAGGTCTTCGAGGAGGGGCTCCGCCTGCCCGTCTGCAAGCTCGTGCGGGCCGGCGAGCCGAACCGCGAGCTGTTCGAGCTGATCCGCACCAACGTGCGCGTGCCGGACCAGACCGTGGGCGACCTGAACGCCAACATCTCGTGCACCGCGGTGGCCGGCCGGCTCCTCGTCGAGTTCATGGACGAGTACGCGCTGGACGACCTCACCCCGCTCGCGCGCCAGATCATCGCGGTGTCGGAGAAGGCCATGCGGGCCAGGCTCCGCGAGATCCCGGACGGGCGCTACGAGCACCGCATCGAGATCGAGGGCGAGGATGCGCCGATCGCGCTCGCCTGTGCGGTGACCATCGATGGCGATCGCTGCGACGTCGACTTCGCCGGCACGGGGCCGTCCATCCCCTTCGGCATCAACGTGCCCTTCTGCTACACACGCGCGTTCACCGCGTACGCCGTCAAGTGCCTCACCACGCCGTCCATTCCGAACAACGAGGGGGCGCTCCGGGCGCTCCGGGTGACGGCGCCCACCGGCTGCATCCTGAACGCTCAGCCGCCCTTTGCCACCGGGGGCCGGCACCTCGTCGGGCACTTCGTGACGCCGCTCGTGCTGGGCGCCCTCGCCAAGGCCACCGACGTCAACATCCAGGCGGACTGCGCCATGATGAACGTCCTGACCTTCCAGGGCCGGCACCGCGCGGGCGGCCCCGTCTCCAACATCTACTTCACCGCCGGCGGCTACGGCGCCCTCGACGGGCTGGATGGCGTGCCGTGCCTGCCCTTCCCGTCCAACATGTCGGTGACGCCGGTGGAGACGTGGGAGTCCCTGACCTCGACGACGATCGTGCGCAAGGCGCTCCGGCCCGACTCCGGCGGGCCCGGCCGCTTCCGCGGCGGGCTTGGCCAGGAGCTCGTCTTCCGCAACGACACCGGCGCCCCCCTCGTCGTCTACCCGCTCGGCCAGCGGACGGAGTTCCCCCCGCGAGGTGTGCGAGGCGGGTGGGATGCGGGTATCCGCGAGTACTGGATCAGCGGCCAGCCCGCCAGCGGCAAGGGACGCTATGTGCTGGCCCCCGGCGACGAGATCGTCACGCGCGACCCGGGCGGCGGCGGCGTCGGCGACCCGCGCGAGCGCGCCCCCGCGGCGGTGCTGGCCGACGTTCGCGCCGGCTACGTCACCCCGGAGGCCGCGCGGCGGGATTACGGCGTGGAGATCGACCTCCCCGGGAACACGGCGCGCCGGGCCGGGCGGTCCTGACGGGGGACCCGCCGGACGCTCGCGCTCACCGGACGGGGCGGACGAGCGCCGGTCGATGTCCGCCGGACTCCGTGGCGGCTAGCTGGCTCGTGCCTCGGCGGGCCCTCCGATCAGTGCCGCTCCCGGCGATGACACGAGGCCACGCCGCGGCCCGGAGAGCCGTCGAGATCACGCCGTGATCTCGGTCAGGGCCCGAGCCGCCTCGGCGGTGCGGCCGGCTGCCAGCAGCGCCAGGATCAGCAGGCGCCGGCCGCGCGGCGTGGCGTGAAGGCGGACGGCGGCGGTCGCCAGATCGCACGCCTCCTGGTCTCGCCGGGCGGCGAGGGCCGCGCGCGCCGCTTCCCGGAGCTCCCGGGCCCGGGCCGCCACGCGCATGACCGGGCCGAGGTCCGTTCCGCAACGTGGACACGCGGTCGCGCCGCGCCAGGGGGCGCGACAGGTCGGGCAGCGCGGGGGCTCGCTCATCCCTCCTCGACGTAGAAGAGGAGGTCCGCCAGGTCGCCGGTGGCGGCGCGGAGCCGGTCCCAGTCCCCGCCGTCGATCGCCTTCTCGATCGCCTGCTGGAGATTCACCGCTTCCTCGCGGTCCTCGGCGCTCATGCGGTCCCTGAGGCGCTGCCCGCGCTCGAGCAGGGCTCGGGCCTCGGAGATGGCGACCCGGCGCTCGCGCCCTCCGCCGGTCGCGGGCGCGGACTCCGGGGCCGTGACCGGGTCGCGCCCCGCCTTCTCGCCACCGGCCCGGTCGATCTCCGCGTCGAGATCGTCCTCGTCGACCTCGTCCTCGTCGAGATCCGCCGGCGCGAGGCCCTCCGGATCGCCGAAGAGCTGAAGCATGCGGCGACGGGCCTCCGCCACCTGGGCGTCGGTCATCGCGGTCGTCGCGCCCTCGATGGTGATGTGCTTGGCGAGACCCGTCCGCTTCTCGGTGGCCGTCACGCGCAGGATGCCGTCGAGGTCGAGGTCCATGCGGCAGAGCACCTCGTTGCCAGCCGGCACCGCCGACAGCCCCTCGATCAGGAAGCGGCCGACCAGGATGTTGTTCAACGCGCTGGGATCGTCGCCCTGGTAGACGCTCACCTGCCACGCCTGCTGGTTGTCGAACATCGTCACGTAGCATTCGGTCCGGCTGGCGGGCAAGGGCGTGTTGCGCGCGATGACCGGATGGTAGCAGTGCTCGGAGGGGCGGCCGTCGATGAACCCGAAGTACGAGGGTCCGAACGAGTAGGGAGAGATGTCCACGAGGACGCGATCGACGTCGTGACCGGCCAGCCGGGCGGCCAGCACGCCGGCGCCGAGCGCGACGCAGAGGTCGGGGTGCACTTCCTGGCGCGGGGCCAGGCCCGTCGTGTCGCGCAGCAGCTGGGACACCAGGGGCGTCCGGGTGACGCCGCCGACCAGCAGGATCTCGTCCACGTCGCCGGGCTGCTTGCCGGCGTCGGCGAGCGCGCGGTGCACGCTGTCGAGCGTGTTCTCGACCAGGTGGCGGATCAGGCGCTCGTACTCCTCGCGCGAGATCTCGAGGTCGAGGTGCACGGGGACGCCGTCGCGGGTGGCCAGGTGCTCCTCGCGCAGGCGCGTGTAGGGCTCGAAGCTGAGCCGCTTCTTGGCCTCCTCGACGGCGCGCAGGAGGCGGCTCATGGCCCGGCGGTCGCCGCGGACGTCGGGGGCGCCGGTGGCGATGAAGCGGGCGAGGACGTGATCGACCAGGAGCTGGTCGAGGTCGTCGCCGCCCAGCTGGTTGTTGCCGTGGCTGGCCAGCACCTCGGTCACGTCCCCGGAGACCTGCACGAGGGAGACATCGAAGGTGCCGCCGCCCAGGTCGTAGACGAGCACGGTGCGGTCGCCCTGGCGGTCGGCGCCGTAGGCGAGCGCCGCGGCGGTGGGCTCATTGAGGATACGCACGACCTCGAGGCCCGCGATCTCGCCGGCGTCGCGGGTGGCCTGGCGCTGGGCGTCCGAGAAGTACGCTGGCACCGTGACCACCGCCCGGCGCACGGGGTGTCCCAGCACGGCCTCGGCCCGGCTCCGGAGCGCGCGCAGGATCATCGCGGAGATCTCGGGCGGCGAGTACGTCTGCTCGCCCATGGCGACGCCCTCGCTCGAGCCCATCAGCCGCTTGATCGACTTGACGGTCCGCTCGGGGTAGACCACGTACTGGTTCCGGGCGGGGGTGCCGACCAGCGGCGCGCCGTCGGGCGTGAGTCCCACGAACGAGGGCATGATCTGCTCGCCGTCGGCGGCCAGCACCTGGACCTGCCCGTCGACGAGCGCGGCCACCTCGGAGTTCGTCGTGCCCAGATCGATACCGACGATCACATCAGCCATCGGATTCTCCTGCGACCGGCGGTGGTCCGCCGGCGACCTTGACCTCGGCGAAGCGCAGCACCCGGCCATCGGCGGTGTAGCCGGCGCGGAATACCTCGAGCACCGAACCCCTGGGCGCCGCCGCCGCGTCCGCGACCTCGACGGCGCGCATCACAGCCGGGTCAAAGGGCTTGCCCGCGGCCAGGATCTCGTGCACGTCGAGCCGCCGCAGCGTGTCGTCGAGCCGGTCGAGCGCCAGGGCGTTGCCGTCGACGAGCGCCTGCAGCACGGGGCGCTGCCCGAGGCGGGCGCGGAGCCCGCGAAGGCCATCGAGCCGGGTCCGGGCCTCGGCCAGCCCGCGGGCGAGGCGATCGCGCGCTTCGAGCAGCTCGGCCACCAGTTCCAGCCGGGCCTCGCGCCGGGCCTCGGCCAGCCTCTTCGCGAAGGTGTCCTGGCTGCTGGCGTGCTCAAGCAGGCGGTTCAGCGCGTCCCCCAGCTCGGCGTGCAGGCGGCTGGTGGCCCGGCCCTGGAGCTGTGTCTCGCGCGTCAGCGCGGCGAGCTGGGCCAGCACCGAGAAGAGGTCGGGGGCGCGATCGGCCGCCGACGTCGCCTCGGCGGCGAGTCCGGCCGGAGGCGGCTCGGCCTCGGCCAGCTCGTCGAGCCACGTCTCGATCGATGCCAGGAATGTGCGGCGGCGCTCCGGGTCGCGCAGGGTGTCACCCGGCTCGGCCGCCAGCGACACGGCCTCCGCGTCCGTCGACGGCGGGTCCATCGGCTCGGTCACGCCCGGTCACCGCGCAGGACGTCGAGCCAGGGGCCGGGCCCGACGAACCGGCGCTCGTCGGGGACCTCGTCGAGGACCGCCTCCAGGCGCTCGAGCGGGGCGGGGCCGAACAGTCGCAACGCCAGGCGGCGCTCCTCGTCGCGCACGGCGTCGTAGGCCTCGCGGACCCGCCGGAATCCCTCCGGGTCGCGGTCGGGGGGCGAGCGGCGGACTGCCGCCAGGTACGCGGCTCGCACCGCCTCGTCGCCGGCCGTCTGGTCGATCCCGAGCACCTCGAACGGGTTCACGGGTCCTTCTCCAGGAAGGCGAAGAGATCGTCGAACAGGTCCCGCTGCATCCGCCGCCGAGCCCGCCGCCGCTTGCGCGGCGCCTTGTCGCCGGAGAACGCTGGCACCTGGCGGGGCGCGCGCTCCGCGCGGAGGCATCGCGCGATCTCCTCCGGCGTCGGTGGCTCGGCGTCGGCGCCCGGCTGGCGCGGGACCCACGGAGGCAGCTCGGGCGAGGGGACGAGGGCGTCGAGCGCGGACGAGGCCTCGCGGACGGCGTCCATGTCGCGCGCGCGGCCCGCCAGCTCGCGCGCGGCGCGCAGGCAGGGTCCCGCGCGGTCGCGATCGCGACGCGACGCGGCGGCCGCGAGCGCGCGGCCCCGCGCGAGGAGGAAGCGGTGGAGCAGGGACCCGTCGCACGAGAGCCCCTGACCCGAGGCGGCGTAGGTCAGGGCCGGGCGGCCCATGGCGAGCCCGCCGATACATAGCGAGTGAAGATCGGCCGCCGACGCGCCGTCGAGATCGCCCTCCACCCGGGCCACCAGGTCGGGGGGTGCCACGAGGGGGCGGTCCAGCGCGCGGAACAGGTCGCAGGAGCGAGCGAGCGCCTGGACCGCCTGGGCCGGCGAGACCGCGTCCGGCGCGTCCGGTGGCTCGAGGCTGAACAGCTCGCCCACCGACGACAGGATCAGCCACAGCATCGTCGGGTTACCGAGGCGCGAGGCCAGCTCCTGGTGCAGCCGCGCCGCGCCCGCCCCGTCGCCGTTCCGGCGCATCGCCGCCGACCTGACCGCGCCGAGGTAGGCGAATGTGTCGCCCGCGGTCGTGACCGGCTCCTTCTCCAGGCGATCCAGATCCGCCAGGGCGAGGGCGAAGCGGCCTTCCTTGATTCTCCGCTCCGCGCCGGCCAGGAGCAGGCGAAAGCGGCTCTGCCGCACCTCGGGGTGCAGCCGGTTGATCGCCTCGGCCTCGTCGAGCAGCTCGATCGCCTTGCGGTGGGCGCCGCGCCGCTCGGCGGCCCGCACCAGGTACAGCAGGGGCTCCAGATCTTGCGGATGCGCCTGCCGCCACCCCTCGGCCTCGGTCTCGGCCCGCCGGGGATCGCGCGCCTCCCAGTGGGCGACGAGCGCGCGGAACACACGCGCATCGGGATCGGCCTGTCGCGCGCGGGCCAGGAGACGGCCGGGATCGGCGCATTCGGGGAGCTCGCCGTCTCGGATCATGGCGTCGCGCTCGTCCTCGGAGTCGAGGTCGAACGCGTCGAGGGCCTCGTCGCGATCGGCGGGAAACAGCCCGGCCATGTGCAGCAGCACGCGTGACGTCTCGCGCCCGGTCGCGGGCGTGGCCCCGGCGCGATTCGCGTCGGCGAGGTAGCCGTCCCAGAAGATCAGCGCCTGGTCCCACGCGCCGGCGCGCTCGAGCGTCAGCGCGATCAGCCGTGCCGTGTCCCGCTGCCATTCCAGGTTCCGGCGGTCGCGCTGCAGGGTCGCGACCAGGGGCCGGGGACTCAGGTTGAGGCGCGACCACTGCTGGAGAACCGTGGCCGCGAGGACCTGCTTGACGGACACGGACTCGCACAGGGGCAAGGCCCGCTCCACGGCGCTGACCGCCGTGGCCGCGTCCCGCGCCTCGAGCGCACGGACCAGCTGTGCCAGGTGATTCCGGAGAACCGGCCGTCCCCCGCCCACGGCTCTGCCGAGGGCCCCGACGGCGGGAGAGGGCCGGTCGAGCGGCTCCGGCGGGCCCACCAGGTGAAGGAGCACGGGCACGAGTCGGGCCGGCGCCGAGTCGGGCGGGATCGCGTCGACGTTGGCGCGCACCGCCCCGTCCGCGCGCCGGTAGTAGGCGTCGAGGGCCCGGATCAGGAGCTTCCAGGGCGCCAGCGGCGAGTGGCGTGAGATCCCGTCGAGGGCGGCGAGGGCCCCCGGGGCCAGCGGCCCGCTCGTCACCGCGTCGAACAGATCGCTCACCGCCTTCGCGGCGCACCGCAAGGGATCGCCGGCCGGGAGGGCCTCGGCGTCGGCCAGCTGCCGCGGGTCTCTCAGCTCTCGCCCCAGGATCGCCTCGATCTCCCGCCGTCGCGGAGGGGCGGCCGAGGCCAGCTCCGCCAGCAGGGTTCGCAGGTCGCCGCCGGCGATCGACTTGCGCTGCTTCACGAGCGGCACGATGCGGTCGCGGTGGGCCGGAAACCGCTGGCCGACCAGCGCGGCCAGGGCCTCGGCGTCGTCGTAGAGCCCCTTGGCCAGCATCGCGCCGATCCGGGCCTCGTAGGCGGCCAGGACGAGCGCCTCCGCCTCGGCGCTCCGCGTCTCCTTGAACAGCTGCTTGGCGCGGTCGAGCGCCTCGCGCGCCTTGCCCGCCGCGATCAGGGACTCGATCCGGGCCCGTGACGCATGGGAATCCGTCGAGGGCTGCATCGGACTGC
Organism: Binatia bacterium; assembly: GCA_035544455.1. Lineage (GTDB taxonomy): Bacteria > Methylomirabilota > Methylomirabilia > Rokubacteriales > CSP1-6 > DATKEI01. The sequence continues at coordinate 3,647 of DATKEI010000285.1, read as the reverse complement.
GATCGGCGGCGCGGTTGTCCCGCTTGCTCATCCAGGTTCCGCGCTCACGGGGCGACCGGCCCGGGAGATCCGGGACCGACGGCCCGACGAGCTACCGGATTATGGGGGTCAGGGGCCGGCCTGTCCACTGCTGCTTGTGGGATGTCATCGAGTCCCGGCGACCTCAGCCGTCCGCTGTGGGTACTCTCGGGGGAAAGGTGACCTGGGGAGGGCGCAGGCTTTTGAAGGCGGGAGTGCTTCAGTTCTTCTCGATAGGAGCGGGCGAGAATCCCGCCTCGGCGCCGCCGCCAGCGGTGGGGTGGGCGTGGCGTAGTGAGGGCCCGGTCGACCGTCCGTGCTACGCTCGCGCCATGAACCAGGCGACCTCCGCCGGGACCCGCGCGCGGGCCCTGGAACGCGTTCGCCAGATCATCCTGGAGGTCCTGGGGGAGCGGGAGGCCCGCGTCTACCTCTTCGGCTCGTCCGCCACCGGACGCGTCCGTCGATCGAGCGACATCGACGTGGCGATCGACGCCGGCGGCCCCCTGCCATCGGACCTGCTGGCCGAGGCTCGCGAGCAGCTCGACGAAAGCGACGTGCCCTACGACGTCGACGTCGTGGATCTGAGCGCCGCTCCGCCGGAGATGCGAGCGCGCATCGAGCGAGAGGGTCTTCGCTGGAGAGGCTAGGCGAACGCATCGCCGAGGCCCGCCGGGCTCTCGCCACCTTCGAGGAGCTGGCCCGCCGCCGCGAGTTGCCGATCATCGAGCGCGACGCCGCCATCATGCGATTCGCCTACACCTTCGAGGCGGTGTGGAAGGCCGCTCAGCTTTACCTGTACGAACAGGAGGGTATCGAGGTCGGATCGCCGAAGCAATCGATCCGCGCGTCGCGTCGGGTCGGCCTGCTCACCGACGAGCAGGCCGAGTCCGCCCTGAGGATGACGGACGACCGCAACCTCGTCGTCCACGTCTACCGAGAGGCGGTCGCCCGCGCTCTCGAGGGGCGGCTTCCTCTGCACGCGGCGACCCTGGCCGCCTGGCTCGGCGCCCTGGCCCCCTGACCGGCACCGGGCTCTCCCGCCGGAGGGCGCTCATGTTGACTGCGCTCGCACGTGCATCGCCAGAAAGCGCCTGGCCTCGTCGAAGCTCTGCCTCGCGGCGTCCTCGCGGAAGCCGGGATGGGTGCGCACGGCAAAGCCATGGGGCACGCCGTCGTAGAACTTGAACGCGGCGGGCTTGGCGAGCGCCTGCATCCGGGCCTCCATCCGACGCATATCGGCGAACGGAGCCTGCTCGTCCTCGGTGCCGTGCAGCACCAGCAGGGGCACGTTCACCCCCTCGGCGAGGTCGTACGGCTCCACGCCGGGCCGGGCGCGCGTAGGCCGGAAGGCAAAGCCATGGAAGACGACGGCCACGCGAAGCTCCGCGTGCGCCCGCGCCGCCATGATCGCGTGCACGCCGCCGCGGCAGAAGCCGAACACCCCGAGCCGTTTCTGATCGGCCCGGTGGACCGACCGGAGGAAGGTCATGGCGCCCTTCAGATCGTCGTACACCTCGTCGTCTGGCGGGTCGCTGCCGCGGACCTTCCATCCGTGGAGGAGCGCGATGTACCCCCACCCGCCAAGACGCTGCGCGATCTCGATGTAGCCGTCGTCGGGTCCGGCCACGCCGCGGAGAATCAGCACCGCCGGACACGGGCCATTCCCGTCCGGGGCCGCCAGGTACGACGGGATGCTCGTCGCGCCGTCGCCGCTCGGGTAGGTCACGGCTTCCACCTTCACCGTCATGCCTTGTCTCCCTCGCGCTCCTGCTTCCTTCCGAGTCGATCCTCCCGCCATGCCGATCAGAGATGGCGGAGCCTACGACGCGCTCGGGCGCCTGCCACGGCGGTAGCGCGGCGGCGCCCCACGCCCAAGATGCTCATGGCCGGGCGTGACCCGGCCATGAACGTGAGAAGACATGCGGGCGAGGCGCCCGCGTTCCAGGCTATTTCGCCGCGGCGCGCAGGGCCGGGGCGCCACCCTTCAACAATGCCGCAGCGTCCTTGGCCACCGCCGTGCCCTCGAAGAAGCGCGGGTTCTGCGTGCCCCACAGCCGCACGGCATTGCCGAAGACAAAGTCGTGGAAATCGCTCTCGGTGATGTGGCCGTCCTCGACGAGCTCGAACGCCTCGGGCAGCGGGTCGCGCATATCGACGACGTCGAAATGCCCGATATCGGAGCTGTAGATCGCGTTGATTCGCGCGCCCAGCGGCATCGTCTTGCCGAACGCCACCGCGTTCATCCGGTCGTCGGCCTCGCAGCCGAAGTAGTACGGCGTGGCGTAGAGGTCGATCCAGTCCTGCTTCCGGGTGATGTTGCAGTGGATGTAGTCGTCGGGCGGCATCCCGCCGGTGAGGAAGTCCTCTTCGAGCGGCCAGCCGTCGCGCTTGTCGAGCTCGGCGGCGATATCGGCGTAGCCGTACTTGTCAACCAGCTCGCGCAGCAGCGGGCGATTGAGCTTGGTCGGGTCCATGTTCGCCATGCCCTTGGCGCCGCGCCGCTCCCAGTGCTCGACCAGGTCACAGAACAGCTGGCAGCCCCAGCCGACGCCGCCCTCGAGGAACGCGAAGCGCAGATCGGGGAAGCGCCGGGTCACGCCGCCGAGGAACAGCGCCTTGGCGACGTTGTGGCCGGCCGCGGCGAAGTGACCGATGTGGTTGAAGGTGAAGTTGGTCGGGCTGTTGCGCTCGCCATAGGAGCGGCCGCCGGTATGGAACGTCGGCGCGATACCGAGCTCGCGGCACTTCTGCCACAGCGGGTCGTAGTCGTGCTCGCTGTCGAGGCCGAGCTGATCGAAGCTCTGAGCATAGCGGGCGAGGTCGGCGGGGGCGCCCTTGGCGTGCGGGATCAGCCGGCGCACGCCGCTGCCGACCATGCAGACCTTTGCGCCCAGCTGCGTGGTGACGAACGTCAATTCCTCGATCGCCTCGTCCGGCGTGTGCACCGGGATCACCGCGGCCGGGGTCAGCTTGTCGCCAAGGTCCTTGAAGTACTCGTGGGTGACGACGTTGAAGCCGCGGATCACCGCGCGCCGCGTCGCGTCGTCGGCGATGCGCGGGAGACCGAGCCCGGCCGTCGGGTAGACGATCCCGAAGTCGATCCCGAGCTCGTCCAGGCGGTCGTACAGCATCCTGGGCATCATGGCCGTCGCGCGGTCGCGGGTGTTGGTCGATTGCCGGCCCCAGAACCCCTCCATCGCGACGCCGCGTTCAGCGCGCTGCTCGGGGGTCATGCTGAGCGAATCCGGCCCGCGCCGCTGCGACTGCAAGAAGCCGTTGGCGCCGAGGTCGCCCGTGACTGCGCGAATCTTCTCGGCAAAGACCGGGGTGTACTCGACCCAATGCCCATCGCCGTCGATGACGGGGTGCGTGAGACCCTTGCGGATTTCTTCGGGCGTATGGTGCGCGCTCATCTGGCCCTCCCCCGACAGGTGAAGTGCGATTTCGGGTGAGCGTATGCTCCCAGCACACCCAAGTCAAACGGCCTGACGCGGCCTCCGGACGCGTCACATTTGACAGGCCCGGCGTCGACGCGCTATGTCTCGCTCGCACACCAGCGCGCCGGGTCGGCGGCCTCCTGGGCCGGGCGGCCTCGCGACGGAGGACGGGATCATGGGTCTCAAGGA
>DATKEI010000284.1:0-4439 GCA_035544455.1 Binatia bacterium | reverse complement strand
CTGGTCATCGCCGCGCTGGGCGGAGCGGCGTACTTCGGCGAGTGGTACGCGGGGCTGGCCGGCACGCCGGCATGGGTCACCGCACCCCCGCTGGACCCGGAGGCCGTCGTCGCCGCGCGGAACGGGGCGCTCGGCGCGCTCACCGCCCTCCTCATCGGGCTCATGGGCAGTGTCATCGGCGGGTGGATGGGGTCGAGGGCGCCATCGGGGCGCGTCTCCGCTCGCCGCGCATGAGGGACACGACACCGCCGGCGCCCCCGGCACCGGCGCAAGAGGAGAACGGACATGCTGTACGTCATCATGTGGTTGCTCGGGCTGCCGCTCACGTTGATCCTGATCCTGTTTCTCTTCGGCGTCGGCCGCTGAGCTTGGGGACAGAACAGGGCGCCGGCGCGGCCAGCCGCGCCGGCGCGGAGCGATCGATGGCGGCGCCGGCGGCCGAGGTGACGACGGACCAGGGCGCGGGCGCTCGCCCCCGCGCGCTGGAGGTCGGCGCGGAGGCGCAGCCGGGCGGCGGCGTGCACTTCCGGGTCTGGGCGCCGCGGTCGCGGGAGGTCGATGTCGTGCTCGAGGCCGAGCGCGAGGTCATCGCCCTCGCCCCGGAGGGCCAGGGATACTTCTCGGGCTTCACAGCGCGTGCCGGTGTCGGCACGCGCTACCGCTACGGCCTTGGCGACGGCCGCTGCTATCCGGATCCCGCATCCCGCTTCCAGCCCGAGGGGCCGCACGGCGCCTCCCAGGTGATCGACCCCCGCACCTTTCGCTGGACCGACGGCGGCTGGGGGGGCGTCGAGCTGCCCGGGCAGATCCTGTACGAGATGCACATCGGCACGTACACGCCGGAGGGGACGTTCGAAGCGGCCCGGCGCGAGCTCTCGCTCCTCGCCGGCACCGGCATCACGGTCGTGGAGCTCATGCCCGTCGCCGAGTTCGCGGGCCGGTTCGGCTGGGGGTACGACGGGGTGGACCTGTTCGCGCCCTCGCACCTGTACGGGGCGCCCGACGACCTCCGGCGCTTCGTCGACACCGCCCACGCGCTCGGCGTGGGCGTGATCCTCGACGTCGTCTACAACCACTTGGGTCCGGATGGCAACTACCTGACGGCGTTCTCGGGCACCTACTTCACCGACCGATACGACAACGAGTGGGGCGACGCGGTCAACTTCGACGGGCCCGGCTCGGCGCCGGTCCGCGAGCTGGTCCTGGCCAACGCCCGCTACTGGATCGACGAGTTCCATCTCGACGGGCTCCGGCTCGACGCCACCCAGCAGATCTTCGACGCGTCGCACGAGCACGTGCTGACCGGCATCGCCCGCGCGGTGCGCGGCGCCGCGCGCGGACGCCGAACCATCATCGTCGCCGAGAGCGAGCCCCAGCACCCCGGGTTGGTGCGCCCGGCCGCGGTCGGCGGCCACGGCCTTGACGGCCTCTGGAACGACGACTTCCACCACAGTGCCGCGGTCGCGCTGACGGGGCGGCGCGAGGCCTACTACCGCGACTACGCGGGCACGCCCCAGGAGCTGATCTCGGCCCTCAAGTGGGGGTACCTCTACCAGGGCCAGCGCTCGGCATGGCAGAAGCAGCCGCGGGGCCGGCCCGCCCTCGACATCCCGCACGCGAGCTTCATCACGTTCATCGAGAACCACGACCAGGTCGCGAACTCCGGGCACGGCGCGCGCACCCACCAGACGACGAGCCCGGGCCGCCACCGTGCGATGACCGCGCTCCTGCTCCTCGGCCCGGGCACGCCGATGCTCTTCCAGGGCCAGGAGTTCTCGGCGACGAGCCCCTTCCTGTACTTCGCCGACCACGCCGGCGAGCTGGGAGCGAGCGTGCGACGGGGGCGCCACGCGTTCCTGGCGCAGTTCCCGAGCCTGGCCAGCCAGGAGATGGCCGGGGCCCTCGTCGACCCGGGGGACGCCCGGACCTTCGAACGGTCGAAGCTCGATCTGGGCGAGCGGGAACGCCACCGCGCCGCGTACGCGCTCCACCGCGACCTCATCCGCCTGCGGCGATCGGATCCGGTGTTCGGCGCGGCGCGGTCCGGCGGGATCGATGGGGCCGTGCTGGGCCGGGACGCCCTGCTCATCCGCTTCCTCGGCCAGGAGGGTGACGACCGCTTGCTGCTGGTCAACCTGGGCCGCGAAGTCGCGCTGAGCCCGGCGCCCGAGCCCCTGCTCGCCCCGCCCGAGGGGCGCGTCTGGGACGTCCTGTGGTCGAGCGAGTCGCCCCGCTACGGCGGCTCCGGCACCGCGGTCGTGGATGGCGACGGCGACTTCCGGCTGCCCGCCGAGGCCGCCGTCGTCCTGTGGGCGGTGGTCCGGCCCGCGGCGCCACCCGGCTCGGCGCCGAAGGGGGCCACCCCCACGCCGTGACCCCTGGCCTCTTGCGCCGGATTCCGCGTCCCACCGCCGGCCCGCTCGAGCGCCGCCTCGCCCGCGAATGGCTGGTGACCAACGGGCTCGGGGGATACGCCTCCGGCACGATCTCCGGTGTGGTGACGCGCCGCTATCACGGCCTGCTCATCGCCGCCCTGCCCGATCCCTGCGGGCGCGTGGTGATGCTCACGCACGTGTGGGAGCGCCTCCGCCTGCCCGATCGGAGCGTGATCGTCCTCAGCGGGCAGGATGGCGGCGGAGGGGCCGCCGAGGACGCGCTCGTCGAGTTCCACCTGGAGGCCGGGCTTCCGGTGTGGCGCTACGAGATCGGGGCCATCGCGCTGGAGAAGCGGATCGGCATGCCCCACCGGCAAAACAGCGTCCACGTGACCTACCGCCTCCTCGCCGCGCCTGGCCCGGTGCGGCTGACGCTCCGGCCGTGGATCAACTTCCGGCCTCACGAGGCGCCCGTCAACACGCCGCTGGCCGGCCCGTACACGGTCACCGCCTCGCGCGGCCGCTACGAGATCTCGGGCGGCGATCGGCTGCCGCCCCTGCGCCAGATCCTGCACGGCGACCACGCGGCCCTCACCTTCGACGAGGCGCACACCGAGAACGTTCCGTATCGCGTGGAGGAGTCCCGCGGCTACGAGGCCCGCGGGGACCTGTGGAGCCCCGGCTACTTCCGCGCCGATCTCACCGCCCCCGGCGAGGCAAGCCTCGTCGCGTCGACGGAGTCGTGGGACGCCATCGACGCGCTCGCTCCTCCCCTGGCGCGGGCGATGGAGACCGAGCGCCGGCAGCGCCTGATCGCCGCGGCCGCCCCCATCGCCCGTCAGGGTCCGTGCGCCGAGCTCGTGCTCGCCGCCGACCAGTTCATCGTCGTTCCGCAGGGGCGGCGCGATGACCACGTCCGGGCGCGGGCCCTGGGCGACGAGCTCCGGTCCGTGATCGCGGGATATCCCTGGTTCACCGACTGGGGACGCGACACCATGATCAGCCTGGAGGGCCTGGCTCTCGTGACGGGGCGCCACCTGGAGGCCGCATATGTGCTCCGGACCTTCGCCGCCTACATCCGGGATGGGCTGATCCCCAATCTCTTTCCCGAGGGCGACCGCACCGGCCTCTACCACACGGCGGACGCGACCCTCTGGTACTTCCACGCCCTCGACCGGTACGTGGCGGTGACGGCAGATCGGGGAACGCTCGAGAGCTTGCTGCCGGCCCTCGTCGACATCGGCCGGGCCCACCTCCGCGGCACGCACTTCGGGATCGGCGTCGATCCCCGCGACGGGCTGCTGCGCCAGGGCGCCCCCGGCTACCAGCTCACCTGGATGGACGCCAAGGTCGACGACTGGGTCGTCACCCCTCGCCGAGGCAAGGCCGTCGAGATCAACGCCCTCTGGTACAACGCGCTTCGCCTCCTCGAGCGCTGGGTGGGCGAGGCGCAGGGCGAGGCGGCGGGCCGGGAATGGGGGGCGCACGCCGATCGCGCCCAGGCGTCGTTCAATGCCCGGTTCTGGCAGGGCGGCGAGGGCTATCTCCTGGACGTGGTCGATGGCGAGCACGGCGACGACCCGGCATGCCGGCCGAACCAGATCCTCGCCATCTCCCTGCCCCATCCGGTCCTCGAGACCTCGCGGTGGAAACCCGTGGTCGAGGTCGTCCGGCAGCGCCTGCTGACGCCCGTCGGCCTGCGCTCGCTGGCGCCGGGGCACCCGGACTACAAGCCGCAGTACTACGGGGATCTGCGCGCGCGGGACGCCGCCTACCACCAGGGCACGGTATGGGCCTGGCTCATCGGCCCCTTCGTCGACGCGTGGCTGAAGCTCTACCCCGACGATCGAGCGGGCGCCCGGGGGTTCCTGGGCGGCTTCGTCCAGCACCTCGACGAGGGCGCCATCGGCTCGATCAGCGAGATCTTCGACGCGGAGGAGCCGTTCACTCCGCGCGGCTGCGTCGCGCAGGCCTGGAGCGTGGCCGAGGTGCTGCGCGCCTTCGTCCAGACCGAGCCGACCCGAACCCCATGATGTCGGCCGTGGGCTCGAGACTCCGATCGTC
>DATKEI010000283.1:0-4756 GCA_035544455.1 Binatia bacterium | reverse complement strand
GTTGGCGTCCACGTACAGGCCCCGGAAGCCGAGGATGGCCACCGCCCGCGCCACCGCGAGCGCGGCGTGGGGCGGCACCACGGAGACGAGGGTGTCGCTCCGCGCCGCGACGCCGGCGAGGCTCTCCACGTCCTCGAGTCCGAGGCCGCGCGCCCGGGCCCTCGAGGGCTCGCCGCGCCCCTCGGAGGCCCAGACCACCCGGGCCCCCGCGCCCACCATCGAGGCCCCGACCGCGGAGCCCATCTCTCCCGGATGCAGCAGCCCCACCGTCCTGGCCGATGTCGTCATCGCCGTCTCCGTCCTCCCTGTCCCTGTCCGCCGCCGCGCCCGGCCGGACTCGCCGGCCAGGCGCGACGGCGGGCGGGTCGATGTCGCGCTCCGCGTCCAGCCATTGTACGCTCCGCGCTCACCTCGTCACCCTCTCGAAAGGAGCCTTCGCCGGATGGATGCCTGGTGTCGCTGGGTCGTGGGGCAGGGCTGGTTCAACAACCTCGAGGCCGCCAAGCTCGACCGCCTCATGGCGGGAGCCGATCCCTCGGGGCCGGTGCTCACCGCGGTCGTCGAGCTGCGCCAGCGGCTGGACGAGTTCGAGGGTCGCCTGGCCGCGGGAGCCCTCGGGCCGGTCCCGCGCGCCGGCGCCGCGCCCCCGACCTGACGCGAGCGCCGGACGAGCGGGCGGTTGCCGCGCGTCACGACGAGGAGGGCCGCTGCTGGATGGCGGTCAAGGCCCAGTTGACGGCGAAGACCAGGGCCAGGAGCAGGATCGACAGCGCGATGGCGGCATCGAAGTTGCCCTTGCTCGTCTCCAGCACGGTGGCGGTGGTGAGCGTGCGCGTCTGACCCTTGATGTTGCCGCCGACCATCATCGAGGCGCCGATCTCCGAGATGATGCCGCCGAAGCCGGCCATGACCGCGGCGAGCATGGGCAGCCGCGCCTCCCGGAGCACCACCCACACCATCTGGACGCGCGAGGCGCCCAGGCCGAGCAGCTGGAGCCGGAATGCCTCGGGCACGCCCTGCACCGCGGCCAGCGTGATGCCGGTGACGATCGGGGCGGCGATGGCGGCCTGGGCGATGATGATGGCCGCCGGCGTGTAGAGGATCTCCCAGCCTCCGAACGGGCCGCTCCGCCAGAGCAGCAGCGTCACGAACAGGCCCACCACCACCGGCGGCAGGCCCATGCCGGAGTTGACCGCGCTCACGAGCAGGGTGCGCCCGGAAAAGCGCGTCAGGGCCAGGGCCACGCCGGCGGGGATGCCGAGCAGCAGGGCCAGGAACGTCGCCGTCCCCGACACCAGGAGCGACAGCCGCAGCACCGCCCAGATCTCGGGATCGCCGCCGAGGAGCAGGCCGAGCGCCTGCCGCAGCCCGGCTGCGATGAGGTCCACGGCCTAGCGCGTCCTCTCCGCGATCGCCCGCCCGCGCCTAGGGTCCCGAGTCAGAAGTTCGTGGACTCGCGGCGCCGGGTGGGGTGGGGGTCCTCCCCGCGGGACCGTATCTTCTGCGGATGGCCGAAGCCACCCCCCACCCATCTCGTGGCTCCATTGAGTGCCGGTAGCGCTCCGCGACTCAGCGTGTCCCGCGGGGAGGACCCCCACCCCGCCTGGCGCGTTGTCGGCACATGTCTGGCTCAGCACACTTAGAAATCCTCGTCCCTCTTCCCCGCGATGGGCACGAACAGGGGCTGACCGTACCTGTCCACGCCAAAGGTCCTGATGACCTCCTGCGTCGGGGGCGACAGGATGAAGTCGGCGAAGGCCTTGCCGCCAGCGGCGTTCACCCGGGGTCCGTTGGCGGGATTCACTTCCATGACCGAGTAGATGTTGAGCAGCGGGCGATCGCCCTCGACCATGGGCCCGAGCGCGATCCGCCTGGCAAACGCCAGCATCGTCCCCCGGTCGGCGATCGTGTACGCCCGGCGGTCGTCGGCGATCCCCAGGGTGGCGCCCATGCCCTGGCCGGACTCGATGTACCAGGCCGCCCCCGGCGTCTCCCCCACCTGCTTCCACAGGGCGAGCTCCAGCGCATGCGTGCCGGACTTGTCGCCGCGGGAAACGAAGCGGGCGCCGCTGGCCGCGATCTTCCTGAGCGCGGCCACCGCGCTCTTCTCGCCCTTGACCCGCGCCGGGTCGTCCCGGGGACCGAGGATGACGAAGTCGTTGTACATGACCAGACGGCGCCCGTGCATCCGGCCCTCGCTCACGTACTGCTTCTCGAGGGCCGGGGCGTGGGCGAGCGTGACGTCCGCCTCGCCGCGGGCGGCCAGGGCCAGGGCCTGGCCGGTGCCGACGGAGATGGTCTTGAGGGTGTATCCGGTGGCGCGCTCGAACATCGGCACCAGGACGTCGAGGAGCCCGGAGTCCTGGGTGCTCGTGGTGGTGGACAGCACGACGGTGGTGGACGCGGACGCCTGGACCGCGGCGGGGCCGGCCAGCAGCAGGGCGAGCCCGATGACGAGCATGGGGCGAGTCATGGACGTGGTCTCCTCCTCCGGCTGGCCGCGCGGGGCCGGCCGCGCGAGCTGGCCCCCGGAGCGATCTGCCTTCCATTACATATATGCTTTCCAGAGCGCAATCAACCCGTCGCGGGTAGGGGCGGATGGCGGCGGCGTATGATCGACTGGCCATGCCGAGCCTGGAACCCCGGGTGAAGCTGTGGGTGGCCTTCGGGGCCCGGACCAAGTTCGGGGATGGCCGGGCCCGGCTCCTCGAGCTCATCCACGAGCTCGGGTCGATCAACCAGGCGGTGGTCCGGATCGGCATGTCCTACCGGTCGGCGTGGGGATACATCCAGGAGCTCGAGAAGGCCGCCGGATTCCAGTTCCTCGAGCGCCGGCCCGGCGGAGGCGCCCGGGGCGGGGCGCGCCTGACCGGGGAGGGGCGCGCCTTCCTGGACCGCTACTGGAGGTTCCGGCGGGGGCTCGACCAGGTGGTGAGCCGGCAGTTCGCGCGCGCTTTCGGCGCCGCGACCGATGCCCCCCGGCCCCGGTCCGGACGCTCCGGGGCGCCGACGGCGGCGCCGGCGTCCCGGGAGCGACCGCGCCTCAGGCCAGGTCGACCCAGACGGTCTTGACCTCGGTGTACGGGTCGAGGCCGGGGGCCCCCAGCTCGCGCCCGAAGCCCGATTCCTTGAAGCCACCGAACGGCAGCGCGGCGTCGAAGAGGTTGTAGGCGTTCACCCACACCGTGCCCGCCCGGATGGCCCGGGCCGCCCGGAGCGCCTTGGCCACGTCGCGCGTCCACACGGCGGCGGCCAGGCCATACGAGGTGGCGTTGCCCTCGGCGATGGCCTCCTCCACCGATCGGAAGGGAATCACGGAGAGGACCGGGCCGAAGATCTCCTCGCGGGCGATCTTCATGCGGTTGGTCACCCCGTCGAAGATCGTGGGCTCGACGTAGTAGCCCTTGCCATTGCCGACGGCGGCCCGGCCGCCCCCCGCCACCAGCTGCGCGCCTTCTTGCTTGCCCGACTCGATGTAGCCGAGCACGGTGTCCATCTGCGCCTTCGAGACCACCGGGCCCATGCGCGTGGACCGGTCCATGGGGTCGCCGACCTTGAGCGTCTTCACGCGCTCCGTGAGCCTGGCCATGAACGGCCCGTGGATCGACTCCTCCAGGAACAGTCGCGATCCGGCGGCGCACACCTCGCCCTTGTTGTAGAAGATGCCGGTGAGGGCCCCGCGCACCGCCGCCTCCATGTCGGCGTCGGCGAACACGACGTTGGGGGACTTGCCGCCCAGCTCGAGGGACAGGCGCTTGAGCGTCCCCGCCGCCTCGCGCATGATCTGCTTGCCCACCTCGGTCGAGCCCGTGAAGGCAATCTTGTCCACGCGGGGGTCGCGCACCATGGCCATGCCCACCGTTCCGCCGGGCCCGGTGACGACGTTGAACACGCCCTCGGGCACGCCCGCCTCCTGGCAGATCTCGGCGAACCGCAGCGCGGTGAGCGGCGTCTGCGAGGCCGGCTTGAGCACGACGGTGTTGCCGGCGGCCAGGGCGGGTGCGATCTTCCACGACGAGAGCAGGAACGGGAAGTTCCAGGGCACGATGGCCCCGACCACGCCGACCGGCTGGCGCAGGGTGAAGGTGAAGGCGTTGTCGCGGAGCGGCAGCGTCTCGCCATGCACCTTGGTGGCCCAGCCCGCGTAGTAGCGGAACACCTCGGCGGCGAAGGGGATCTCCACCTTGCCGGAGTCGAACATGGTCTTGCCCGTGCAGAGGCTCTCCAGGCGCGCCAGCTCGTCCAGGTGCTTCATGACGAGGTCGCCGAGGGTCCAGACAATGCGGGCGCGCTCGGCCGCGCTCATGCGCGGCCACGGCCCCTCGTCAAAGGCCCGGCGGGCAGCCGCCACCGCGCGGTCGATGTCGCGCTCGTCGCCCTTGCCGACGGCGGCGAGGGGCTCCTCGTTGGCCGGGTTGATGGGTTGATAGGTCTCCCCCGACACCGGCGCCTGCCAGGCGCCCCCGACGAAGATCTCTCCTGCCTTCATGGCCGTCTCCTTCTCGTGGCTCGACGGTTTCCAGGCGGCTCGCGGATCGGACGGGTGGCCGGGGCGGCGGGCGAGGGCGCCCCGGCCCCGCGCGCCGACAGCGCGCCCGGATCCCCAACCGGCGCGTCAGCCGGCCAGGTCCTGGAGCTTCTTGACGATCAGGGGCTTGGGAACCCGGCCGACCAGCGTGTCGACGAGCTGTCCCCCCTTGAAGAAGAGGAGCGATGGCAGGGCCTGGACCCCGAAGCGGCGGGCGACGTCCGGCTC
>DATKEI010000282.1:0-12129 GCA_035544455.1 Binatia bacterium | reverse complement strand
GCGTGGTCATCCGCAAGCGAGGAGCGGGCACGGGCGCATCCTTCACCGTGCGCCGCGTCTCCTATGGAGTGGGGGTCGAGCGGACCTTCCTCCTGCACTCGCCCCGAATCGACAAGGTCCTGATCACCAAGCGGGCGAAGGTGCGGCGCGCCAAGCTCTACTACCTGCGGCAGCTCTCGGGCAAGGCCGCGCGCCTGAAGGAACGGCGGTTCACTCCGGCGGCGCCCGCGTCTGCCGAGCCGCCGGCCGGATCCTAGCCCGACCTGTTCACGAACATGCCCTTCAGCTCCTGCGCGCCCCCTCACCCTGGCCCTCTCCCCCTCCGGGGGCGAGGGAACCGCACCGACTCTCTCGCCCCCGGAGGGGGAGAGGGTCCAGGTGAGGGTGGCGGGCTGTTCACGCACGCTCCGGGCTAGGCACGCCGGACGCCTTGCAGCGGGGCGCCTCGTACCGGTTCGAGCTCGCCGCGTGGCGGCGCGGACTCACGCGCGTCGCCGGCGTGGACGAGGCGGGCCGCGGGCCCCTGGCCGGCCCGGTGGTGGCGGCTGCCGTCGTCCTGCCCCCGGGGACGCGGATCCAGGGCCTGGACGATTCCAAGCGCCTGGCCCCGGAGGAGCGCGAGCGGCTCCTGCCGCTCATCGAGCGGCGGGCGCTCGCCGTGGGCGTGGGACAGGTCGATCCAGCCACCATCGATCGGATCAACATCCTGGCCGCGACCCGGATGGCCATGGCCCTGGCCCTCGCCGGCCTGCCGGTGGAACCCGATCTCGTGCTGACGGACTTCGTGGCCATCGCCGGCGTCGCCTGCCCGCAGCGCAACCTCGTCCACGGCGACCAGCGCTCCGCAAGCGTGGCGGCGGCCTCCATCGTGGCCAAGGTGACGCGGGACCGGCTGATGGACATCGCCCACCGCGAGTACCCTCAGTACGGGTTCGGTCAGCACAAGGGCTACGCGACGGCGGCGCACCGCGCGGCGCTCTGGCAGCACGGGCCCTGCCCCCTGCACCGCGTGAGCTTTGCCGGGGTGTGGGGCCAGGGCGAGCTGTTCCCGGCGAGCCTGGCGTCCGCGGCCGGACCCGACGGGACCGGGGGGTCGTTCGATCTCCAGCTGGCGGAGGAGTGACCGTGCCGGGCGACACACGCAGAGCGACAGGCGTCAGCGGTGAGGAGGAGGCCGCTCGGTTCCTCGAGCGCTGCGGCTACGCCATCCTGGACAAGAACGTCCGGACGCGGGCCGGGGAGATCGACCTGGTGGCGCGGCAAGGCAAGACGCTGGTCTTCGTGGAGGTCAAGACCCGCAAGGATCTGGCCCCGGAGCCCCCGCAGGTCGCGGTCGACACGCGCAAGCAGCACCGCCTCGGCCGGCTGGCCCTCGGGTATCTCAAGCTGAAGCGCCTGCGGGAGGCCCCGTGCCGCTTCGACGTGGTCTCGGTAATCGTCAGCGACGAGGGCGCGGTGCGGGCGATCCGGCACATCCCGAACGCCTTCTCGGTCGCCCCCTGGTAGGGCGGTGTGTTGACGAACCTGCGACTCAGAACTCCAGCTGGCGATCGAGGAGAGACTCATGGCGACGAATGTCCCCTTCCGCGGATGCATGCCGGCGAACCTCCTTCCCTTCCGGGCCGACCTCGAGATCGACGAGCCCGCCTACCGGGGGCACCTTCGCTGGCTCGCACGCCAGCGGGGGGTGACCGCGATCGTGGCCAACGGCCATGCCGCCGAGGTGTCCTCCCTGTCGCGGGAGGAGCGCCAGCGCGCTCTGGCCATTGCCATTGACGAGGTGGCCGGCGCCGTTCCGATCGTGGCCGGCGTGTACTCCGACGGCACGCGGGAGGCCGTCGCGCTGGCGCGGGACGCGCGGGCGGCGGGGGCGGCCGGCCTCCTCGTATTCCCGCCGACCGTCTTCATGTGGGGCGCCCAGGGCAAGCCGGACATGGTCCTGCGGCACTTCGAGATGCTGGCCGACGCCGTCGACCTGCCCCTGATCGTCTTCGAGTACCCGCCGGCATCGGGCATCGGGTACAGCCCCGAGACGCTCGCCGCCCTCTGCAAGATCCCGAGCGTGGCCGGCGTGAAGGACTGGTCGAACGACATCGTCGCGTACGAGCGCAACCTGCGCGCCCTGCGCGCCGCCGATCGCCCGGTGGCCATGCTGTCGTCCTTCACCATGTCGCTGATGGCCACCTTCCTCCTCGGCGCCGACGGCTGCATCTCCGGCATGGGGAGCGTGGCCGCGGACCTGCAGGCCGAGCTGCTCGCCGCCGTGCAGGCGGGCCACCTCGACGAGGCCCGGCGGGTCAACGACCGGCTGGCTCCCCTCGTGGCCGTCTTCTACGCGCCGCCCTTCGTCGATATGCACAACCGCATGAAGGAGGCCCTGGTGATCCTCGGCCGCATCCCGGCCGCGCACGTGCGGCCTCCCTTGACGCCGGTCTCCGACGAGGAGCGGCACCGCATCCGGCTCGCGCTGCGCGCGGCCGGCCTGGGGTCGTAACCGCCCGGGCCATTCGAGCGTGTTGCCAGCCCGCCACTCCTGGGGTATAAGATCCCAACTCCGCGATCGCTCCGCGACGCAACGAGGCTCGACGATGGTCTCCCGCAGTCCTGGACAAGCGCGTCTGCTGGACACGGCCAAGCGGGTCCTGCCCGGTGGCAACCCGGGCGGCTACGATCCGCCGGCGGATCTCGCCTTCGAGCGCGGGATCACCAAGGCCGCGCAGAAGTTCTACGTGTCTCTGGGCCACGGGCCCGCCGAGGTGGAGCGGACGCTCGAGGCCATCGCCGGGGCGCTCGCCGTCGTCGCCGACCGCACCGGGACCGCGCGAGAGCGGCTCGCGCGCGTCCGCCGGTCCTGAATCGAGCGCCGTCGGCGGCGCCCGAATGGGACCGCCGCAGGGTCCGGGCCGCCACGCGGCGCGCGGAACCCAGGCCCGCGGCCGGCCGTTGACCCGATACACCGGTGAGAGAACAGCCTGAAGGCGAGCCCCGCGAGCGGCTCGAGAACGGAGGGGTACAAATGGCAGAGCACTGGCAGAGCGAAAAGTGGGCCCAGGCCGAGTCCGTCTGGTACAGCGGCAAGACCAGCCGGCGGCGCTTCGTGGGCCTCGGGGTGGCGGCAGCGGGTGCGCTGGGGGCGAGCATGCTCGTTCCCGCGCCGTGGCGCCAGGCGTTCGGCCAGGCCAAGCCCCTGAAGCTCGGCACGCTGCAGCCCCTGTCGGGCTCCGCGGCGTCGGGCGGGAAGACGGCGCTGGTGGGCGTCCAGATGGCCGTCGACCGCATCAACAAGGCGGGCGGGATCACCGGGCGGCCGATCGAGCTCCTCGTGGCCGACTACGAGTCCAAGCCGGACGTCGGCCGCCGGAAGATCGAGCGCCTGGTCGTCGAGGACAAGATCGACGTGCACGCCGGGGGCTATCTCTCGAACGTGTGCCTGGCCTGCATGCCGGTGTACGAGGAGCACAAGCTGGTCAACATGATCACGGTGTGCCTGGACACCACCATTACCACCACCAGGTGCAGCCGCTTCACGTTCCGGCCGTTCGACTTCGCCCCGTCGCAGGCGGTGGCGGCGGCGCCGTACCTCGTGAACAAGATCGGCAAGAAGTGGCACATCGGCTTTGCCGACTACGCCTGGGGCCAGTCCACCCGCGACGCCTTCGCCGAACAGATCAAGAAGAACGGCGGCGAGGTGACGGGGACGACCGGCATTCCGCTCGGCACCGCCGACATGACGCCGTTCCTGTCCAGGATCACCGGCGACTTCGACGGCATCTTCGGCATCTTCTTCGGCCCGCAGGGGATCGCCTACGTGACCCAGAGCTTCGACCTCGGCCTGTCGAAGAAGTACCGGCTCGCCGGCGACGGCGCCATCGCGGTGTCGGTCAACGTGCCGGCCCTCGGCGCCAAGGGCGACGGGTTCGTGGGCATCGATCGCTACGTACCCGTGCTGGAGGGCGTCCTGGACACGCCGTACCACAAGCGCTTCCTCGACGACGCGTCGGCCCGGCTGAAGCAGATCGATCCCACCGGGCCCCTGCCGGACCGCTACGTCCAGTCGAACTACGAGGGCGTCAACGCCCTCCGGGTCGGGATGCAGAAGGTGGGCTTCCGGGGCCGCGAGGACACCATGAAGCTCATCGAGGCGTTGGAAGGCCTCGAGATGAAGGAGAGCGACGACTTCCCGCAGGGCGACAAGACGCTGCGCAAGGAGGACCACCAGGCCTTCCTGCGCGAGTTCATCTTCGAGCTGCGCGGGGGCAAGTACAAGATCCTCGAGGTCGTGCCCAAGGAGAAGACGGTCGTCCCCGCCGCCTGCAAGTTCGCGTAGCGCAGGCGGTGGATCCCCGATCCACGCGCGATGGCGGCGCTCCCGGGCCCGAAGCCCGGAGCGCCGCTCCGCTGCTGCGCACCGAGAGGCTCACCGTCCGCTTCGGCGGCCTCACCGCCCTCAACGGGGTGAGCGTGGCCGTCCCCCGTGGCGAGATCCGCGCGGTGATCGGTCCGAACGGGGCCGGCAAGAGCACGTTCTTCAACTGCATCACCGGCGTGCTGCGCCCGACGAGCGGCCGCATCTGGCTCGGCGACGACGACATCACCGGCCTGCCCCCGGACCGGGTCTCGCGCAAGGGGGTGGCGCGGTCGTACCAGATCACCAATATCCTGCCCGGGGCCAGCGTGCTGGAGAACGTGCGGATCGCCGCCCAGTCGCGGCACCACGGGTGGAGCCTGCTCCGGCACCACCGCGCCTTCGGCGACCTGATCGATCGCTCGCGCGCCGTGCTCGCCGACGTCGGCCTCCTCCCGAAGGAGGCTGAGCTGGCCGCCAACCTCTCGCACGGCGACCAGCGCACCCTCGAGATCGCCATCGCCCTGGCCACCGACCCGCGCCTGCTGTGCCTCGACGAGCCCACGGCCGGGATGAGCGTGGCCGAGACCCAGGCCACCGTCGACCTCGTCCGGCGCATCGCGCGCAACCTCACCGTCGTGATCGTCGAGCACGACATGGAGGTGGTGATGGGCCTCGCCGGCACCATCACCGTCCTGCACTACGGCGAGGTGCTGGCCGAGGGGAGCCCCGCCGAGATCCAGGCCAACGCTCGCGTCCAGGAGGTCTACCTCAAGACCTGATGCTGCGCCTCGACGACATCCACACCTACTACGGCAAGAGCCACATCCTGCACGGCGTGTCCCTCGAGGTGGGGCCCGGGGAGGTGGTCGGCCTCCTCGGTCGCAACGGGGTGGGCAAGAGCACGACGCTCAAGACCATCGCCGGACTCGTGCGCCCGGCCCAGGGCCGCGTGAGCTTCGAGGGTCGGGAGGTGGCGGGCCTGCCGCCCTACCGGCTCGCCCACCTGGGCATCGCCTGGGTGCCCGAGGACCGGCGCGTCTTCAAGCTCCTCACCGTGGCCGAGAACCTGCGCACCGGCCTCGACCGGGCGGGGATGACCGAGGCGCGGCGGAACGAGCTCCTGGACAAGGTGTACCGGTTCTTCCCCTTCCTGGCCGAGCGCCGCCGCCAGGCGGGCGGGACACTCTCCGGGGGGGAGCAGCAGATGCTGGCCATCGCCCGGGCCATGATGCTCGAGCCCAGGATCATCCTGCTCGACGAGCCGACCGAGGGCCTCATGCCGCGCATGGTGTCGCAGATCCGCGAGATCATCGAGCGGCTCCACGAGGAGAAGGTCGCCATCCTGCTCGTGGAGCAGAACGTCCCCCTCACCCTCGAGGCCACCAGCCGCTGCTACATCATGGAGAAGGGCGTTGTGCAGCACGAGGCGCCCTCTCGCGACCTCAAGGCCAACCACGACATCGTGCGCCAGTATCTGGGAGTCTAGCCCGTGGGCATCCCCTTCGACCAGATCGCCATCCAGACCGTCAATGGCCTCGTCAACGGGCTCATCCTGGCCCTGGTCGCCTCCGGCCTGACCCTCATCTTCGGCATCATGGACGTGGTCAACTTCGCCCACGGCGACCTCGTGATGCTCGGCGGATTCGTGGGCGCGGTGACGGTGGCGAGCACCGGGAACTTCTGGATCGCCATGCTGACGGCGGCCCTGACCATCGCGGTGTTCGGAGCCCTGCTCCAGATGACCACGCTCCGGCCCTTGCTCGGCCGCGATCCCCTGACCACCATCCTCGCCACCTTCGGCATCTCGCTCGTGCTCCAGAAATACGCCCTGTGGCAGTGGGGGCCGTCGGCGCGACGAATCCCCGAGCCCATCACCGGTCAGTTCGCGCTCTTCTACCTCCAGTACCCCTGGTACCGGGTCCTGGGCGCGTTTCTCTCCGCCGCCATCATCGGGGCCCTCTACCTGTTCCTGAAGTACGGCAAGTACGGCATCTGGATTCGCGCCACCACCCAGGACCGGATCATGGCGGGGGCGATGGGCATCCCCGTCCCCCTCGTCCACACCACGGTGTTCGCCATCGGGGCGGCCATGGCGGCGGCGAGCGGGGTGCTGTTCGGACCCCTGGGCGGCGTGACGCAGACGATGGGGTTCGACTTCACCCTCCGGGCGTTCATCGTGGTGGTCGTGGGCGGAATGGGGAATCTCGGCGGCTCGATCCTGGCCGCCATCCTCATCAGCCTCCTCGAGGCCTACGCCTCGCTGATCGTGAGCCCGGCCCAGGCCGTCATCGTGTCGTTCGTGGCCCTGATCATGACCCTCCTGCTCCGGCCCACGGGCCTCTTCGTCCCGACCCCGCGATGAGCGCCATGATGCCCCCCCGGCCCCGCTCCGCGACCAGCTTCTGGATCGGCTTCGCCATCGTGGTGGGCCTGCTGGTGGCGGCGCCGCTCGTGCTGCCCCCGTTCTGGCGCCGCTTCGCCACGGAGATCCTGATCTGGGGACTCCTCGCGATGTCGTCGGACATCCTCATCGGCTACACGGGCATGGTGTCCTTCGGCCACTCCGCCTTCTTCGGCCTCGGGATGTACGGGGCGGCCGCCGCCCTGCTCCAGGTGTCGCCGCCCAACCTGTGGCTGGCCATTGCCTACGGCCTGGTGGCGGCGGCTGTCGTCGCCGGGTTCGTGGCGTACTTCGCCACGCGCTTGCGCGACATCTACTTCGCCATCACCACGCTCGTGTTCTCGCAGATCTTCTACGTGATCATCTTCACGTGGACCGAGGTGACCGGGGGAGAGAACGGTCTCACCTTCCGCCAGCCTGCGCTCGGGATCCCCGGGCTCTTCCAGACCGCGTTCACCCCGGAGACCCTGCACTGGTTCGTGCTCGCCGTGGTGGTTGGCTCCTACCTGCTCCTGCGGCGCATCACGCGCTCGCCCTTCGGCATGGTGCTCCAGGCCATCCGCGAGAACGAGCCGCGCACCCGCGCCCTCGGCTACTCGATCGAGCGCTACAAGACGGTGGCGGTGATGCTGTCCGGACTCTTCGCCGGGCTCGCCGGGATCCTGTACGCCGTCCAGAACAAGTTCGCCGCCCCCGACTTCGTCTTCTTCGTCATCTCGGGCGAGGTCGTCATCTTCAACGTCATGGGGGGGATGGGCACGCTCGTCGGGCCGATCGCCGGCGCGGGGTTCTTCCTCCTGCTGCGCGAGGGACTGTCCCGCTACTTCACCGAGTACTACCTGATCCCCGTGGGCGTCATCTTCACCGCCATGGTGATCTTCATGCCCCAGGGCCTCCTCGGCTTCGCGCGCCGCCGCCTCAACGAGTAGCCGCCCTGACCTGGCCCCCCGCCCCGGGGGAGGAGCGTCGGCGATGTGCCGACAAAGCGCCGGGTGGGGTGGGGGCCCTCCCCGCGGGACACGCCTGTAACGCTTGAGCGTCGCCGGCGCTCAATCGGGCCACGAGATGGGTGGTGGGTGGCTCCGGCGATCCGCAGAAGATACGGTCCCGCGGGGAGGGCCCCCACCCCACCCGGCGCCGTGAGGCGACTACGGATGCTCGCGCACTTCAGGGACGAGTTCTCCCTCGTGCGGACTCGTCACCCTATTGCGCGAGGCTCAGCCTCAAGTAGCTTTCGACTCAGGACACCAAATGGGGCCCCTGACTTGGGAGTGATCCCGACGGTGGGCCGGTGCGAGGGGGAGCCACCAAGACATCCTCCGAACGGTGGCGGGCGATCTAATTGTTGATCCACTCGCGCATGAAGCGGGCGTAGCAGTCGCGCTCGCCCGGCATCTTGGGCCAGCCGGCGAGGAGCCGGACCGCGGCCAGGAGCAGCCGGTCGCGGAGATGGCTCGTGCTCCGGGCGTACTCCTCGTAGGCGGAGAGCGTGATCTTCTGGTTATGCGGATCGTCCTGGAACTTGCAGGCCGTCACCGCCACGGCGCCCTGGAAGGCGGCGCGATCCGCGCCGGTTTTCAAGTAGGCACTGGCCACCGCCGTGGCCCGCGGCGCGTCAAACGCCAGGATGGCCTCGTCCAGGTCGGCCAGGAGTGCCGCCGGCGCCCTGCCCGCGAGATCGAATCGCGCGCATTCGCCCTCGACCAGCGAGGTGAACAGCGTGTTGGAGCGGGCGACGTCGTTGACGAAGCTCGCCATCAGGTAGAGCACGCGCGCCTGGTAGGGGTTCTCGCTCTCCCGCATCCACGAGTTGGCGGCGTTGGCGTAGTCGAAGGCGTGCTGGCCATCGGTGAACTGACGGGGCACGGTCGTGCGCAGGATCAGCTCGGCGGCCGCGATCTGGATGGTGTCCCCGAGACTGCCGATCGACTTGCCATTGCGCAGATGAGCGGTGACGAGATCCCAGACGGTCTGCCCGTCGGCCTCGGTCAGCAGGCGCACCATCTCCTCGGCCTCGGCCCGGGTGAGCGAGGCGGTGTTGTCCCGCCGGAGGTTCTTGCCGGCCTCCGGAAGCTCGGCGGCGACCGTGACGCACGCGGCGTCGTAGACCGCGTAGTAGAGCGGCCCCACCGCCATGTCCGGCACCCCGATGTAGTAGACGCCGTGGGCCCGCTCCCAGCCGATCAGGTCGGCGAGATCGGTGACGGCGCGGGCCCGCAGGGCCTTGTGCCCGGTGTTCCGGGCCTTCCGGCCGATGATGGTGTCCTGGAGATCGATGAGGCCCAGGAAGCGGAGCTGATCGCGGACCAGCGGGCGCATCTCCGGATCGGCGGCCAGGCCAAGGAAGAGCCCGTACGACTGGCGCACGTCGCCGCTCATCGTGGCGATCAGGTGCGCATGGAGCTTCTCCTCGGTGGTGCCCTCGTGCGCGATCGGGTCCTGCTCCCGGTTCCAGACGACGGGCCCGTAGCTGGGCGGCGGGACCACCATGCCCTTCATCGTGGCGTAGCGCCCGGGATACCGGCCGAGCAGCTGATTCCAGATGTCCAGCCCCGCCGGGATGTACCACACGCTCTGCAACAGCGGCAGCAGGCGGTACTCCCGGGGCACGAAGGGCGTCAGGCCGGCCGAGGTCCGCAACCCCAGGATCGTGTGGTCGTTGTTGACGAGGGTGATGTGCCCGTCGCGCACGTTGATGTGGCTCGGCACCTGGACAAACGGTGCCTCCGCCGCCGTCACCACGCTCAGCGCGTCGCCCATCGACCGCCCCTGGCGCGCGACCATCTGGAAGTAGAGGTCGGTGGTCCGGGGCTGATCGCGCGCCAGGATGGCCTCGGTCAACCCGTCGAAGGACCGGTCCTCCCGGATCTGCTCCCGCATCGATCGCATGGTGTGTCTCCTCGGGGAGTGGGCTGTGTCGAGGGGCATCCTGCCCCGCCGCCGCACCCCCGTCAAGCGCACCGCCCTCGCGCGCTCCGCTCCCGTCATCACCGGTGTCGAGCCCCCCACATTCCGCGGAGGAGGCGAGGCGGCGTTCCTTGGAGGCATTGCGCTCCTCACCGGGATCGGCAATGATTCACGCGTGACGCGCGCGAAACCGATGCGCCGTGCGACTCGCCGGCCCCGGCCGGCCTACGGGGGACGCCGATCATGATCACGAGCTTTGGCAGCCTGTTCGCGGGGCATGTCGATCTGGACAACGAGGGATTCGACGGCACGCCGGTCAACGACCGCTGGCTCTCCGACGAGTACCTGGCCACGGTATTTCCAAAGAGCGAGGCCATCGCCACGCTGATGGACCGGACCGGCTACGACACGTTCTGGCTGGCCGAGCACCATTTCCAGCGCGAGGGGTACGAGTGCATCCCGAACGTCTTGATGCTGGCGCTGCACCTCTGCCACATCACCCGGAACATCCGCATCGGCTGCGGTTTCAACATCGCGCCGATGTGGCACCCGGTCCGGATGGCCGAGGACTACGCCACCGTCGACTGGCTGACCAACGGCCGCGTCGTGTTCGGCGTCGGGCGCGGGTACCACTCGCGCGAGGTCGAGGCGTTCGGGGCGCCGATGCTCGACCAGGACGCCAATCGCGAGCTGTTCGAGGAGCAGGTCGAGATCATCATGAAGTCGTTCAACCAGAAGGCCTTCGCGCACCAGGGCAAGCACTACACGATCCCGCCGCCCGTGCCCTACCGGGGCTACGAGCTCCGGGAGATCACGCTGGTGCCGCGCCCGAAGACGCTGCCCGTCGAGTGCTGGCAACCGGTGGTCAGCGCCAGCCCGCGGGCGCTGGACTTCATGGCCAAGCACGACATCCGGGGCATCATCGGCGGCGGCGCCGCGCCCGGCGGCGCCAACGAGAAGGTCGTCCGCGCCTTCCGCGAGGCGCGGGCCCGGGCCGGGCGCGAGGGCGAGCTGGGCGAGGGCCTGTGCATCGGCTTCTCCTTCCACATCGCCGACAGCGTCGACCAGGGCATCAAGGAGGCCACGCCGTTCTTCGAGGAGAACATCAAGATGTTCGCCCCGCTCGGCTTCGTGCCCGGCCTCACCCCCGAGCAGATCGACGCGGTGGCCGACCCGAAGCGGGCGCGCCAGGCCAACCTGCCGACCCTGCGGCACGCGGTGAAGGCGGGCACGTGGCTGATCGGGCCGCCGGAGCACATCACCGAGCAGCTCATGGAGATCCAGCACAAGTACCCCGGCCTCGAGGTCGTCAACGTCGGCCAGCCGGTGGGCACGCCGCAGGCGGTGATTCTCGAGCAGCTCGAGCGCTTCTCGGCCCAGGTGATGCCGGCCTTCAAGACCAGGTAGTCGTGCCGGGAGGTGCGCGTGCCCAGGTCCGAGGCGCCGATCCCCGAGCGCTTCGCGCAGGGGATGACCGACGCGGAGTACCTCCGCCCATCGGTACCCCGCAAACCTGGCGCGCGAGGCGGGCCATTCGCGCCCCCCCGGTGGGGAGCGCGAATGACCGCCGCTCGGCCGTTGCCGCGGCGCCGCCCGGGGGGTGTATCCGTTTCACGGCGTTGACCGGGGCGCGTCCCCGGCCAAGACTGGGCGCGTGATCGCCCGCGCCCTCTCCGCCTCGCTCGCCGGCGTCGACGCCACCGTGGTCGCCGTCGAGGTCGACGTCACCAGCGGCCTGCCCTCGTTCGCCACCGTGGGCCTGCCCGACTCGAGCGTCCGCGAGAGCCGGGACCGGGTCCGCGCCGCCATCAAGAACTCGGGCTTCGAGTTCCCGATCGAGCGGATCACCGTGAACCTCGCCCCCGCCGACATGCGCAAGGTTGGCGCCGGGTTCGACCTGCCGATGGCCCTGGCCCTCCTGGCCGCCACCGGAGTGATCAAGCCCGAGCATCTCGTTGGCGTCCTCGTCGTCGGTGAGCTCTCGCTCGACGGCGGCATTCAGGCCGTCCGGGGAGTGCTCCCGATCGCCCTTCACGTGCGCCGGCAGCGCCGTCACGCACTGCGCGACCTGCTGGTTCCCGCCGTCAACGCGCCGGAGGCCGCCGTGGTGGAGGGCATCCGGGCCATCCCGCTCGCCACGCTCCACGAGGCCGTCGAGTACCTGAACGGCGAGCGCGAGATCGCGCCGGCCAGGCCTCCTCCGACGCCGGCCGAGGTCGACACCGAGTGCGGGGACTTCGCCGACGTGCGTGGCCAGCCCCATGCCAAGCGGGCTCTCGAGATCGCCGCGGCCGGCGGGCATAACGTGCTGATGCTCGGCCCCCCCGGAGGCGGCAAGACCATGCTGGCGCGACGGCTTCCCGGCATCCTGCCCCCGCTGTCCCTCGACGAGGCCCTGGACGTGTCGGGCGTCTGGAGCGTGGCCGGGCTGCTCCCGGCCGACCAGGGCCTGCTGCGGGCCCGGCCCTTCCGT